>NZ_JBEZXR010000001.1:0-325824 GCF_040638135.1 Streptomyces sp. NPDC026673 | reverse complement strand
CCCGGCCCGGGCCCGGCGCGGCCCCGGCGGCCGCCCGCCCCGCCGCCGCCGCCCACCCCCACCCGGCGCGCCCCGCGGGGCGGCCCCCCCCCCCCCCGGGGACACCCGGGCGCCGGCGCGCCGGCGGCTCGGTCCGCCTCCGGAGCGCTCAAGGCGGCCCCCTTTCACATGACGTCGGCGAGCTCCTGCAGCAGCCGCCGCTTCGGCCGCGCCCCCACCAGGGACCTCACCGGCTCCCCCGACCGGAAGACCATCAGGGTCGGCATCGACAGGACTCCGTACGCCGACGTGACCTGCGGGTTGTGGTCCACGTCCAGCAGGACGACCTTCAGCCGGCCCGCCTCCTCGCGGGCGACCTCCGCCAGGACCGGGGCGATCTGGCGGCAGGGCCCGCACCAGTCGGCGGTGAACTCCACCAGCACCGGGCCCTCGGCGCCCAGCACCTCCTCGGCGAACGTCGCGTCGGTCACCTCGGTCAGGCCCTCGATGTGCGTCGTCATCGCGTACTCCCCTCGTCTGCCTGGCAGCTGAACTCACAACGCGGTTCGGCGGCGCCCCCGGCCGAGGCCAGTTCCGCGCGGACGAGCTGAGAGCCGAGCCGTTCGCGGACCTCCCTCAGGCGGTCGATGCACTCGTCCAGCTCCGCCAGCTTGCGCCGGTAGACCTCGATCGAAGCGGCGCAGGAATCACCCTCCGGGTGGCCGGCCCGCAGACAGTCCACGAACGGCCGGGTGTCCTCCAGTTCGAAGCCGAAGTCGCGCAGCACCTGGATCTGCCGCAGCAGACGCAGGTCCTGGTCGTCGTAGGCCCGGTAGCCGTTGCCCGCGCGACGGGCGCGCAGCAGCCCCAGTGACTCGTAGTGGCGCAGGGCACGGGTGGTGGTCCCGGCCCGTTCGGCGAGTTCTCCGATCCGCATGACCCGACGGTAGACCTTGACGCCGACGTCAAGGCCAGCCCGGATATTCCCCGTCCGGGACCGCCGGCGGGGGTGATCCTCCCGACAGCGCCGGGTGACGTATCCCGCACCTATGCTCGGAGAATGACCCACACTCCGCCGACCACCAACAGCATGCGGCGTGCGCTCAAGCGTGCACGTGACGGCGTCGCGCTCGACACCGCGGAGGCCGCGGTGCTGCTCCAGGCGCGGGGGGAGGACCTCACCTCGCTGATGGAGAGCGCGGCCCGGGTACGGGACGCGGGCCTGGAGGCGGCCGGACGGCCCGGGATCATCACCTACTCCAAGAGCGTGTTCATCCCGCTCACGCGCCTGTGCCGCGACAAGTGCCACTACTGCACCTTCGTGACCGTGCCCGGCAAACTCCGGCGGGCCGGGCACGGGATGTTCATGTCCCCCGACGAGGTGCTGGAGATCGCCCGGCGTGGCGCCGAACTCGGCTGCAAGGAAGCCCTGATCACGCTCGGGGACAAGCCGGAGGACCGCTGGCCCGAGGCCCGCGAGTGGCTGGACGCGCACGGCTACGACGACACCATCGCGTACGTCCGGGCGATGTCCATCCGCATCCTGGAGGAGACGGGGCTGCTGCCGCACCTCAACCCCGGGGTGATGAGCTGGACGGACTTCCAGCGGCTGAAGCCGGTCGCCCCGTCGATGGGCATGATGCTGGAGACGACGGCGACCCGGCTGTGGAGCGAGCCCGGCGGCCCGCACCACGGCTCCCCCGACAAGGAACCGGCCGTACGGCTGCGGGTGCTGGAGGACGCGGGACGCAGCTCCGTACCGTTCACCAGCGGGCTGCTGATCGGCATCGGGGAGACCTACGAGGAGCGCGCCGAGTCGCTGTTCGCGCTGCGCCGCGTCGCCCGGTCGTACCACGGCATCCAGGAACTGATCATCCAGAACTTCCGCGCCAAGCCGGACACCGCGATGCGCGGCATGCCGGACGCGGAACTGGACGATCTGCTGGCGGCGGTGGCCGTCGCCCGGCACATCATGGGGCCGTCGGCCTGCCTGCAGGCGCCGCCGAACCTGGTGGACGCGGAGTACGCCCGGCTGATCGGGGCCGGCATCGACGACTGGGGCGGGGTCTCGCCGCTCACCCCGGACCACGTCAACCCCGAGCGCCCCTGGCCGCAGATCGACGAACTCGCGGCGCACTCGGCGGAGGCGGGCTTCGCCCTGCGGGAACGGCTCTGCGTCTACCCCGAGTTCGTACGGCGGGGCGAGCCGTGGCTGGACCCGCGGCTGCTGCCGCACGTCCGGGCGCTGGCCGATCCGGAGACGGGGCTGGCGCGCGAGGAAGCCGAGGTCACCGGCCGGCCGTGGCAGGAGCCCGAGGAGGTCTTCACCGCCGCGGGCCGCACCGACCTGCACCGCACCATCGACACCGACGGCCGCACCGGCGACCGCCGGGAGGACTTCGACGAGGTGTACGGGGACTGGGAGGCGCTGCGCGAGCAGGCGGCGCCCGGCCTGGTCCCGGACCGCATCGAGGCCGATGTGCGGACCGCGCTCTCCGTGGCCGCCGACGACCCGACGAAGCTGACGGACGCCGAGGCGCTCGCGCTGCTGCACGCCGACGGTGCGGCACTGGACGCGCTGTGCCGGATCGCCGACGACGTCCGCCGCGACGCGGTCGGCGACGAGGTCACCTACGTCGTCACACGGAACATCAACTTCACCAACGTCTGCTACACCGGCTGCCGCTTCTGCGCCTTCGCCCAGCGCCGTACCGACGCCGACGCCTACACCCTGTCGCTGTCCCAGGTCGCCGACCGGGCGGAGCAGGCCTGGGAGGTCGGCGCGACCGAGGTGTGCATGCAGGGCGGCATCCACCCCGACCTGCCGGGCACCGCCTACTTCGACATCGCGCGGGCGGTGAAGGAGCGCGTGCCCGGCATGCACGTGCACGCCTTCTCCCCGATGGAGGTCGTCAACGGCGCCACCCGCACGGGCATGTCGATCCGCGAATGGCTGACCGCCGCCAAGGAGGCCGGTCTCGACTCCGTCCCCGGGACGGCCGCCGAGATCCTCGACGACGAGGTCCGCTGGGTCCTGACCAAGGGCAAGCTGCCCGCCGCCACCTGGGTCGAGGTCGTCAGGACCGCGCACGAACTGGGCCTGCCCTCCTCCTCGACCATGATGTACGGCCATGTGGACCAGCCCCACCACTGGCTGGGCCATCTGCGGCTGCTGGCCCGGATCCAGCAGGAGACGGGCGGCTTCACGGAGTTCGTGACCCTGCCCTTCATCCACACCAACGCGCCCGTCTACCTGGCCGGCATCGCCCGGCCCGGCCCGACGCTGCGCGACAACCGCGCCGTGACGGCGATGGCCCGCCTCCTGCTCCACCCGCACATCCGCAACATCCAGACCAGCTGGGTCAAGCTGGGCACCGACGGCGCGGCCGAGATGCTGCGCTCCGGTGCGAACGACCTGGGCGGCACGCTGATGGAGGAGACGATCTCCCGGATGGCGGGCTCGAGTTACGGCTCGTACCGCTCCATCCGCGATCTGGTCGCCATCGCCGACGCCGCCGGCCGTCCGTCCCGGCAGCGGACGACGACCTACGGGGAGGTGCCCGCCGAGCGTGTCGCCGCGGGGCTGGCCTCCGACGGTCACCTGCCGGAACTGCTGCCGGTGCTGGAGGACTGACCTGGGGCGCGGCCCCTGGCCGCGCCCTCGGCAACCTCTCCAAAAGAGTCCGAGCAACTCTCCAAAAGCGTCACACAGGCTGCGCACCTCCTTCGGGTGGTGTCGTTAGCGTTGCTGGCCGTCCGGCCTCGCACGGGGAACGTGCAAGGCCGGACGGGCCGCCGACGTCCCCCGGCGGCGCGGTCAGCAGAGAGAGACTCGGAGATGGACTACTGCTCCTCCTGCCGTCGGCATCTCAACGGCGCTCTGGTGTGCCCGGGGTGCGGCGCGTACGCACCGGACATCGCACCGCCCGTGTGGCGCGGTCCGCAGTCGACGGCGGAGTGGGAGCCGCGCGGCGGCGCGGACTTCCCGGACGACCCCGACGACCCCGACCCGGACGCCGCCGACCTCGCGCCTGGCGGCCGTGCGGCCCGGCGGCGGCAGATGGAGCGCTGGAAGAAGAACCGGCGCCGGGCCGCGGCGGTCACGGCGGTGGCGCTCGTCGGCGGCGGCCTGACCGTCGCCGCGCTGCCCACCGGCGGGTCCAAGGGCCCGGCCGACACGGCGGCGGCGGACCGGCCCCTGACGCCGGCCACGGCGCGCACGCTTCCGCTCTCCTCGATCCCGGCGCAGCCGGACGGCGACGCCACCAGCCGCCCCGGTCAGCGCGCGCACCCCGCCGGCACCGCGCCGCGCGGCGACGCGCCGCGCACCGAGCCGTCCGCCACGAGCACCACCGCGCCGGCGCACACCGCCCCCCAGGGCGACGCCGGACCGCGGGTCCGCACGGCCACCGCCGACCCCGCCCCCGCGCACCCCGGTGTCCCCACCACCGCGCCCTCGTCCGCACCCCACACCCCCGCGGACGTCCCGGCCACACCCCCCACAACGACGGCGGCCCCCACGCCGTCGGCAACGAAGTCGCCGATGCAGCTCTGCCTGCTGGTCCTCTGCATCGGCTGACGCGAAAGGAACCACACGTGACAAGCAGCTACGCCGAACACGACCGCCTCCGTGTCCACTCATGGCGGTTGTGGGGCGTCGGACTGGCGACCGCGGTACTGGCCGGACTACTGGCCAGGGCCGGCATCGTGGTCGCGCAGAGATTCCTGCTGCTTCCGGTCTTCGCCCCCCAGGGCTACGGGCTGTGGCGCGACGCGGCCGCCACCGCCTACGTCCTCGGAGCCGGCCTGGTCGCCCTCGCCGCGACGGTCCTGCTGCGCGTCCTGCTCGCGACGACGCCGCGCGCCATGCTGTTCTTCGGCTGGATCATGGCCGCGCTGACCCTCTTCGCGGTGGTGATCCCGCTGGCCCTGCACCGCTCCAACGAGATGCTCGCCACCTGTGTGGTCAACTTCTTCATCGGGTTGATCGTCACCACGCTGCTCGCGAGCGCGGCCCGCTGGGCGCTGACGCGCGGTGTGCGGACCCCGCAGCCCGCGTGGCAGGGCCGCTGGTAGATCCGGAACCTCCCGAAGGCCCCCGCTGCCCGGCAGCGGGGGCCTTCGTCCGTGCGACCCACCACATTCCGTTCCTGACCGGATGGCGACCGATCCGTGTCGATTACAGTGCTCGGGCAGACGGAGCAGAGAGGCGTGGTCATGGCCGTTGCCGTATGGGGGCGTGCCGAGCAACAGGACTTCCGCAGCCGGGTGCGGGGTTGTCTGCTCGGCGGCGCGATCGGCGACGCGCTGGGTGCCGGTGTCGAGTTCGACTCCCTGTCCGCCATACGGCAGGCCCACGGGAAGGACGGCGTCACCGACTACGTCCCCGCCTACGGGCGGCGCGGAGCCGTCACCGACGGCACCCAGATGACGCTGTTCACCGCCGAGGGCCTGATACGCGCCCAGGTGCGGCGCGACGCGGGCGCCTGGCACCCGCCGACCGATCTGCACCGGGCGTACCTGCGCTGGGCCGGCACCCAGAACGACTGGGGGCCCGACGAGCGCCGCAAGGACACCGGCTGGCTCGCCCGCGAGGAGTGGCTGTACTCGCGGCGCGCACCCGGGAGAGCCTGTCTGACCGGGCTGGGCGACGAGCGCATGGGCACCCTCGACCGTCCCAAGAACCCGGAGTCCAAGGACTGCGGCACGGTCGTGCGCTCGGCACCCTTCGGCCTGCTGGTCGGCTGGGAGCCGCATCTGGTGTTCCAGCTCGCGGTCGAGTGCGCGGCGCAGACGCACGGCCACCCCACCGGCGTCCTCGCCGCGGGGGCGTTCGCCGTCATCGTGCACGGACTGGCCCGCGGCGAGACCCTGGACGGCGCCGTGCAGCAGGCGCTGGCCCTGATCGCGGCGCGCCCCGGCCACGAGGAGACCTCCGCGGCCCTGCAGGCCGCCCTCGGTGCGGTACGGCAGGGACTGCCCACCGCCGACCGGGTGGAGTCCCTGGGCGAGGGCCGGACCGCCGGAGAGGCGCTCGCCGTCGGCGTCTACTGCGCCCTGGTCGCCGAGGACGTCCGGCACGGCCTGCTGCTCGCCGTCAACCACTCCGGCGACAGCGGCTCCACCGGATCGATCTGCGGCAACCTGCTCGGCGTGCGGCACGGCGAGACCGCCCTGTCCCCGGCGTGGATCGCGGAGTTGGAGGGGCGGGGCACGATCCTCCAGCTCGCCGACGACTTCGCCATGGAGATGACGCAGGGCCCAGCCCTGCACGGGCCGGGCGGCGCGTCCGCGGCGTGGCTGGAACGCTACCCCGACGCGTGACCGCCCGTCACAGGTAGCGGGCGTACTCGTCCAGGGTGCGCAGCACGTCCGCCGTCCCGGCGGAGGGCAGTTGCAGCACGACCTCCTCCAGGCCCTGCTCCCGGTAGTACGCCAGCTTGCCGGCGTTCGGCCGGACCGCGTACGGCACGACCTGGAGCGCGGCCGGGTCGCGGCCGGCGTCAGCCCACACCCGCCGCAGGCGCGGGATGCTCTCCGCCAGCCCGCCGCCGCCGATGGGCATCCAGCCGTCGGCGTACTCGGCGATGTGCGCGAAGAGCAGGGGACCCGCGGCGCCGCCGCACAGGATGCGCGGCCGTCCGCCCGAGACCGGCTTGGGCCAGGCGTGACTGGCCTCCACGCGGCAGGACTCGCCCTTGTACGCCGTCGGTTCGGGCGCCCACAAGGCGCCCATCAGGGCCATCCGTTCCCGCACCAGTTCCCGGCGGCGCGGCCAGTCGACCCCGTGGTCGGCGACCTCCTCCACGTTCCAGCCGAAGCCGACGCCGAGGGTGAAGCGGCCGCCGGAGAGGAAGTCCAGGCTCGCTACCTGCTTGGCCAGCACGATCGGATCGTGCTGGGCGACCAGTGTGATGCCGGTGCCGAGTCGCAACCGGTGGGTGACGGCCGCGGCCGCGGACAGCCCGACGAAGGGGTCGAGGGTCCTGCCGTACTCGGGAGGCAGCGGATCGCCCATCGGCGCCGGGGTGCGCCGGCTCACCGGGATGTGCGTGTGCTCGGGGAGGTAGAGGCCGTCGAAGCCGCGCTCCTCCAGCTCGCGGGCGAGCCGGACGGCGGGGACGGAGTGGTCGGTCAGGAAGATCGTCGTGGCGATCCGCATGGCGTCGTCGCACCTCCCGTGGTGTGGGCCAACCGTATGCCCGTGGCGCGCGGCGCGCGGGGCCGCGACACGGTGCCGGACCACGGTGCGGCACCGGTCACCATGGTCGTGGCGGGGTCGCCGCGGGCCGCCCCCTGGAGCCCGACGGCCTGCGGGGCCTCACCATGAGGTCGGGACGGTACGGGTGTCCCGTCCGGAGCGCAGGACCCGGCCCGGGACCGCCCCGGTGACGGAGTCGTCCCGGATCGTCTCGACGCCGTTGACCCGGACGCTGACCACCCCCCGCGCCCTGGAGTCCAGTCGGGGGCTGTCGCCGGGCAGGTCGTGCACCAACGTGGCGGTGCCCGCGTCGATCCGCTCGGGGTCGAAGAGGACCAGGTCGGCGTGGTAGCCCTCGGCGACCCGGCCGCGCCCCCGCAGCCCGAACAGCCGCGCCGGGTCGTCGCTGAGCATCCGTACCGCCTTCTCCAGCGGCACGAGCCGGCGGCCGCGCAGGCAGTCGCCCAGGAAGCGCGTGGTGTACGGCGCCCCGCACATGCGGTCCAGGTGGGCGCCCGCGTCGGAACCGCCGAGCAGGACGTCCTCGTGCTCCCAGGTGGTGCGCCGCAGCTCCCAGCTGTCCGGGTCGTTGTCGGTGGGCATGGGCCACAGCACCGTCCGCAGGTCGTCGGCGGCGCAGATCTCGACGAGGGTGTGGAAGGGGTCCTGGCCCCGCTCGGCGGCGATGTCCCGCACCACCCTGCCGCTCACGCCGGCGCGCCGGTTCTCCTCGGAGTAGGTGTCGCCGATGACGTACCGGCCGAAGTCCGCCAGCCGGCGGAAGACGCCCGCCTCGGGGCTCCCGGCACGCCGCAGCATCGCGGCGCGGACCTCGGGGTCGCGGAGCCGGGCGATCCGCTCGGGCACCGGGAGGGAGAGGATCTCGCCCCAGCCGGGGATGAGGTTGAGGGCGCAGAAGGTGCCGAGCGACATGTTCATGGGGGTCAGGATCGGCATCGTCAGCGCGACGATGCGGCCGCCGGCCTTGCGGGCCCGCTCGGAGGCCTGCAACTGACGGGGAACCCGGTCCGGTACGGCGGCGTCGATCGTGAGGACGTTCCAGTTGAGCGGGCGTCCGGCGGCCACCGTCATGTCGACGAACAGGTCGATCTCCTCGTCCGAGAAGGTGTCCAGGCACCCGGCGACGATGGCCTCGAGTTGCGTGCCCTCGTGCTCGCCGACGGCCCGGGAGAGCGCGAGCAGTTCCGCGGGCCTCGCGTGCCGCGAGGCCACCGGGCTGCCGTCGCCGTCGGAGTGGGTGGCGGACTGGGTCGTCGACAGGCCCCAGCCGCCGGCCTCCATGGACTCGTGGAAGAGCCGCAGCATGGACTCCAGCTGGGCCGGTGAGGGCTGTCCGCCGACGGCGTCGGGGCCCATCACATAGCGGCGCAGCGCGCAGTGGCCCACCATGAAGCCGGCGTTGACGGCGATCCGGCCCTCCAGGGCGTCGAGGTAGTCGCCGAAGCCGTGCCAGTTCCAGTCGACACCGGATTCCAGGGCCGTCAGCGACATGCCCTCGACCTTGGACATCATCCGGCGGGTGTAGTCGGCGTCCTCCGGTTTGAGCGGCGCCAGGGTGAAGCCGCAGTTGCCGCCCGCGACCGTGGTGACCCCGTGGTCCATAGAGGGTGTCGCGAAGGGGTCCCAGAACAACTGGGCGTCGTAGTGGGTGTGC
This sequence comes from Streptomyces sp. NPDC026673, assembly GCF_040638135.1. Lineage (NCBI taxonomy): Bacteria > Bacillati > Actinomycetota > Actinomycetes > Kitasatosporales > Streptomycetaceae > Streptomyces > Streptomyces sp. NPDC026673. The sequence continues at coordinate 316,969 of NZ_JBEZXR010000001.1, read as the reverse complement.
GGGTCGACGAAGCCGGGCGCCAGGACCAGTCCGGTCGCGTCCTCGGTGGTCCGTGCGGGCTCCTCGGCCCCGCCGGGCGGCGCCACCGCGACGACCCGGCCGTCCCGCAGGCCGACGTCGGCCGTGCGGGCCGGGGCACCGGTGCCGTCGACGAGCGTCGCGCCGCGGATCAGGTGGTCGAGCATGCGTGGTCCCTCCTCCTGCTGGGGCCGCGGGGGCGTCCCCGCCGCACGGTGTGTGGCCCCCGGCCGGCCCCGGGCGCGGCGGCCGCCGCCGCGGTACCGGTCCCGGTCCGGGGGCCGGGCGGCGGTCCGGGAAGGCGCCGCCCTGTCGGTGGCCCGCGGCGTCACGCCGCCCGGCGGAAGCGGGTGGTCCGGTGCACCGGGTCCGTGTCGATCTTGGGGATGACGTGCTCCCCCACCAGCTTGATCGTGCGCATCGTGTCCTCGAAGGGGACGCCCACCGGCAGCCCGAAGGAGAGCTGGTCGGCCCCCGCCGACTCCCAGCGCTTGCACTGCTTGAGCGCGTCGTCGGGATCGCCGCAGATCATCAGCTCCTCGTCCAGGAGCATCTCGATGAGCTCCTCGGTGTACGTCGGCAGCAGTTCGGGCCACTGCGGGATGTACTCCGGGCGCGGGAAGGTGTCGTGGTAACGGAAGACCAGCGACTGCAGGTAGTTGAGGTTGCTGCTCGCCGCGACGCGGATCGCCTCCTTGCGGGTCTCGGCGACGATCGCGGTGGTCGTCACCATGACGTTGTCGTTGACGAAGTCGCCGATCGGCTCGGCGTCGCGCACCGCGGTCTTGTACTGCTCCAGCACCCACTCCATGTCGGAGACCTTCTGGACGCTGAACCCCAGCACGCCCAGGCCCTTGCGGGCGGCCATGGCGTAGGAGGGCGGGGAGCCCGCGGCGTACCACATGGCGGGGTGCGACTTCCCGTGCGGCTTGGGGAAGACCTTGCGGGGCGGCAGGGACCAGTGTTTGCCCTGGAAGCCCGGGTACTCGTCGTTGAGCCACATCTTCGGGAACTCGCCGACGGTCTCCTCCCAGATCTCCTTGGTGGCGTTCATGTCCGTGACGCCGGGGAGGAAGCCGAGGATCTCGTGGCTGCCGGCGCCCCGGCCGGTGCCGAACTCGAAGCGCCCGTCGGAGAGGTGGTCGAGCATGGCGACCTTCTCGGCGACCTTGACCGGGTGGTTGACCTGCGGGAGCGGGTTGAAGATGCCCGACCCGAGGTGGATCCGCTCGGTGGCGTGGGTGAGGTAGCCGATGTAGACGTCGTTGGCGGACAGATGCGAGTACTCCTCGAGGAAGTGGTGCTCGCTGAACCACGCGTACTTGAAGCCCGACCGATCCGCCTGGACGACGTACTCGGTCTCCTCCATCAGCGCGTGGTGCTCCGCCTGCGGATCGACCTCCGAGCGGAACTTGGGCACATATCCCTGTACGAAGATCCCGAATTCCAAGGGGTTCACCGTCCCTAGCTTTTCTGACGGATCGTCAGATTCCCGCTCCGACTCTTCCACCGGCGACGAGGGAGGTCAATACCTGATGGAACGTCAGAAGGGCTGGACCCCGGCCAGCCACCCACCGTCGACGACGAACGGCTGCCCGGTGATGTACGAGGAGTCGTCGCTGGTCAGGAAGAGCGCCAGCCGCGCGACCTCCTCCGGGCGCCCGATCCTGCCGAGCGGCACGAGTTTGCCGTACAGCCGGTCCAGGGCCTCCGCGGGGACGGACTCCCCCGGGTTGGACATCGGGGTGTCGATCGCGCCCGGGCACATCGCGTTGACCCGGATCCCCTTGGGGGCCAGCTCCATCGCGGCCACCCGCGTCATGCCGACGACGGCGGCCTTGGTCGCGGCGTACGAGGTGACCCCGGCCAGGCCGGCCAGCGCCACATAGGAGGCGGTGTTCACGATCGTGCCCCCGCCGGCCGCCGTCAGCAGCGGGATCACGGTCCGCATCCCCAGGAAGGCGCCGACCTGGTTGACCAGGACGACCTCCTGGAACTCCGCCAGCGGAGTGGCCGCGAGCTCGTTGAAGCGCAGGATGCCGGCGTTGTTGACCAGCCCGTCGAGCCGGCCGAACGACTCCGTGGCGGCGTCCAGTGCGGCCGCCCAGTCCGCCTCCTTGGTCACGTCGAGGTGGACGTAGCGCGCCCGGTCGGTGCCGATCCCCTCCGCCACGGCCGCGCCCCGCTCGTCCAGCACGTCCCCGAGGACGACCCGCGCCCCCTCCGCCGCGAAGAGCAGCGCCTCCTGCTCGCCCTGCCCGCGCGCCGCGCCGGTGATCAGTACGACCCGGCCGTCCAGCTTGCCCATGCCCGTCACTCCCTACGCGTCGAGGTGCGGCGCCACGCCGTCGGCGAACGCCTCCATCTGGTCGAGCAGCTCCGCCGTCCCGCGGCTGCGGAACCGCACCTGGATCTGGTCCACCCCCATCGCGCCGTACTCCCGCAGCGACTCCGCCAGCGCCTCCGGCTTGCCGGTCAGCGTCCGCCGCCCCACCGGCCACTCCGGCTCGCCGACGTACAGCGGCTCCGCGATCACCCCGATGGTGATCGGCGCCCCGCCGCGCAACTCCCTCAGCCGGGCGATCTGCCCGGGCATGGCCTCCCGGGAGTCCCCCTGCGGCAGCCAGCCGTCCCCCCTCAGCGCCGCGCGCCGCACCGCCGCGGGCGAGGACCCGCCGACCCACACCGGCACCGGCCGCTGCACCGGTTCCGGCTTCTGCTCCCCCGCCGCGAAGTGCGCCCGGACCGCGTCGATGGCCTCGTCCAGCAGCGGCCCGCGCCGCTCGAAGTCCACCCCGAGGGCCTCGAACTCCTCCCGGACGTGCCCGGCCCCGACCCCGAGGATCAGCCGGCCGCCGGAGAGGTGGTCCAGGGTCGCGTACTGCTTGGCGGTCAGCAGTGGATGCCGCAGCCCGATCACCGCGACATGGCTCAGCAGCCGGACCCGCGTCGTCACGGCGGCCAGGAAGGCCAGCGTGGCGACGGGGTCGTACCAGGTGGGGCTCATCGCGGGGGCGAGCCGGGGCGGGATGGCCACATGGTCGCAGCACCCGATGTACGCGAAGCCGAGCCGGTCCGCGGCCCGCGCCACGTCCACCAGGTCGCCCGGCGGCGCCGCGGCCTCCCACGGCTCCGCGTAGAGGGTGCTCAGGGATTGCACCGGCAACTGCATGCCGTACGCGGTCTTGGTCATGCCGCCATGGTCGGACCTGACGGTCCGTCAGACAAGGGGTCCGGCGGTGCCTCGCGGACGGGCCTCGCACCGGGTGGCGGCGCGAGCCGCCGGCGTCCGCGGCGAACGCCGCCTCGCCTCCCCCGGTGCCGGGGGAGGCGAGGCCGCCACCGGCGGGCGAACCCTCTCAGCCCGCGGCCCCCGCCTGCCGCGGCCACAGGCCCTCCGGGGTCAGCCCCAGCAGCTCGATCGCGTTGCCGCGCACGATCCGCTCGACGACGTCCGGGGCGAGGTGGCCCATCTGGGCCTCGCCGACCTCGCGGGACTTGGGCCAGGTCGAGTCGGAGTGCGGGTAGTCGGTCTCGTACAGGACGTTGCCGACACCGATCGCGTCGATGTTGCGCAGGCCCACCGCGTCGTCGAAGAAGCACCCGTATATGTGCTCCCGGAACAGCTCCGAGGGCGGCCGCAACACCTTGTCGGCGACGCCGCCCCAGCCGCGGTTCTCCTCCCACACGACGTCGGCCCGCTCCAGGATGTACGGGATCCAGCCGATCTGGCCCTCCGCGTACATGATCCGCAGATTCGGGAAGCGGTCGAAGACGCCGGACATCAGCCAGTCGACCATCGAGAAGCAGCAGTTGGCGAAGGTGATCGTGGAGCCGACCGCGGGCGGCGCGTCGGCGGAGGTCGACGGCATGCGCGAGGAGGAGCCGATGTGCATCGCGATGACGGTGCCGGTCTCGTCGCAGGCGCGCAGGAACGGATCCCACGCGTCGGTGTGGACGGACGGCAGCCCGAGGTGCGGCGGGATCTCGGAGAAGCAGACGGCGCGCACCCCGCGGTCGGCGTTGCGGCGCACCTCGGCGGCGGCCAGCTCCGCGTCCCACAGCGGGATGAGGGTGAGCGGGATCAGCCGGCCGCCGGCCCGCGGCCCGCACCACTCCTCGACCATCCAGTCGTTGTAGGCGCGCACGCACAGCAGCCCCAGCTCCCGATCCTTCGCCTCGGTGAAGGTCTGGCCGCAGAAACGGGGGAACGTGGGGAAGCACAGGGCGGACTGCACGTGGTTGACGTCCATGTCCGCCAGCCGCTCGGGGACGCTGTAGGAGCCGGGGCGCATCTGCTCGTAGGTGATCGCCTCGAGGCGCACCTCGTCCCTGCTGTAGCCGACGGCGGTGTCCAGGCGGGTCAGGGGGCGCCGCAGGTCCTCGTAGACCCACCAGTCGGCGATGGGGCCGTCGTCGCCGGGCTCGCCCATGCGCGGGGCGAACCTGCCGCCGACGAAGCTCATCGACTTCAGGGGCGCGCGCACGATGCGGGGTGCGCGGTCCCGGTACGCCGACGGGAGCCGGTCCCGCCAGACGTCGGGGGGCTCGACCGTGTGATCGTCCACCGAAATGATCCTCGGGAAGGTCTCCATGGGGTCACGGTAGCGCGAATCTGACGGTGCGTCAGTAGTTGGCGGTTCCCCGGTGCGGGCCGTTGTCGCGTGCGGCGCCGTTGTGGTTGCGGTGGGGTTTTTCCCCGCCCTCCCGCCCGATTGCCCGGCGCGGTCAGGCACCGCCTCGCGCGTGTGAGGGTGGGCCGGGTGCGGGGCCTCCGGGGCTGGCCATTCTGGACGCATATTTACGTGCATGGCGGGCACCTGCTCTTCTCACCCCGGGTGCCGCACACAAATACGCCCAGTGTCCAGAACGCCCACCCCTCCGACCCCGCCCCCTCCCTCTCGTAGCGCGCCTGATCCCCGGAGGGTGGGTACAGAAGGCGGTCCGGGGTCACCGCAAGCACCCAACTCACCCCCACCGGGTCAGGCACCCCGGAGGCACCGCCCAGCGGTAGCTCGGGGACGCAGGGGGCGAGCAAGCGGTCCGGGGTTGCCGCAAGCACCCAACTCACCCCCACCGGGTCGGGCGCCCCCGTGGGGGGTACCGCCCAGCGGTAACTGGGGAAGTGCGGGGTGAGGAAGCGGTTCGGGGTTGCCGCGAGTGCCCAACCAAACCCCCTCCGGCCGTCGTGCGCGTCAACGACCGGAGGGGGTGTGGCGGGGTGCGCCCATGGGGGTCCCCCCGGCCGAAGGCTGGGGGAGACGAGCGGCGGACCCGGTGCCGAATGATGTGGGGGTGAACCGCGAGCGTTGGTGGGGGTCCCCCCGGCCGGAGGCTGGGGGAGTGCGCCGGCGCGGCACCGACCCCACGCCAACAGAGCGCAGGCCCGCACCGACCGCGCCGGGCAATCGGGCGGGCGGGCGGGGAAACCGCCCGCCGCAGGCGCAACGAACCCGCACACAACCACCGGGCCCGCAGAACGCTTAGGCGGCACCGCCACCCGGCGCAAGAAGCAGCATGCGCCACACCGCGTCCTCCAGCCCGCGCACGGACGCGATCCACCCCAGACTCTCCTCCGGGGTCCCCCGGCCCGCCGCGACCGCCAACTCACCGGCCGCGTCCGCGAGGTCGCCGTGCCGCAGGGCGGGTTCCATGCGGCCCCCGCCAAGACCGTCGGCGACATACCGCTCGTAGCCCGGCGCCGTGCGCAGGACCCCGACCGGACGCCACTCCTCCGCCAGCCGCCCCACCGGCTCGCCGCCCACCCGCCGCCCGTCGGCCTCCACGACCTGCGTGCGCGAGCGGTCCACGGACAGGGCCGTCCACGCGTCGGCGCCGGTCAGTACGGCCGCCGGACGGCAGCGCTCGACGGCCTCCGCGACCGTCCCCGCGCCGTCCGGGCCGCCCCCGACCAGCGGCACCGCCGCCATCCCGGCGTACAGGCAGCCGTAGAAGGCCCCGGTGAGGTCCGCGCCCTGCGGATAGGCGAGCAGCACCCGGCTGCCCGGCGGCAACAGCCGCCCCAGCCGGGCCGCGACGGCGCGGGCACGGCGGTCGAGCCCGGCGAAGTCGCAGTCGTACGGCTCGTACGGGCGCCCCTCCGGATGCCGGACCGCCCGCCGGCGCAGCGCGGGGCCGGGCAGCCGGTACACCGACGGCGCCGGCGCCCCTCCGCCCCGACTCCGCGGCCCGCTCACGGCCTGCGGCACACAACGCGCACACATGGGCGGCCCTCCACCTCCCCGGACGTAACACGCGTCAGGACGACGGCATATGCCCGCACTTCACATGAAAATGGACCGAACATTCCTCGCAACTCCTGGGAACGCCCCTCCCGAAAGCCGCCCATAGGTGACCGCGTACAGGTTGAGGCGGCAAACTGGCACAGGCGACGGAACCGACCGGGTCGGTCCCACCGTCCGTGAAGACTGTTCCGTCTCGTGATGAACGATCGATATACGCGCTCGTCGGGAAGGTTCGGCGGCACCTGGGGGCAGGCATGGCAAGCGGTAAGGACCACGGCGGAGCGCTGCGCTTCGCGGTCCTCGGCCCGGTGCGGGCCTGGCGCGGCAAGGAGCCGATCTCCGCCGGGTCTCCACAGCAGAAGGCGTTGCTCGGCGCGCTGCTCCTGCGCGGCGGCCGCACGGCCACCGCGCAGGAGCTGATGGACGCCGTCTGGGGAGAGGACCCGCCGCCCACCGCGCTCGCGGCTCTGCGCAGTTACGCCTTCCGCCTGCGCAAGGCCCTCGGCGCCGAAGCGCTGGCCACCGTCGACGGCGGCTATGTGCTGCACCCCGGCGAGGGGTTCGACCTCTTCCTCGCCGAACGCCACCAGGCCGCCGCCGAGAAGGCCCGCGCGGCGGGCGACCTGGCCACGGCCCGGGAGGAACTGCGCGGCGCCCTCGCCCTCTTCGACGGCGAGCCGCTGGCGGGGCTCCCCGGGCCGTACGCCGAGACCCAGCGCACCCGCCTGCAGGAATGGCGGCTGCAGCTCACCGAGACCTGCCTCGACCTGGACCTGCTGGCCGGCTGCCATGCCGAGGCCGTCTCCGAGCTCACCGTGCTGTCCGCGGAGCACCCGCTGCGCGAGCGCCCGCGCGCCCTGCTGATGCTCGCCCTGTACCGCAGCGGGCGGCAGGCCGAAGCGCTGGGCGTCTACGCCGACACACGCCGTCTCCTCGACGACGAGCTGGGCGTCGACCCGGGCGCCGAACTCGCCGAGCTGCACCAGCGCGTGCTGGAGGCCGACCCCGCGCTGCTTCCGCCGCCGGTCCCCCAGGCCGAGACCGTCGCCGAGCCGGTGCGGCCGGCCCAGCTGCCGGCCACCGTCGCCGACTTCACCGGTCGCGCCGCCTTCGTCCGCGACCTCGGCGAGCGGCTGGCCGGGGCCTCCGCTGAGGGCGGCGTCATGTCGGTCTCCGCGGTCGCCGGCATCGGCGGCGTCGGCAAGACGACCCTCGCCGTCCACGTGGCCCACGCCGTCGCGGACACCTTCCCCGACGGCCAGCTCTACGTCGACCTCCAGGGCACCGACGCCCGGCCCGCCGAACCCGAGGCGGTGCTCGCCTCCTTCCTGCGCTCCCTCGGCGTCACCGACTCCGCGATACCCGAGTCCCTCGCCGACCGTGCCGCGCTCTACCGCTCCACCCTCGCGGGCCGCCGGATCCTGGCCCTGCTGGACAACGCCCACGACGCCGCCCAGGTCCGCCACCTCCTGCCGGGCACGCCCGGCTGCGCCGCGCTGATCACCAGCCGGACCCGGATGGTCGACCTGGCCGGGGCCCACCTGGTCGACCTCGACGTCATGAGCCCGGAAGAGGCCCTGCTGCTCTTCACCCGCATCGTCGGGGAGGAGCGCGTCGCCGCCGAACGCCAGGCCGCCCTGGACGTGGTCGCCGCCTGCGGCTTCCTTCCGCTCGCCATCCGCATCGCCGCCTCCCGCCTGGCCACCCGCCGTACCTGGACGGTCTCCTTCCTCGCCCGCAAGCTCAGCGACGAACGCCGCCGCCTGGACGAGCTCAAGGCCGGCGACCTCGCCGTCAAGGCCACCTTCGAGCTCGGCTACGGCCAGCTCACCCCGCAGCAGGCCCGTGCCTTCCGGCTGCTGGCCCTCGCCGACGGCCCGGACATCTCCTTGGACGCGGCCGCGGCCGTCCTCGACATGGACGTCTACGACGCCGAGGAACTGCTCGAGGCCCTGGTCGACATCAGCCTCATCGAGTCCGCCGCGCCCGCCCGCTACCGCTACCACGACCTGGTGCGCCTCTACGCCCGCGACTGCGCCGAGCGTCACGAGAGCGAGGACTCCGGGTGTGCGGCCCTCTCCCGGCTGCTCGACTTCTACCTGGCGTCCGCCGCCCTCGCCTACGAGCTGGAGAACCCGGGCGACCGTGTCCTGGACCACCTGAGCCCCGTCGGCCGGCCCGGCCTCGCCTTCGCCTCCCGCGAGGAGGGACTCGACTGGCTCTTCACCGAGGCGCCCAGCCTCCTCGCCGCCGTCCGGCAGAGCGCGGGCGGCGGTTGCAAGGGGCCGATGCGGCGGGCCGTCGACCTGCTGTTCACCTCGCAGGACCTGATGGAGTCCGGCATCTACGCGCGCCAGTACGAGCAGGCCACGCGTGCCATCGTCGCCACGGCCGGTGCCTGCGGCGAGCCGCTCGTGGAGGGCCGGGCCCGCGTACTGCTCGGCCAGCTGAACAGTCTGGCCGGACGGCTGGAGGAGGCGGACCGGGAGGCCGAACGCAGCCTCGTGCTGGGGCGATCCGTCGGCGATCCCCTGACCAGCAGCTACGCCCCCAATCTGCGCGGCATGGTGGCCTTCCCGAGACGGCGCTTCCAGGACTGCGCGGACCACCATTCCCAGGCCCTCGAAGCCTTCATGGCCGACGGCAACCGGCACGGCGGCGCCGCCGCGCTGAGCAATCTGTCCCGCGCCCAGATCGAGCTCGGGGACGTCTCCGCCGCCGTGGCCTCGGCGGAGCAGGCCCTGTCGATCTACCGTGAGCTGCGCGCCGGGTTCCGCCTCGGCAACGGTCTCTACGCGTTCGCCATCGCGCTCACCGCGGCCGGTCGCCGCGAGGAGGCCCTGGCGTCGCTCTCCGAGGCGCTGCCCGTCTTCAGAGCGGCGCGGCAGCAGTTCTGGGAGGCCATGTCCCTCTTCCGCATGGCGGAGGTGCACCTGTCCTCCGGCGCCCACCGTCAGTCGGCGGCGCTTGCCGAGCAGTCGCTGAACGCGCTCCGCGACCTGGGGGGCGAGCTCTACCGCGCGAAGGTGCTCACCGTCCTCGGGCGCGCGCTCGCCGAGGTCGGCCAGGTGGACCGTGCCCGCGCCTGCTGGCGGGACGCCCTGGCGGCCTTCGTCGCGCTGGGCTCCCCCGAGGCGGACGAGGTCGAGCGCCTGCTGGACGGTCCCGCCGCTCCGGCCGTCGCCGTCTAGCCGGTTCCGCGCTGCGCAACACCGCTGATACAGGACATCAACAGTTCCGTTTATCGGTTGATTATCGACGCCTGCCACGATTCCATCACTGCAAGAGCTGCCCGCCTGGTAGCGCACGGGGGTCGTTGCCAGGCGGGCTTCATATCGGCCCAGTTCCACCCACCAGGGGAGGCACCATGAGCGAGACGGCACCCGAGTCCGGCTCCACCGTCGAGGAAGAGCCGGAAGTCGTCACCACCGAGGACACCGAGGAGCCCAAGGTCAAGGGCGACGACACCACGGTCAAGCCCGACAACTGGCACACGCCCTGACCGGCGCCTGACACGGGGGACGGTCGGCCCGAGGGGGGGGCACGGGGGACAGCACCACCACGGGGGAAGCAGCACGAGGGAAACACCACGGGGGACAGCACCACGGGGGAAGCAGCACGGGGGAAGCAGCACGGGGGACGGCACGGCCTGAGGAGCGCACCAAGGGGGGAGCGCTTCCGGGGGAGCACGAAAGAACCACGGACCGACTGCGGCGCGGAGGGGGCGCCGCAGTCGGTCCTTCTTCGCGTGCGCCAGGGGGCGGCCCCCGGCACCCCACGACACTTGCGGGCCCGGGGGCCCAACACGGTATGTTTCACGCCCGAGTTGGCCCCACGCCGTCCTGCGGCCCGGGCCGTCTCGCCGGCACCACCTGTACGCATGCTGCCGCCGGGTGCCCGCACCCGGCCTCTCCTCCGGAGGCGTCATGAAGTTCGTACGCAAGGCCGCCGTCGTCCTCGCCGCCGTGGCGGCCGGACTCCTCTCCGCCGCGCTCCCGGCCGCCGCCGCGGACAGCCCGGACGCCTGGCACCAGACGGTCGTCGGCCCCGACAACTGGCACGCGCCCTGATCCCGTCCTGCGGGTCGGTGGCCCTCCCGCGTCCTGCGGGAGGGCCACCGCCTGACGTTCAGCGGGCCCGCAGCGCCGTCTTGAGCACCTTCCCGCTCGCGTTGCGCGGCAGCTCCGCCAGGAACTCCACCTCGCGCGGCACCTTGTAGTTGGCCATCTCCCGCCGGGACCAGGCGATCAGGTCGTCCGCGGTGACCACGGCCCCGTCCCGCCGGACGACGTACGCCCGGCCGACCTCCCCGAGCCGCCGGTCGGGGACGCCCACCACCGCCGCCTCCACCACGTCCGGGTGCCGGGCGAGCGCCTGCTCGATCTCCGCCGGGTAGGCGTTGAACCCGCCGACGATGAACATGTCCTTGATGCGGTCGGTGATGCGCAGGTTCCCGTCGGCGTCCATCACGCCCACGTCCCCCGTGTGCAGCCAGCCGTCCGCGTCGACGGCCTCGGCCGTGGCCCCGGGATCCTCCCAGTAGCCGGACATCACGTGGTAGCCGCGCACCAGGACCTCCCCGGGCTGCCCCGGGCCGCCGGACAGCACCCGCACCTCCGTGTCGGGGATGGCCCGCCCGGAGGTCTCGGCCACCACCCCCGCGGGGTCACCGCGGCGGCACATGGTCACGGTGCCGCTCGCCTCCGTCAGCCCGTACGCGGTCAGCACCGTGGCGATCTTCAGCTCGCTGCGCAGCCGTTCGACCAGCTGCAGCGGGATCACCGACGCCCCCGTCACCACCAGCCGCAGCGAACTCAGGTCGTGCTGGGCGCGTTCGGGGTGGTCGAGGATCGACTGGTGGAGCGTGGGCGGGCCGGGCAGCACGGTGACGCGCTCGGCGGCGATGTTGGCCAGGACCGTGCCCACGTCGAACACCGGCTGCGGGATCATCGTCGCGCCCCGCATGAGGCAGGCGACGATCCCGGCCTTGTAGCCGAAGGTGTGGAAGAACGGGTTGACGATCAGGTAGCGGTCGCCCTCCGCCAGCCCCGCGAGGTCCGCCCACACGTCGTAGACGCGCAGGGTCTGGGCATGGGTGATCACGGCGCCCTTGGGGTGGCCGGTCGTCCCGGAGGTGAAGGTGATGTCGGAGGGCGCGGAGCCGTCGATCGCGTCGGAACGCGCCCGTACCGCCGCGCCGGACACCGGGTCGCCGGCCGCCAGGAAGTCCCTCCACCGCCGGTAGCCGTGGCCCTCGGGCGCGGCGTCGGAGAGGACGACCACCTGTTCCAGGTCCGGCAACGGGTGCTCCTCCGTCGCGCGCCGCAGCGAGGCGACGTAGGAGGTGCCGAGGAAGGTGCCGGTGACGAAGAGCAGCCGGGCACGGGTGCGGCGCAGGACGTAGGCCGCCTCGGCGCCCTTGAAGCGGGTGTTGAGCGGGACGAGGACGCCGCCGGCGGTGACGGAGCCGAGGGCCGCGGTGATCCAGTCGAGGGTGTTGGGGGCCCAGATCGCGACGCGGTCCCCCGGGCCTATGCCGGCCGCGACGGCCGCGGCGGCGGCCCGCTCGACCCTGGCGCCGAGTTCCGCGTAGGTGACGCGGATGCGGCCGTCCACCACCGCCTCGCGCTCCCCCCAGCGCCGCGCGGCCTCCCGCACGAGCCGTGGAACGCTGCCCCACTCCAGGTCACCGCGCATGCGCCAGGCACCTCCCCATGAGCTGACTATCCGTCAGATTAGCGATAGCCTGACGGAATGTCAGCATTGAAGGACGCCACCGCGATCGCGGGCATAGGCACGACGCCCTTCGCCAGGCATCTTCCCGAGTCCGAGAAGGCCCTCGCCTGCCGGGCGATCCTGGCGGCGCTCGACGACGCGGGCATCGAGCCGGGCGAGGTCGACGCCCTCGCCTCGTACACCATGGAGGAGACCGACGAGGTCGAGCTGGCCAAGGCCGTCGGCCTCGGCGACCTCACCTTCTTCTCCAAGGCGGGCTTCGGCGGGGGCGGCTCCTGCGCCACTGTCGCCCACCTCGCCGCCGCCGTCGCCACCGGCCAGGCCACCGTGGGCGTCGCCTGGCGCTCCCGCAAACGCGGCAGCGGTCCGCGCCCCTGGACCAACACCACCGTCCAGCTGCCCACCCCCGCCCAGTGGACCCGGCCCTTCGGCCTGCTCCGGCCCGCCGACGAGATCGGCATGCTGGCCCGGCGCTACATGCACGAGTACGGCGCGACCCGCGACCACCTCTTCAACGTCGCCCTCGCCTGCCGCAACCGCGCCAACCAGAACCCGGCCGCGATCATGTACGAGCGACCGCTCACCCGCGAGATGTACATGACCTCGCGCTGGATCAGCGAACCGCTCTGCCTCTTCGACAACTGCCTGGAGACCGACGGCGCCCTGGCCTGCGTCGTGGTCTCCGCCGACCGGGCCCGCGACTGCCGGCAGCGCCCCGTCTACGTCCACTCCGCCGCCCAGGGCCTGCCGGCCCAGCACCACGGCATGGTCAACTACTGGACCGACGACCCCCTCACGGGCCCCGCCTGGACCGCCGCCCGCCATCTGTGGAAGCACGCCGACCTCACCCCCGAGGACATCGACGTCGCCCAGATCTACGACGCCTTCACCGCCCTCGTCCCGCTCTCCCTGGAGGGCTACGGCTTCTGCGCCCGCGGCGAGGGCGCCGCCTTCACCGAGGGCGGTGCGCTGGAGATCGGCGGGCGGCTGCCGCTGAACACCTCCGGCGGCGGGCTGAGCGAGGCGTACGTCCACGGCTTCAACCTGATCACCGAGGGTGTGCGGCAGCTGCGCGGCACCTCCACCGCCCAGGTGCCCGGCGCGCGGACCTGCCTGGTCACCGCGGGCGAGGGCGTACCGACCTCCGCCCTGATCCTGAGGAGCTGACATGCTGAGCCCCGTCCCCGACGACGACGGCGCCCCCTTCTGGGAGTACGCCCGCGCCGGCGAACTGCGCGTCCAGGCATGCGCCGACTGCGGTCGGCTGCGGTTCCCGCCCCGTCCGTGCTGCCCGTACTGCCGCTCCTTCGCCGGGCAGTGGCGGCCGGTGAGCGGCCGCGGACGCGTCTGGTCGTACGTCGTCCCGCATCCGCCGCTGCTGCCCGGCTACGCCGAGCAGGCCCCGTACAACGTGATCCTCGTCGAGCTCGCCGAGGACCCCCGGATCCGGCTGGTGGGCAACCTGGTCACGGCACCGGACGCCCCGCTGGACTCCGTCGACCCCGCCCGCATCCGCATCGGCGCCCCCGTGAAGGCGGTGTTCCATGACGGCATCCCGCGCTGGCTTGCGCTGTGAGACGAAGGACGGCATCGCCGTCGTCACCCTCGACCGGCCGGAGCGGCACAACGCCCTCGATCTCGCCACCGCCGCGCGGCTCGGCGCGCTCTGGCGGGAGTTCCGCGCCGGCGACGAGGTCCGCGCCGTCGTCCTGACCGGCGCCGGCGACCGCGCCTTCTGCACCGGCCTGGACCGCTCGGCCGAGGTCCCGCAGCCGCCCACCCCGTACGCCATCGACGATCCGCTGCTGTCCGTCGGGCCCAAGGCCAACGACCTGTGGAAGCCCGTCATCGCCGCCGTGAACGGCATGGCCTGCGGCGGTGCCTTCTACCTGCTCGGCGAGTGCGAGTTCGTCATCGCCGCCGAGCACGCCACCTTCTTCGACCCGCACACCAGCTACGGCATGGTCAGCGCGTACGAGGCCATCGCCATGGCGCAGCGCATGCCGTACGGCGAGGTGATGCGCATGGCCCTGATGGGCACCGCGGAGCGGATCGGCGCCCGGCGCGCCCATGAGACGGGGCTGGTGTCGGAGGTCGTGCCCGGACCGCTGCTGCTCGAGACCGCCCTGCGCGCGGCCGCCGTCGTGGCCGCCCACCCCACCGAGGCCGTGCAGGGCACGATCCGCGCCGTCTGGTCGGCCCACGAGGCAGCCCGGGCCCAGGCATTCGCGCACGCGCCGCACCTCATCGCCCTCGGCAACCTCCCGCCCGGGCGTCAGGCCCGGCTCTTCGCGCACCGCGACCGGGAGCACCGGGTGCGCTGAGGGCGGCGGCTTCGCGCGCCGCCGTCCGGCCCGGTGGCGGAAGTCCCGCCGCGGCGGGCGGAGTACGGGCCACCCGATGCCTGCTCCCGTGGCCGCCGTCGTGGTCGTGGGCGTGGCCGCCGGGGACGGCGGCGCCGGGGCATGCCCCGCCGAACCTCCCGGTGACGTACCGGCTCGGCGCCACGGCCGAGGTCACCCTGACGGCCCCTCGCGTGGCGCCCCCGGCCCCCGCCGCGTAAGTTGACCAGCGACGGCCGTCGTCAGCCCCTTCCGTGTGAGGCGACGACGGCCGTCATCCGGGATCCTCACGCGCGCCGGGTGGCCGCCTCGGTGCCCTTGACCGCGTTGAGGGCGTACACGCAGCGGTCCTTGCTGCTCGCGTAGACCACACCGTCCGCGACGACCGGGGAACCGGTGATCTCGCCGCCGGTCTCCAGCTTCCAGCGCAGCTGACCGCCGCCCGCGTCGACCGTGTAGAGACAGTGGTCCTTCGAGCCGAAGTGCACCCGCCCGTCCGCGACGACCGGGGAGCCGACGATCTCGCCCTGGGCGGCGAAACGCCACTTCGGGGTGCCGGAGACCGCGTCGAGCGTGTAGAGCGCGCCGCCCGCGCCCAGCATCACCGAGCCGCCCGCGACGAGCACCGGCTCCACGCTCTGCCGCTGCTCGGTCGCGACCCGCCAGCGGTCCCGCCCGTCGGACGGGTCCAGGGCGTACACGGTGCCCAGGTAGTCGGCGACGTAGACGCCACCGCCCGAGACGCCGGGCCCCGGCACGTAGGAGGGCGGCGCGAACATCACCGCGGGCGCGTCGAAGCGCCACCGCTCGGTGCCGCTGCGGGCGTCCAGGGCGAGCACGCGGTTCCCGACGGTCACGTAGACCGCCCCGTCCGCGACCACCGGCCGGGTCGGCATGGCCCCGCCGTCCCCGGTCGGGTACGACCACTGCTCGGTTCCGCTGCCCGCGTCCAGCGCGTGCAGCCGGCCGCCGCCGTGGAAGTACACGACCCCGTCCACGACGCTCGGGCCCGACTCGGGCGCCTCGAACTCCGTCTGCGCCCCGCCGCGTTCCCAGCGCAGCCGTCCGGCCGCCGCGTCCCAGACCTGGACTCCGCCGCCGCGCGTACCGGTCACGACGGTGCCGGAGTCGGCGCGGAGCGAGTAGATCCAGCCGTCCACGCCGGTGCGCCAGCGCTCGGAGCCGTCCGCGGCGTCCAGGGAGTACAGGCTCGGCCCGTCGGAGCCGTGGATCCTGCCCTCCGAGACGGCCATGGTCCACGCCACGTCACGGGTCTTGAACTGCCGCCGCCCGGTGGCCACGTCCAGCGCGTGCACCTCGAAGGAGGTCACGTAGAGCCGCCCCGAGGAGACGATCGGGGTGCCCCACACGTCGTTCGACATACGGAAGCGCCACGGCCGCCACTCGCCCGGCGGGACCGACGGCGCCTGCGGGACGCCCTGCGGCGCGCCCTGGGCGCTCCCCTGACCGGGCACCGCCGCCGGAGCTCCGCCCGGGCCACCGCGGCCGGCCCAGCCGAGACCGCCCCCGGCGGCCGCGGCGGCTGCGGCCTGGTTCTTGCGCTCGGCGATCCTCATCCCGGGCCCTATCGGCGCCGACCCGGCGAGCTGCACCGGCCCCGCTCCGCCCTCGGCGGGAGCCGGCTGGGGCGCCACGGGGGGCCCGGGGGGCTGCGCGGGCATCGGGGGCACCGCGGCCCCCGCGCCGCCTGCACCGGCACCCGCACCGCCGCCGGGGGCGCCCGGCCCCGCGCCGGGACGGCCGCCACTGCGCCGCTCCTCTATCAGGCCGACCGCCGCGGGCGGCAGCCACGCGGACGCCGTACCGGTGTCGTCCCCCGCGGAGGAGAACAGATGCGGCGCCAGCTGCGCCTGGAGATCCGCGGGGCTGGGCCGGCGCTCTGCCTCCATGCGCATGCACGCCTCGATCAGCGGGCGCAGCTCGTCGGGCAGGCCCGACACGTCCGGGCCCTCCCGGAGCAGCATGAAGACGGTCTCCACGGGGTTCGCCCCGTGGTAGGGCGCGTGCCCGGTCGCGGCGAACACCAGCGTCGAGCCCAGCGAGAAGACATCGCTCGACCCGGTGACGCTGCGCGAGTCCTTGGCCTGCTCCGGCGACATGTACGCGGGCGTGCCGACGGCGACGTTCGTCATCGTCAGCCGTGTGTTGGAGACTCCGCTCGCGATGCCGAAGTCGATCACCCGCGGGCCGTCCTCGACGACGAGGACGTTGGAGGGCTTCAGGTCCCGGTGGACCAGCCCCGCCCCGTGGATGGACTGCAGCGCCTCCGCGACACCGGCCGCCAGCCACCGTACGGCCTGAACGGGCAGCGGCCCGGACTCGTTGACGATCTCCTCGAGCGAGGGCGCCGGCACGAAGGCCGTCGCCAGCCAGGGCACGGCGGCCCTGGGATCGGCGTCGACGACCGCCGCCGTGTAGAAACCGCTGACCGCGCGAGCCGCCTCGACCTCACGGGCGAAGCGCACGCGGAACAGCTGGTCCTCGGCGAGCTCCGCCCGTACGGTCTTGATCGCCACGCGCCGGCCGGATGCCGAGCGCGCGAGATAGACCAGGCCCATACCGCCGGCGCCCAGCCTGCCCAGCACCTCGAAAGGGCCGATCCGTCTCGGATCGTGCTGCGTCAGCTGCTGCACCACTGCCCTGCCACCTCCCCGTGGGTTTCCCCCATCCCGGGGTCCGTCCCTGATTCTTCCTGGGATGAGTATCAGTTGCGAACCCGGGGCGGTGTCGACACGCGATTACCTTTGATTCGGTTGCGGATCCGCCCGCGTTCAGGACGGCTTCTCGCCCACCGTGGTGCCGGTGTCGATCAGGGCGAAATGGGCACCCTGGTCATCGCTCGCCAGGAGAAAACGGCCGAAAGGCGAATCGATCGGACCCATCGTGACCCTGCCGCCGAGTCGCGCGACGGTCTCCGCGGCCCGGTCGGCGTCGGAGACGGCGAAATAGACGATGAAGTGCGCGGGCAACTCCTCCGGGAAGCCCTCCCCCATCCGGAAGCGGCCGAAGACCGCGTTGTCCGGGGTGATCTCCCTGCCCTCGGGGACGAAGACGCGGAAGTCGATGGCCTCGTCGTCGATCCGCTTGCTGCCGTAGCCGAATACCTGCTCGTAGAAGGCATCGGTCCGCTCCGTCTCGCGCGTGTAGACCTCGCTCCACACGTACGTGCCCGGCCGGCCGGTCGCCTCGAAGCCGAGGTGCGTGCCGGCCTGCCACACCCCGAACACCGCGCCGCCCGGATCGGCCGCCATGAGCATCGTGCCGAAGGGGCCGACGGCCATGGGATCCATGATGAGTTGACCGCCGGAGTCGCGAATCCTGCGCGCGGTGGCCTGGATGTCGGAGGAGGCGAGGTAGAGGTTCCAGACCGTCGGCATCCGGCCGTCCGGTTTGGGGGAGAGGGCCGCGACGTTCTTGCCGTCCGGACCGAACGCCTGGGTGTACTGGCCGTACTGCTCCTCCCCCGCCCCGAAGGTCCAGCCGAGCAGTTCGCCGTAGAAGCGCTTGCCCGCCTCCAGGTCGTTGAGCATGGCGTCGGCCCAGCAGGGTGCGCCGTCGGGATATGCGGCCATCTCGTCCTCGATTCGTCCGATGAAGCTGCGGTCGATCCCGATTCACGTGGGGATTCGCGCGGATCGACGGAGTGTCTGGCTTGACACGTTATCGGCGGATCCTCCGCCGCGCCCGAGGAGAAATCGAACACATGGCCTTCCCCATTTGCAGGCACCGAATCGCGCGCTGATCACCAGCCCGTAAACTGACGGCATGACAGGACAAGTTCGCACCGTCGACGGCCGTGTGGCAGGGCGCCGGGGACAGGCGACGCGGCAGAAGCTGCTCGACTGCCTCGGCGAAATGCTCAGCACGTCGCCGTACCGGGACGTCAAGGTCATCGACGTCGCCCGGATGGCGGGTACCTCCCCCGCAACGTTCTACCAATACTTCCCCGACGTCGAGGGCGCCGTCCTCGAGCTGGCAGACGAGATGGCCAAGGAGGGCGCCGCGCTGACGGACCTCGTCGCCGGCCGCTCCTGGGCCGGCAAGTCCGGCGCCACGGCGGCGGAGGAACTGGTCGAGGGCTTCCTCTCCTTCTGGCGCAAGCACGACGCCATCCTGCGCGTCGTCGACCTGGGCGCTGCCGAAGGGGACAAGCGGTTCTACAAGATCCGCATGAAGATCCTCAACCCCCTCACCAACTCCCTTTCCGACTCGATCAAGGAGCTCCAGGGCAAGGGCCGGGTCGACAAGGATGTCAGCCCCGCGGCGGTCGCCGGATCACTGGTGGCCATGCTCGCCGCGGTCGCCGCGCACCAGAAGGGCTTCCAGAGCTGGGGTGTCAAGCAGGCCGAGCTGAAGCCCAATCTGGCGCTCCTGGTGCACCTGGGTGTGACGGGCAAGAAGCCGGCGCGCTGACCCCTGCGCTCCGACGCCCGCCTCCGGCGGCCTTGTTGAATTACGTTCACGTCGAAGTCCTGCCTGCAACGACGCGGGTGCCTACCGGTCCTCGGGGGAGGTTGCCGGTCCAGGCGCCCGCGTTGTCTTTTCCGGAGGCCTCGGGTCACATCGCCGACGGGCCGCGATGCGGGCTCTGCGACGGGCTCTCCCCGGTGCTCTGCGACGGGCTTCCTCCGGGGCCTTCTTGCGGGCCTTGTTGCGGGCCTCCTCCGGGGCCTTCTTGCGGGCCTTGTTGCGGGCTTCCTCCGGGGCCTTCTTGCGGGCCTTGTTGCGGGCTTCCTTCGGGGCCTTGTTGCGGGCTTCCTACCGGACCGCCCTCCGGATCGTCCACCGGGCTCGTCTTCGGGGTGAGCCGGAACAGCCTGATCTGCCGGTCCACACGCCGCGCATAGGTCGCGTACGGCGGCCAGAACTCCAGCAGCGCCGCCCACACCGCCGCGCGCTCCTCGCCCGTCAGCAACTCCGCACGAACGGCGATGTCCCGGCCACGCCGGCTGATCTCCGCGTCCGGGTGCTTCAGCAGGTTCGCCGTCCACGCGGGATGGTCCGTGCGCCCGAAGTTGCTGCCCACCAGCACGAAGGCACCGCCGTCCTCGGGCATGCAGGCCAGCGGGGTGCTCCGGGGCAGCCCGCTGCGCGCGCCGGTGGTGGTGAGCACCACCCCGGGCAGCATCCGGGCGCTGAGCAGCACCTTGCCGCGGGTGGCCCGGTGCACGAACCGGTCCACGGCCGGCACGACATGCGGTCCGACCCTGGCGAACGCCCGGGTCGACGACACCTTCTGCACGGCGGTCCGCAGCAGGCTCATGCCGCCGTCCTCCCTTCCGTCGCGGTGGTGAAGAGGCCCGCCCGCTCGGCCGCGTGGGCCCGCAGCGCGTGTACGGGGCCGAAGAGCAGCTCGTCGGAAGCGGCCCGCTTCACGTACAGATGCGCGTGGTGCTCCCACGTGAAGCCGATGCCGCCGTGCAGCTGGACGGCCTGCGCCGCGGTGGCGCGCAATGTCTCCAGGCCCTGCGCGAGGGCGAGCGGGGCCGCCACCGCCGCGTCCGGCGCCTCCCCCGGGGCGCTCCCGACGGCCCAGGCGGCGTAGTAGGCGGCCGAGCGCGCGGCCTGGACCTGGACGTACAGGTCGGCGAGACGGTGCTTGACGGCCTGGAAGGAGCCCACGGGGCGCCCGAACTGCTCCCTGACCCGGACGTACGCCAAGGTGGCGTCGAGCGCCTGGGCGGCCGCCCCGACGGCCTCCGCGGCCAGCGCGGCGGCGGCGAGGACACCCGAACGGGCGAGTGCGGCGCGCGGATCGATCGCCTCCTCGCCGCCCAGGGGTTCGGCGGGGACGTCGCGCAGCTCGACACGGGCCTGCGGCCGGGTCTCGTCCAGGGCGGTCGACCGCCTGCGGACCAGGCCCGGCACATCGCCCGGGACCAGGAAGAGCCGGATACGGCTGCGCGCGTAACCGCCGGTGTGGGCGGCGACCAGGAGCAGCGCGGCGCCGGGGCCGCCGAGCACCTGGTCGGCCTGCCCGTACAGCCTCCAGACGCCGTCCGCCCGGCGGGCCTGCATGCCGCCGGCGCGGCCGCCGCCCGCCCAGTCGCCGGTGTTGGGGCCGGTGAGACCGAGGGCCACCGGCGGTGCGGCCAGCGCGGCGGGCTCGCCGGAGGCGATACGCGGGAGCAGGGCGCGGCGCTGGGCGTCGGTGCCGAGCTCCCCGATCAGCGGGGCGGTGAGCACGGCCGTGCCCAGCAGGGGCGAGGGCAGCAGCGCACGTCCGGTCTCCTCGCAGGCCAGCACCAGTTCGGTCGGGCCGCAGCCGACGCCCCCGTACGCGGCGGGAAGGGCGAGGCCGGGCAGGCCGAGCGATCGCGCCAGCAGGCCCCACAGAGCGCCGTCATGGCCTTCCGGGGTGCGGACGGCGGACTTCACCTCATCCGGTCCGCAGCGTGTGCGGAGCAGCTCGCGCAGGGTGCGGCGGATCCCCTCCTGCTCCTCGGTGAACGCGGCATCCACGGCGAGTCCTCCTCGCGCCTCGGGGCATCCGGCACCCCCGGAAACCCAGTATCTGATGTACCGTCAGATTCATGGTTCAGGGTCAGAGTACTCGCACCGGCCGCAAAGTCGCCGTCCTCGGCGTCGCGTTGTCCGACTGCGGCAGGGTCGACGACGCCACCCCCTACGCCCTCCACGCACAGGCGGCGCGGCGCGCCCTGGCCGACAGCGGGCTGCCCCGTTCGGCCATCGACGGCTTCGCCTCGGCGGGGCTCGGCACACTCGCGCCGGTCGAGGTCGCCGAATACCTCGGACTGCGGCCGCGCTGGGTCGACTCGACCTCCGTCGGCGGCGCGACCTGGGAGGTCATGGCCGCGCACGCCGCGGACGCGATCGCCGCCGGGCACGCCGACGCCGTGCTCCTCGTCTACGGCTCCACCGCCCGCGCCGACCTCAAGGCGGGGCGCCGCACCGCCAATCTGTCCTTCGGGGCGCGCGGCCCGCTGCAGTTCGAGGCCCCGTACGGGCACACGCTGATCGCCAAGTACGCGATGGCGGCCCGCCGTCACATGCACCAGTACGGGACCACCGCCGAACAGCTCGCCGCCGTCGCCGTCCGGGCCCGGGCGAACGCGGCCCGCAACCCCGACGCGATGTACCGCGCGCCGATCACCGTCGACGACGTCCTGGCCGGGCCGATGATCTCCGACCCGTTCACCAAGCTGCACTGCTGCATCCGCTCCGACGGCGGTTGCGCGGTGCTCCTGGCCGCCGAGGAGTACGCGCGCGACGCGGCCCGGCCCCCGGTGTGGGTACTCGGCTCCGGCACCGCCGTCTCGCACGCCACGATGTCGGAGTGGGACGACTTCACCGTCTCGCCCGCCGCCGTCTCCGGTCGGCTGGCCTTCTCCCGCGCGGGGGTCACCCCGGCCGAGATCGACCTCGCCGAGATCTACGACGCCTTCACGTACATGACCCTGGTGACCCTGGAGGACCTCGGTTTCTGCGCCAAGGGCGAGGGCGGCCCTTTCTTCGCCGCGTCCGCGCTGCCGGTCAACACGGACGGCGGCGGGCTCTCGGCCTGCCATCCCGGCATGCGGGGGCTGTTCCTGCTCGTCGAGGCCGTACGGCAGTTGCGGGGGGAGGCGGGCGAGCGGCAGGTGCGCAGGCCGGACGGGGCGCTGCCGGGGCTGGCCGTCGCCTCGGGGACGGGAGGCTGGTTCTGCTCCTCGGGGACGGTGGTGCTGGGGCGGGACTGAGAGTCCGTCCTCGCGCACCACCGGCCGCGGGCGTCGGGCGCGTCAGGCATCGGGCACTTCAGGTGTCGGGCGTCGGGCGTCGGGTGTCAGCCGGTGACGGCGACCGGGGCGTCCCAGTAGCTGCGGTCCACGGTTATGGTGTAACCGCCGCGGCTCTCCTTGCTGTTGACGATGTACTGGTGACCGCGGCGGTGCCCGGTCCACAGCGCGGCGGAGAACGGCCAGTCGGAGGTCGTGGTCTTGTGCTCGTCCCAGAGCGCGTACCAGAGGATGTCCGGCAGGTCGGTGCGGTTCGCCGCCGTGGCGACGGCCTTGGCGCTGGAGCTGCGGAAGCCGTAGAAACCGGCCCAGTACCCCTTGGCGTGCACCGCCTTGTCCCAGGCCCGGACATAGGTGAGCACCGCGTTGTTGCACGAGGTGTCGGTGATGTCGTACGACTCCATGTCCAGGTAGAGCGGGCTGCCGGCCTTCATCCCCAGCACCGACGCCTTGGCCACCGCGTCCGCGCCGTCCGTCGCGCCGAGCGAGGCGGCGGTCGAGGCCGTCAGCCGCTCCGGGTTGCGGCTGGTCTGGCACGGCGGCTGCGCGCCCACGTACAGCGGGATCAGCTTCCAGCCCGTGGCGCTGACGGACTTCACCCAGGACGCGGTCAGGTTCGGCTGCGCGCACCCCCGGTTCTTCCCGCCGACGTACACCGCCGCCGCACCGTAGAACCCGGTGTGCCAGGCCTTCATGGCCGACGCGGACGGTGCCGCGCAGGTGTCGAACGCCCGCCCCATGTAGACCTTGGGCGCCGGGCGGGCCACCGTCGTCGCCATCGAGGCCTCCGCCGCCACACCGCCGCCGACCAGCACCGCGACCGCCGCCACCGCCCACGCGAGGTAACGACGCCTCTTCGACATCCGGTGACCGGACATCCCCCACCCCATTCACGACACGGGACGCACCGCACGGGTGCGCCTGCCTGCACTGCTGAGACCCCGGACACGGCGCGCGTGCGGTGCGCGTCCGGCACGTGCGGGGCACATGCGCGGCAGCGCGTACGGCCTGCGGATCACCGGTGTACGGGCCCGCGGCGCGCGAGGGGCGGATCGCACCCTAGCCAAGCCCTCCACCCCGATCGGGAAAGCCCATGTCCCGATCACCACAAGATTCCCTCAAGGCGCGGCAAATCCGCGCGGGCAGGGGGAGGGGCGAGGCGGGGCGGGGCAGAGCGGCGCGGGGCGGGGTTCAGCCGGCCGGCGGACGCGGGTCGGTCGCAAGGCGGCTGTGCAGGTGGACGTCGCGGAGCGCACCGGAGAGATCGACCATCGCCTCGCGCAGCACCCCCTCGAGGACGTATCCGCAGCGCCGGGCGACCCCGCAGGAGGGCTCGTTGCCGACGGCATGACCGAGTTCCAGCCGATGCAGTCCGAGATCGCGGAAGGCCCACCGGGTCACCGTCTCCAGGGCACGTGAGGCGACCCCACGCCCCCGGGCCTCGGGGAGCGTCCAGTAACTGACGCGTGCGCCGCGCATGGCGTGGTCGATCATTCCGACACCGGCCTGGCCGAGCACCACTCCGGCCTCGGTGACGGCGAAGGACGCGAGGTCTCCGGCCGCCCAGCCGTCGCGCCGGCGCCGCAGGAAAGCGCGAGCGCCGGCCTCGTCGGGCTCGGGGGCGTGCGCGGTGTTCCACCGGCGGAAGTCCGGGTCGCCGAGACCGCGCGCTGCCGCGTCGAGATCGGCCGGCGTGTCCTCCCAGGGCCTGAGCAGCAGTCCGTACGCTTCCAACTCCACCGGCTTCAGCACACCCGGCATTCAAGCATTCAGGCATCCGGGCGGGGGCGGAAGACCGGGATCGCGAGGGCGCTGCCGGGAGCGGCGGGGCGGAAGCAGACGCGCAGGTCCATGCCGACGCGCAGCGCCTCATGGGCGCAGCCGACGATCTCCGTCATCATGCGCGGTCCTTCGTCGAGGTCGACGACGGCGGCGACATAGGGGACGCGCCCGGCGAAGGGCCGCAGGTCGTTACTGTGCACCACGGACCAGGTGTAGAGGACGGCGTGGCCGCGGGCCTCCTCCCACGCGACCTCCTCGCTCCAGCAGTAGGGGCAAAACTCCCGGGGGTAGTGGTGGGCCGCGCCGCAACCGTGGGCGAGGCAGCGGCGGATCAGCAGCCGGCCCTCGGCGGCGGCCTGCCAGTAGGGCAGGGTGAAGGCGTCGGTCTCGGGCAGGCCGGTCACAGGAAGAGCCCCCAGAGGCTGTCCAGCGACCAGGTCTGCCAGCCCATGGCGAAGAGGAGCACGACGGAGGCGAGGATCATCATGGCGTTCTGCCCCTGCTCCGCCCAGTCGTGGATCATGAGGACGAGATAGAGCAGGTTGAGCACGATGCCGCCGATCAGGGCGACCGGTGTCAGGAGGCCGGCGACGAGGCCGAGGCCGATGGCGAGTTCGGCGTAGACGACGACGTAGGCCATCAGCTTGGGGCGGGGCGCGACGACGGCGGAGAATCCGCCCTGGACGACGGTCCAGCGGTGCTTGGCGGCGACGCCGGCGGCCCAGGCGATGCCGGTACCCCGCTCGAACCAGCCCTTCTTGTCCTTGTGCCGCCAGCTCTCCAACCACCACAGCCCGAGGCCGATACGCAGGACGGCAAGCCATTCGGCACCGGTCAGCCAGATCGTCCGCATCATGTGCCTCCCCGGGGCAAATATCTGACGGAACGTCAGTTGACCTGATGTGGACGCACCTCCGCAAGGTGCCGGGGCGAAAGCGCGCTACCTTCCGGAGTGACCCTCACACCGCAGGCACGGGAGCACGCCATGACCGACACCTCGGCATCCGCCGGCACCTCCACATCCGCCGCCCCTCCCCCACCGAACACGGCCGCGCCGGACGCCATCGTCGTCGGCGCCGGTCCCGGTGGCCTCGCCGTCGCGGCCTCGCTGCGGCACCGGGGTGTGCGCACCCTGGTCGTCGAACGGTCCGACGCGGTGGGCGCCTCCTGGCGCGGCCACTACGACCGCCTGCGGCTGCACACCACCAGACGCCTGTCCGCGCTCCCGGGGCTCGCGATCCCCCGGGCCTACGGCCGCTGGGTGAGCCGCGACAACGTGGTCCGCTACCTGGAGCGGTACGCCGAGTTCCACGAGCTGGACGTCACCACCGGCATAGAGGTGGGGCGGATCGAGCCCGCCGAGGACCCGGCGGCGGGCTGGGTGCTCCCGGCCACCGGCGGACGCCTGCTGGGCGCACGGAGCGTCGTCATCGCCACCGGCTACAACCACTCGCCGCACATACCGTCCTGGCCCGGGCGCGACACGTTCGACGGCGAGTTGCTGCACGCCTCCGCCTACCGCAACGGAGAACCCTACGCGGGCCGGGACGTCCTGGTCGTGGGCGTGGGGAACACCGGCGCCGAGATCGCCGTCGACCTCGCCGAGGCCGGCGCCGCCCGCGTCCGGCTGGCGGTGCGGACGCCCCCGCACATCATGCGCCGCTCCACCGCCGGGTGGCCCGCGCAGCGTACCGGGATCATGGTCCGTCGCCTTCCGACGAAGCTGGTCGACGGAATCGCGCCCTATGTGGAGCGGATCTCCGTGCCCGACCTGGCCGCGTACGGGCTGCCCCGCCCGGACAACGGGCTGTACTCGCGGGTGCGGGAGGGCTCCATCCCCGTGCAGGACGTCGGCATCATCGACGCCGTCCGCTCGGGCAGGGTCGAGCCCGTCGCCGCCGTCGAGGGCTTCGACGGCGGCGAGGTGCTGCTCGCCGACGGCACGCGCGTCACCCCCGACGTGGTCATCGCGGCCACCGGCTACCGGCGGGGGCTGGAGCCGCTCGTCGGACATCTCGGGGTCCTCGACGGGCGGGGCCGCCCCGTGGCGCACGGCGGTCGCAGCCCGAAGAACGCCCCGGGCCTGTTCTTCACCGGATTCACCAATCCCATCAGCGGCATGTTCCGCGAAATGGCCATCGATGCGCGCCGGATCGCCAAAGCGGTGGCGCGGCGGTAGCGAAGCCGCCACGGCGGGTAGCGAAGGGGCACGGACGAGCACAAGCGCCACCGCACAGCGCCTCCGCACCACCTCCGAGCACCCCCGCTCCGCCCCGCGTCACCCCGGTCCGGCGGACCGGCCGGCCCTCTCCCCCCTCAGCCGGCCGGCCCGCCTTCCCGTGGGATGCACAGGTTTCTCGCACCCTCCCCGTTCCTGACGGTTCGTCAGTTCAGTAATCTGACATTGCGTCAGTTCTCTGGACCTTCGAGCAGGACGGGCGAGACACATGCTTGGATCGACCTACAGCACGCGTGGCACCGACCCCACGGCGGACGCCGGCGGCCCGGGCCGCCGCGGGGACGACGTGGACGTCAGCGGGCGCCCACTGCACGCCCGCGTGCCCGACCTCGACCGCTTCTTCCGGCCGGAGTCCCTGGCCGTGGTCGGCGCCTCCGACGCCGAGGGCCGCCCCAACACCGGCATCACCCGGCAGCTCATCGCCTGGTCCGAACGGGTCGGCGCCCGCCTCCATCCGGTCAACCCCGGCCGCCCGAGCGTGTTCGGCCTGCCCTGCCACCCCTCCGTCGCCGAGCTCCCCGAGACGGTCGATCTCGCCGTCCTGCTCGTCGCCGACCCCCTCCCCGTGCTCGAGGAACTCACGGCGACGAAGGTGCGGTTCGCGGTCGTCTTCGCCTCCGGCTTCGCAGAGACGGGGGAGGCGGGCGCCGACGCCCAGGACCGGCTCGCCCGGGCCGTCGCGGGCAGCGGCCTGCGGCTGCTGGGGCCGAACACCAACCTCAACGCCTTCCAGTCCTTCCGTGAGGACCTCCCGGGACCCGCGATCGCCCTGATCACCCAGTCCGGCCACCAGGGCCGCCCCGTCTACGCCCTGCAGGAGCTGGGCATCCGGCTCAGCCACTGGGCGCCGACCGGCAACGAGGCCGATCTGGAGACCGCCGACTTCCTCTCCTACTTCGCCGAGCGGCCCGAGGTCGGCGCGATCGCGATCTATGCCGAAGGCCTCAAGGACGGCCGCTCGTTCGCCCTCGCCGCCGACCGCGCGGCCCGCAACAAGGTGCCGGTGGTCATGGTCAAGGTGGGCCGGACCGAGACGGGCACCCGCGCCGCCGCCACCCATACCGGCAAACTCACCGGCTCCGACGCGGTCGCCGACGCCGCCTTCCGCCAGTTCGGCGTGATCCGCGTCGACGCGCTGGACGAACTCCAGGACACCGCCGCCCTGCTGGCCCGGGCGCGGCCGCCGGTCGCCGAGGGGGTCGTCGTCTACTCGATCTCCGGTGGCACCGGGGCGCACTTCGCGGACCTGGCCACCGCCGCCGGGCTGCCGCTGCCCACCCTCCCCGAGGCCAGGCAGGCCGAACTCCACCAGTGGATACCGGAGTATCTGAACGTCGCCAACCCCGTGGACAACGGGGGCCACCCCGTGGGCGACTGGCGCGGCCGGAAGATCATCGACTCCCTCCTCGCCGACCCCGCGGTCGGCGTCCTCATCTGCCCGATCACCGGCCCCTTCCCGCCGATGAGCGACCGGCTCGCCCGGGATCTCGTCGCGGCGGCCGAAGAGACGGACAAGCTGGTGTGCGTCATCTGGGGCTCTCCCGTGGGCACCGAGGAGGCCTACCGGACCACCCTGCTCGGCTCCTCCCGGGTCGCCACCTTCCGCACCTTCGGCAACTGCGTCACCGCCGTCCGCGCCTGGCTCGACCACCACCGCTTCACCGCCGGCTACCGCTCTCCCTTCGACGACGCCCCCCGCACACCTTCCTCCTCCGCACGCAAGGCCCGCGCCCTGCTGCACCCCGGCCGCCGGCTGAGCGAGCACGCCGCCAAGCAACTGCTCCGGGCCTACGGCATCCGCGTCCCGCGCGAACAACTGGTCACCAGCGCCGCCGGCGCCGTCCGGGCCGCCGCCCTCGTGGGCTACCCCGTCGTGATGAAGGCCTCCGCGGACCGGCTCGCGCACAAGACCGAGCTGGGCCTGGTCAAGATCGGGCTCACGTCCGCCAGCCAGGTCCGCGACGCCTACCGCGAACTCGCCGACATCGCCCGCTACGAGAGCCTGGACCTCGACGGCGTCCTGGTCTGCCAGATGGTGGAGCGCGGCGTGGAGATGGTCGTCGGTATGAGCCACGACCCGCTCTTCGGCCCCACCGTCACCGCCGGAATCGGCGGGGTCCTCGTCGAGGTCCTGGCCGACACGGCCGTCCGCGTACCGCCCTTCGGCGCCGCGACCGCGCGGGACATGCTGCGGCAGCTGCGCGGCGCCCGTCTGCTCGACGGCGTGCGCGGCGCGCCGCCCGCCGACACGGACGCGCTCGTCGACGTCGTCCTCCGCGTACAGCGCATGGCACTGGAACTCGGCGACGGCCTCGCCGAACTCGACATCAACCCGCTGATGGTGCTGCCGCGCGGGCAGGGCGCCTGTGCCCTCGACGCGCTGGCGATCTGTCGTCAGGAGTGCGTACATGACTGACTCCCCCCGTGGAGTGAACACGGAGCGTGACGGCTCCGCGGATTCCGTTGTACTCCACGTCACCGACAACGGGGTCTCCCGGCTGACCCTCAACCGCCCCCAGGCGATGAACGC
Organism: Streptomyces sp. NPDC026673; assembly: GCF_040638135.1. NCBI lineage: Bacteria > Bacillati > Actinomycetota > Actinomycetes > Kitasatosporales > Streptomycetaceae > Streptomyces > Streptomyces sp. NPDC026673. The sequence goes on along the minus strand of NZ_JBEZXR010000001.1, from coordinate 288,317 downwards.
CATCACCCCTGACCTGCGGGAACTTCTCATCCAAAAATTTCTGGAGGCCTCCGCGGACCCTGCCGTACGGGCCGTCGTCCTGACCGGTGCCGGCCATCGGGCCTTCTGTGCCGGAGCCGACCTCCGCGGCGGCCCGGCCGCCGCGGACCGGGTCGCGGGCGATGTCGCGCGGACGATCCGTTCCGGGGCCCAGCGGCTGATCGCCGCCGTCCTCGACTGCGAGAAGCCCGTGATCGCCGCCGTCAACGGCACCGCCGCCGGTCTCGGCGCCCATCTCGCCCTCGCCTGCGACCTCGTCCTCGCCGCCGACACCGCGAAGTTCATCGAGGTCTTCGTCCGCCGCGGCCTCGTCCCCGACGGCGGCGGCGCCTACCTCCTCCCCCGCCTGATCGGGCCGCACCGCGCGAAGGAACTCCTCTTCCTCGGCGACGACCTCCCCGCTGCGGCCGCCGAACGCATCGGCCTGGTCAACCGCGTCGTCCCGGCCGGCGACCTCGACAAGGCCGTCCGCGCCCTCGCCGAACGCCTCGCCGCCGGCCCCACCCGCGCCCTCGCCCTGACCAAGCAGCTCGTCAACGCCGCGCCGGACTCCGACCGTGCCACGGCCTTCGCCGCCGAGGCCGCCGCCCAGGAACAGAACATGACCACCGCCGACGCCCACGAGGGCCTGCGCGCCTTCCTCGAGCGCCGCCCGCCGGACTTCCGGGGGCGGTGACGCCCGGCGCTCACTCGACGGGCTGACCGACCCCGGACGGCGGCCGGTACTCCTGCAGCAGGCCGGTGCCGTAGGCCAGCAGGCCGCCCGCGAGCACCAGGCCGACCACCGCGATCGTGGCGACCGAGACCTGGAGGGCGACCTGCTTCTGACGCGCCCACCCCGACTTCCCCTCCGGGTCCGGACGCCGGGCGTAGAACGACGTCACCAGGACCGGGACCGCGCCGGCAGCCGCGATGACCGCCCAGGCGAGCGGGTACGAACCGTCCAGCCACACGATCGGCACCGCGAGCACCGCCGCGAACGCGGACTCCACCGCCAGAAGGCACAGTGGACGCGGCAGACCGGTGCGCGCCGCCAGCCGGTGCCCCAGGACCGTCGCGGGCAGTGCGTGCAGGAGGGATACGGCGACCACGCAGGCCCACACGGGGATCAGCGTCAGCGGGAGGAAGCAGAGGCCCAGCGCGCCCTCGTACGGCCCGTACGACGACTTCAGGGCAGGGGACACCACGAGATCGGCCGTTCCGGCCACCACCGCCACCGCGCAGTACGTCGCGACCGCCGCCGCACGACCGGCGTCGCCCCATGGGTCGTCCGCACTCCCCGCCGCGGGCCTCGGCCCTCCACTCCACCCCATGCGGATCACGCTACGCCCGGACCGCCAAGGGTGTTGTGAGCCCCTTCCTATCTGACGATCCGTCAGTTTCAATGGGGGTGTGATGGGACAAGCAGGCATGGCGGCCGCCGTCGTCCGCTACCTCCGGTCGGCCGGGGCGGCGACGACGGCCGGACGGGTGGATCCGCTGCCGCCGCCCGAACTGCGGGCCGTACGACCGGACGAGCGCGCGCCGGTGGACCAGACCGAATTCCGCAAGGTACTGGGGAACTTCGCGAGCGGTGTGACGGTGATCGCGGCGCCGGGTGACCGCGCCCAGGGCGGCCCCGCCGGGTTCGCCTGCCAGTCGTTCGCGTCGCTGTCGCTCGATCCGCCGCTGGTCGTGTTCATGGTGGCGCGCACGTCCACCAGCTGGCCGCGCATCGCACGCGCCGGGGTGTTCTGTGTGAACGTCCTCGGTGCCGGCCAGCAGGAAGTGTGCCGTTCCTTCGCCGTGAGCGGCGGGGACAAGTTCGCCGGCGTGGCATGGGATCCGGCGCCCGTGACGGGCTCGCCCCGACTGCACGGCGTGCCCGCGTGGATCGACTGCGTGATCCACGCCGTGCACACGGGCGGCGACCACCTCGTGGTGGTCGGCCGCGTACGGGACCTGGGCTGCACGGCCGAAGGCGACGACGGAGCCCCGCTGCTCTTCCACCGCGGCCGCTTCGGCCATCTGGCGCCCTGACCGCGGACGCTCTTCCCGGCCGGCTACGCCGCGAGGGGGAACGTCCCGGCGGCCGGTGTCGCCCTCCGCCGGATGACCAGCGACATCAGCGCCGCCACCGCGCACAGCGCCCCTGAGGCGTACCAGACCAGGTTGTAGGAACCGAAGGCGTCGCGCGCCGCGCCGCCGAGGAAGGCGACCAGTGCCGCGCCCACCTGGTGGGAGGCGAGCACCCAGCCGAAGACGATGGCGCTGTCGGCACCGTAGAACTCGCGGCACAAGGCGATGGTGGGCGGCACGGTGGCGACCCAGTCGAGCCCGTAGAAGACGATGAACAGCACCATGGGCGGGTGGACGGCGTCGCCCAGGAGCACGGGCAGGAACACCAGTGACAGTCCGCGCAGTCCGTAGTACGCGGCCAGCAGCCGCCGGGGGCTGAAGCGGTCGGTGAACCAGCCGGAGGCGACGGTGCCCACGATGTCGAAGACGCCGATCACGGCGAGCAGGGAGGCGGCGGCCGTCACCGGCATCCCGTGATCGTGGGCGGCGGGTACGAAATGCGTCTTGACCAGGCCGTTGGTCGACGCGCCGCAGATCGCGAACGTTCCCGCCAGCAGCCAGAACGGGCCGCCGCGCGCGGCGCTCGCCAGCGCCTTGAGCGCACGCGTGGCCGCCCCCGTCACCGGAGGGGGCTTCGGCACGAACTCCTTGGCGCCGTAGGGGGCCAGACCCACGTCGGCCGGGTGGTCCCGCAGCAGCAGGTAGACAAAGGGCGCGACGACGAGCGCGGCGCCCGCGACGGTGAGTGCGGCCGCCCGCCAGCCCGAGTGGTCCACGATCACCGCGAGCAGCGGCAGGAAGATCAGCTGGCCGGCCGCGCCGGCCGCGGTCAGGATGCCCGTGACCAGGCCCCGCCGGTGCTCGAACCACCGGTTGGTGACGGTGGTGGCGAAGGCCAGCGCCATGGAGCCGCTGCCGAGTCCGACCAGCACGCCCCACAGCAGCACGAGCTGCCAGCTCGCGGTCATGAAGACGGTCAGCCCGGCGCCTGTCGCGATGGTGAGCAGCGCGGCCGCGACGACCCGGCGGATCCCGAACCGGTCCATCATGGCGGCGGCAAAGGGGGCGGTGAGCCCGTACAGCGCCAGGTTGACCGAGACGGCGAAACCGATCATGCCCCGCGACCAGCCGAACGACTCGTTCAGCGGCTCGATCAGGAGGCCGGGCAGCGAGGCGAATCCCGCGGCGCCGATGAGCGTGACGAAGGCGGCGGCGGCCACCGACCACGCGCGGTGGATCCGGGGGGTACGGAGGGGTCGGGGAAGGGAGGGTCCGCTGTCCGCCAGGGGCCGCGCGGGAAGCTCGGGGGTCTGCGTCACCAGGTCAGGATCCGGCATCGCTTTTCACGGAACGAGTGGCCGGATGGCCACGTTGTGCAAGGATCAGGCCATGTCCGCATCCATGGAGACGCCTTCGAAGTCCGCCGGTCTCCGGGCACCGGCACATCGTGTCGCCGTCCTGGTGCAGCACGGCGTGATCCCCTTCGAAGTGGGCATCCCGCACCGCATCTTCGGCGGCGCGAGGGACGCCGGCGGGGTCGATCTGTACGAGGTGGTGACGTGCTCCCCGTACGGTCTCGGGCCGGTGCGCGCCGACGCCGACTTCGAGATCAACGTCGCCCACGGGCCCGAGGCGCTGGAGACGGCCGACACCGTCATCGTCCCCGCCGCGCACGAGCGCTCCGTCGCGCATGCCGAGGGCCGGCTGCCGGAGGAGATGGCGGCCGCGTTCGCCCGCATCCGCCCCGGCACCCGGCTCGTCTCCATCTGCACCGGCTCCTACTTCCTCGCCGCGGCCGGCTACCTGGACGGACTGCGCGCGACCACGCACTGGTCGAGCACGGACCACTTCCAACGGCTCTTCCCCCAGGTGAGGGTCGAGCCCGACGTCCTGTACGTCGACAACGGCGGCATCCTCACCTCCGCCGGTGTCGCCTCCGGCATCGACCTGTGCCTGCACATCGTGCGCCGCGACCACGGCACCGCCGTCGCCAACGCCAGCGCCCGCCGCACGGTCGTACCGCCGCACCGGGAGGGCGGCCAGGCGCAGTACATCCAGCGGCCCGTGCCCCAGCCCCAGCAGGCCACCACGGCCGCGGCACGCTCCTGGGCGCTGGACCGGCTCGACCAGCCGCTGACACTGCGCGAGCTGGCCGAGCGCGAGGCGATGAGCGTGCGCACCTTCACCCGCCGGTTCCGGGAGGAGGTGGGCACCAGCCCGGGGCAGTGGCTGACGCAGCAGCGCGTCGAGCGCGCCCGGCACCTCCTGGAGTCGAGCGACCTCTCGGTCGACCAGGTCGCCCAGAGGGCCGGGTTCGGCACGGCCGCCTCCATGCGGCAGCATCTGCAGACCGTCCTCGGCGTCTCTCCCACCGCCTACCGGCGCACCTTCCGGGCGACGGCGGCGGTCTGATCCTCCTCAGAACGTCAGCACGCCCCGGGCCACGCGTCCGCCACGGGCGTCCTCCGCCGCCTTGGCGAAGTCCTCCACCGGGTAGGTACGGGTGACCAGTTCGTCCAGCAGGAGCCGGCCCCGCCGGTACAGGTCCGCGTAGAGGGCGATGTCGCGCTGCGGCCGCGAGGAACCGTAGCGGCAGCCCAGGATCGACTTGTCCAGGTACATGGAGGACACCAGGAACGACGCCTCGGCGTCGGCCGGCGGCACGCCGAGCAGGACGGCCTGGCCGTGGCGGTCCAGGAGGTCGACGGCCTGCCGGATGAGCCCGACATGGCCGACGCATTCGAAGACGTGGTCGGCGCCGGTGGGCAGCAGCGCCCTCGCCGCCTCCGCCGAGTCCACGAAGTCGGTGGCGCCGAACAGCGTCGCCGGCTCCTCCTTCGCCGGATTGGTGTCGACGGCGACGATCCGCGAGGCGCCCGCGAGGCGTGCGCCCTGCAGCACGTTCAGGCCGACGCCCCCGGTGCCGATGACCACGACCGTGTCTCCGCGGTCGACCCGGGCGCGGTTGAGAACGGCGCCGACCCCGGTCAGCACCCCGCAGCCGATGAGCGCGGCCGAGGTCAGGGGGATCCCGGCGGGGATGCGCACGGCCTGGACGGCCTTGACGACGGTCAGTTCGGCGAAGGCGGAGTTGGAGGCGAAGTTGAACAGCGGCTCCCCCTGCCGGCTGAAGGGCCTGCCGGGACGGCCGATGGCCTTGCGGCACATGGTCGGGCGGCCCCGGTCGCAGTCCGGGCAGGTGCCGCAGTTGGCGAGGGTCGACAGGGCCACGTGGTCGCCGGGCGCGACATGGGTGACCCCGGCGCCGGTCGCCTCCACGACCCCCGCGCCCTCGTGACCGAGGACGACGGGGACGGGGAAGGGGATGACCCCGTCGATGACGGACAGGTCGCTGTGGCAGAGCCCGGCCGCCCGGATGCGGACCAGTACCTCGCCGGGGCCCGGGGCCCGGACCTCCAGGTCGTCCACGACCGCGGGTTGCGTTCCGTCGAAGATCACGCCTCTCATCACCACACCACCGCCTGGAGTTCGCTGTAGGCGTGCAGCCCGAAGCTCCCGCCGTCCCGGCCGACCCCGCTGTGCTTGAAGCCGCCGAAGGGTGTCTCGGGATGGCGCTGCACGGTGTTGATGCCGACGTTGCCGCTGCGCAGGCGGGCGGCCAGGGCCCAGGCGCGCGCGGTGTCGGTGCCGAAGACGTAGTCGTACAGGCCGTACGGGGTCCCGTTGGCGATCTCGACCGCCTCGTCCTCGGTGTCGTACGGGAGGGCGGCGACGACCGGGCCGAAGATCTCCTCCTGGGCCACGGTCATGCCGGGCGTGACGTCCGCGAGGAGTGTGGGGGCCACGTAGTAGCCGGGTTTGAGGTCGGGGCGCGTGCCGCCGGCGACGACGCGGGCACCCTGCTCGCGGGCCCCGGCGATGTACGCCTCGACGTGGTCGCGCTGGGCGGCGGTGATCAACGGACCGACGACGGTGGAGTTATCCACAGGGTCCCCGAGGGTGAGGGATCGGGCGTACTGTTCAAGGGCGGTGATCACCTGCTCGTACTGACCGCGGGGGACGAGCACACGGGTCGGCGCCGTGCAGATCTGACCTGAATGGAATGCCCATGTTGAACCGACAGCTGATATCGCCGATCTGAGGACGCCGGGCGCGGCGTCCTCCAGGATGATCGCCGCCCCCTTGCCGCCCAGCTCCATCAGGGTCCGCTTCATCGACGCGCCCGCGACGCGGGCGATCGCCCGCCCGACCGCCGTCGAGCCGGTGAAGCTGATCATGTCGACACCGGGGTGCGCGACCAGTGCCTCGCCGGCCGCGGCGCCCGAGCCGGTGATCACGTTGAACACCCCGTCGGGCAGGCCCGCCTCCCGCATGATCCCGCCCAGCAGCAGGCAGGTCAGCGGATCCTGGGGCGCGGGCTTGGCGACGACGGTGTTGCCCATGGCGAGGGCGGGGGCGACCTTGCCGGCCAGATTCACCAGGGGGAAGTTGTAGGAGGTGATGCAGGCGACCACACCCAGCGGACGCCGTGCCGCCGCCGCGTTGACCAGCCCGCCGGGGGCGAGCGGCGAGGCCTTCACGGGCTGCGGCGCGAAGGGGATCATGTCCGGTTCCAGCGCGCCCCGCGCGTAGCGACGGAAGCGGTCCACCGCCGTAGGAATCTGCATGCTCGACGCGACGCGGATCGTCGCTCCCGTCTCCTGCTGGAGCAGCGGTATGAGATCCGCCGACCGCGAGGCGAGGACGTCCGCGATCCGCTCCAGGATCGCGGCGCGTTCCGCCGGGCTCGTACGCGACCAGTCCTCGTACGCCGCCCGGGCGGCGCGCACCGCGGCGTCCACGTCCGCCGGGCCCGCTTCGGGGGCGAGCCCGACGGTCTCCTCCGTGGCCGGATTGACAACTGGATAGTGAGCTCCGGCCGGTTCGTGCCACCGGCCGCCGATCCAATGGGCGTACGTCCCGTCGCTGTTCATCCGCGAGGCTCCTTCGGGAGGCCGAGCACCCGCTCGGCGATGATCGTGCGCTGGATCTCGTCCGAGCCGCCGTAGATGGTGTCGGCGCGGCTGAAGAGGAACATCCGCTGGGCCTGGTCGAGTTCGTAGGGCCGCTCCGGCTCCCACGGCGCGGGTCCGGTCGCGGCGGGGGCTCCGCGTACGGCGACGGCCAGTTCGCCGAGCCGCTGGTGCCAGCCGGCCCACAGCAGTTTGGCGACGCTGGGGGCGGCCGGATCCGCGGTGCCCAGCGTCCGCAGGGCGTTCCAGCGCATCGTGCGCAGTTCGGCCCACTGGCGCACCAGCCGGTCCCGCAGCACGGGGTCGGCCGCCGCCCCGGAGGCCACGGCACGGTCGACGACCTGGCGCAGTTCGCGTTCGAAGCCGATCTGCTGCACAAGGGTGGAGACCCCGCGCTCGAAGCCCAGGAGGGCCATGGCCACCTGCCAGCCGTCGCCCTCCGCGCCGACGACATGGGCCGCGTCGGCGCGTGCCCCGTCGAAGAAGACCTCGTTGAACTCGGCGGTGCCGGTGAGTTGGCGGATGGGGCGCACCTCGATCCTGCCGGGCTGGTCCATGGGCACGAGCAGGAAGCTCAGTCCGCGGTGGCGGCGGGAGGCGGGGTCGGTGCGGGCCAGGACGAAGCACCAGTCGGCGTCCTGGGCGAGTGAGGTCCAGATCTTCTGGCCGCTCACGCGATAGCAGGGGCCTTCGGCGTCGCGGTCCGCGGTGGCCGCCGTGCGGACGCCGGCCAGGTCGGAGCCCGCTCCGGGCTCGCTGTAGCCCTGACACCACAGTTCCTCGCCCCGGGCGATCGCGGGCAGGAAGCGGTCGCGCTGGGCATCGGTGCCGTGCGCCTCCAGGGTGGGGGCGAGCAGGTTCTCGCCGATGTGCCCGGAACGGGCGGGCGCCCCGGCCCGGGCGTACTCCTCGCCCCAGGCGACCTGCTGGGGAAGGGTGGCGCGCCGGTTGCCGTAGTCGCCGCGCCATCCGAGGCCGATCCATCCGGCGGCGCCGAGTTCCCGCTCCCACTCTCTTCCGGACGCGCGGTCCGGGTGCGCCGTCAGCCACTCCCGTGCCTCCGCGCGGAAGGCCTCGGTCTCCGGGCCGAAGGTGAAGTCCATGGTCCGCCCTCTCCTCGGTGCCGGGCCGTCACTGCCCTCGGGAGGCGGCTGCGGCGGCGCGCATGGCCTCGAGCCGGGCGAGCATCGGCATGGGGTCGGTGCCGACCGTGCCCGGCAGGGCCGCCGCGATGCGCTGCGGTGTCCAGCCCTCGCCGTCGGCGTAGGCGGCGCGCAGCTCGCGGGGCTGGGCCCAGACCGCGATCTTGGGTCCGGCGACCGTGTAGACCTGCCCGGTGATCTCGCGCGCGTGATCGCTCAGCAGGAAGACGACCATGGCCGCGACGTCCTCCGGTTCGCCGATCTCGGTCAGTTCCATGGGCACGTTGGCGGACATCCGGGTGCGTGCCACGGGGGCGACACAGTTGGCGGTCACTCCGTAGCGGTGCAGTCCGAGTGCGGCGCTGCGCACCAGCGAGATGATGCCGCCCTTGGCCGCGGAGTAGTTGGCCTGGGAGACGCTGCCCTGGTGGTTGCCGCTGGTGAAGCCGATGAGGGTGCCGGAGCCCTGCCGGCGCATCACGGCGGAGGCGGCGCGGAAGACGGTGAAGGTGCCCTTCAGGTGCGTGGCGAGGACCGGGTCCCACTCGTCCTCGCTCATGTTGAAGAGCATCCGCTCGCGCAGGATCCCCGCGACGCAGACGACGCCGTCGACGCGGCCGTAACTCCGCACGGCGGTGGTGACGATCCGTTCGCCGCCCGCCATCGCCGAGACGTCGTCGGCCACCGCGACGGCCTCGCCGCCGGCGGCCTCGATCTCCTTCACGACGGCGGCCGCGACCTCACTGGCCGGCTCGCTGCCGTCGACCGCGACGCCGTAGTCGTTGACGACCACCTTGGCGCCCTCGGCCGCGCAGGCGAGGGCGACGGCCCGCCCGATGCCGCGCCCGGCGCCGGTGACCGCGACGACCTTTCCGCTCAGGAAGTTGCCCACGTCCGGTCCCGCCCCTTCTCAGAGTTTCTGACGGACCGTTAGATTTTAGGAGCACGGACGCACCCCAGCACAAGCCCTGAGACCGGGAGGCAGCGATGGCGTTCCCCGCCGAGTTCCACGACATCGCCAAGCGCGTCAACAACTGGGGGCGGTGGGGCGGGGACGACGAGATCGGCACCCTCAACCTGATCACCGACGAGGTCGTCCGCGCGGCGGCCGGCGCCGTGCGAAGTGGGCGCCGCGTACCACTCGCGCTGCCCCTGCGGCAGGACGGGGTGCAGACGGGCATGATCCCCGGCCGGGTCAACCCGCTGCGCACCATGGTGATGCTCAACCAGGAGATGTTCGGCCCGGGTACGGTCGCCACCAGCGACGACATCGTCACCATGGGCCTGCAGGCGGCGACCCACTGGGACGCGCTGACCCACGTCTCACACTCGGGTCGCATCTACAACGGCCGCCCCGCGGGCTCCATCACCGCCCACGGCGGCGCCGCCCACAGCGGCATAGAGAAGATCACGACGCTGGTCTCCCGTGGCGTCCTGCTCGACGTGGCCCGCGCCCGCGGTGCCGACCGCCTGCCCGGCGACCACGCCGTCACTCCCGACGACCTCGACGCGGCGGAGGAACTGGCCCGCACCACCGTCCGCGCCGGGGACATCGTGCTGGTCCGCACCGGCCAGATGCGGGTGTACCTGGCGGGCGACAAGCACGCCTACGCCTACCCGTCACCGGGGCTGTCGGTGCGGACTCCCGAGTGGTTCCACGCCCGTGACGTGGCCGCGGTCGCCAACGACACCCTGACCTTCGAGATCTTCCCGCCGGAGATCGAGGATCTGTGGCTTCCCGTTCATGCTCTCGACCTCGTGGAGATGGGCATGCCGCAGGGCCAGAACTGGGATCTGGAGGCACTGTCGGAGGTCTGTGCCGAGGTGGGGCGGTACGAGTTCCTCCTGGACGCCACACCCCAGCCCTTCGTCGGCGGGGTCGGCAGCCCGGTCGCACCGGTAGCGGTGCTGTGAGGACCGTCGGGACGGTCAGAAGGCGGGGCGGCCGATCAGCCCGCCCACGGACTGCGCGGGGACGATCGAGGGACGCTCGCAGCGGTCGATCTCGCACCAGATCTGCTTGCCCGCGCCCTCGCGCTGCCAGCCCCAGCGGTCGGCGAGCCCGTCCACGAGCTCCAGCCCCCGGCCGCCGGTCTCGTCGTTGTCGGCGTGCCGCGGGCGCGGCGGCGCGTCGCTGGCGTCGGCCACCTCGACGCGCACGGTCTCCTGCTCGCCGTTCTGCGCAGCGCCGGAGGAACGGAAGAGCATCCGCAGCACGGCGGGACAGCCGGTGTGGACAACCGCGTTGGTGACCAGTTCGGAGATGAGCAGGATCAGCGTCTCGGCGACGGGTTCGTCCGCTCCTATCCCGGAGCCCGCCAGCCGCGAGCGGGCCCACCGACGGGCCCGGCCCACCTCTGCGGGGTCGGGACCGACCTCAAGCTGAACCTGGAGCACCTGCACCGCTCACACCATCCGAACCGGCGGACACATCGCCTCGCGCCTCGGCAGGGTCACCGTACGTGACCTCTTCGCGACACAGCATGATTCACCCGCAGCCACCGCAACAAGCGCTTCGGGCATATTCCAGCGCAAGGGGGCACGAGTGCTGCATACTGTGCGGGGCTCATTACGGGGCGAAATCGAACAGCACGGTACAGGCAGCGCCTCGGGCTCAGAGGCCCCGCGACTGCCACATCCGTTGCGTTTCGCCACCACACGCACCCGATGGAGCGTACCCGAGGTGGGCGCCGACTCCACGGCGTGACGAGTCACACCTCGGACACAACCCGATATCGACACTCGGGGACTACTTATCCCTGACGAATCAGACATCATTCACGAAACACCCCAAAGAGTGTCGTTCATCAGACGCTCCGCCAGCGCTTCCTCACACTCCGCCACGGAACAGCCCCGGCTCCGCAGGATCCATGACCGCTTGATGTGCAGATGGACCTCTGCCTCCCAGGTGAACCCCATTCCCCCGAATATCTGCAGGCAGTCCCGGGCGTTGCGGACGGCCGCCTCGTCCGCCAGCAGTCGTGCGGCCGCCGTCTCCGCCCGGTCGCCGGTCACCGCCGCCGCACGGACCGCCGTGCGCGCCATCTCGACCCTGACCAGCATGTCCGCGCACAGGTGCTTGACCGCCTGGAAGGATCCGATGGGCCGCCCGAACTGCTCGCGGATCCCTGCGTGCCGCACGGCGAGTTCCAGGGCGCGCGCCGCGCTGCCGGTCTGCTGCGCCGAGGTCAGCAGCTCGCCCGCCGCTCCTGCGGTGGCCGGCGCGCCCCCCTCCACCCGGTGCAGCGGGGTGAGCGGGTCCACCGAACGGACCGGCTCGGCCTTGTCGTAGGAGCCCAGTACGTGGTCGGACTCCTCCAGCCACTCGGCCAGCCCGCCGTCGACCGCGGTGACCACCGCCGTGCCCTCGGCCGCTCCGGGCACCCGCCCGGCCGCCAGGTGCGTGGACACCAACGGCCCCGGCAGCAGCACCCGGCCGGCCTCCTCGAAGACGAGCACGGCCTCAGGGAGCCCGAGCCCGAGTCCGCCCCGCTCCTCCGGCAGGCGCAGTGCGAAGAACCCGGCCTCCCCCAGCGCCCGCCACACACCGCGGTCGAGGGTCGCGGGGGCTCCGGCGACCGTTCCGGCGGCGTCCTGTCGCAGACGCTCGACCGGGTAGACCCGCGCCAGCAGTCCACGGGTCCCGGCGGCGAGCGCCTGCTGGTCCTCGGTGAGGCGGAAGTCCACGACCGCTCATGCCCCCTTCGGCAGGCCGAGGATCCGCTCGGCGACGATGTTGCGCTGGATCTGCGAGGTGCCCGCCGCGATGGTGTACGAGAGCGAGGACAGCCGGTCCGCCGTCCACGGGCGGTCGGCGTCCAGGGCCCCGGTGGGGCCGAGCACCTCGGCGGCGGTGTCGTAGAGCTCCTGGCGCGCGTGCGAGTAGCGCAGTTTGAGGACCGAGCCGCCGGCGCCCGGGGCCCCGGCGCTCACGTTCCACTGGACCAGCCGCCACAGGACGCCGAACTCCGCCGCCAGCCGGCCGAACCGGCGCCGCAGGGCCGGGTCGTCCCAGGCCCCCGTCCCCCTGGCGGCCAAGGCCACTTCGCGCAGGGTCCGCCGGCAGGCGACGACCTCGCCGGCGAAGGCGGTGCCGCGCTCGAAGGAGAGGGTCACCATCGTCACCCGCCAGCCGTCGTTCTCCGCGCCGACCCGGTTGGCGACCGGCACGCGCACCTCGTCGAGGAACACCTCGGCGAACTCCGTGGTCCCGGCGAGGGTCCGCAACGGCCGCACCGTCACGCCCGGCGCGTCCATCGGCATCGCGAGCCAGCTGATGCCGCGGTGCCGGGGCGCGTCCGGATCGGTGCGCACCAGCAGTTCGCACCAGTCGGCGACCTCGGCGTGCGAGGTCCAGATCTTCGACCCGGTCACCACATAGGCGTCGCCGTCGCGCACCGCCCGCGTCCGCAGGGACGCCAGGTCCGAGCCCGCCCCGGGCTCGCTGAAGCCCTGACACCACACCTCGTTCCCGCGCAGCACCGGCGGCAGCCAGCGCTCGCGCTGCCCGGCCGTCCCCTCGGCGGCGATGGTGGGGCCGGCGTGCAGCAGACCGACGAAGTTCGCTCCGACGTAGGGGGCACCCGCCCGTTCGGTCTCCTCCAGGAAGATCAGCCGCCGGGTGGGGCCGCCGTTCCAGTGGACGTCGGCGTAACCCGCCTCGTGCAGGGTCCGCTGCCAGCCGGTGTCGTACGCCCGCCGGGCGGGCCAGTCGGCGGGGTCGGGCGCGGGCGGGAGCGTGGGCAGCACCCGGCCGAGCCAGGCCCGCAACTCGCCCCGGTAGGCCTCCTCCTCGTCGGTGTACGTCAGGTCCACCGGTCCGGCTCCAGCCCCAGCATGCGGATGGCGTTGCCGCGCATGAGCTTGTAGACCGTCTCGTCGTCGAGGCCCTTCACATGGTCGAGGGCGACTTCCCTGGTGTGCGGGAAGGTCGAGTCGACATGCGGGTAGTCGGTCTCGAAGGTCGCGTTGTCACGGCCGACGACGTCGATCGAGGCGACGCCGTGCTTGTCGCGGAAGAAGCAGCAGAAGATCTGGCGGTAGTAGTAGGTGGACGGCGGCTCGGGGATCAGGTCGCGCACGCCGCCCCACGCCCGGTGCTCCTCCCAGACGTCGTCGGCCCGCTCCAGGGCGTACGGGATCCAGCCCATCTGCCCCTCGCTGTACGCCAGCGTGAGCCGGGGATGGCGTACCAGCACCCCGCTGAAGAGGAAGTCCATCATCGAGGCCATCGCGTTGTTGAAGGAGAGGGAGGCCTGGACGGCGGGCGGCGCGTCCGGGGAGGCGGCGGGCATCTGCGAGGAGGAGCCGATGTGCATGTTCACCACCGTCCCGGTCTCCTCGCAGACCGCGAAGAAGGGGTCCCAGTACCCCGAATGGATGCTGGGCAGTCCCAGGTGGGTGGGAATCTCGCTGAAGGTGACGGCCCGCACGCCGCGCTCCGCGTTGCGGCGGATCTCCGCGACCGCGAGGTCGATGTCCCACAGCGGGATCAGGCAGAGCGGGATCAGCCGGCCGCCGCTGTCCCCGCACCACTCCTCGACCATCCAGTCGTTGTAGGCGCGGACGCAGGCGAGGGCGACCTCCTTGTCCTTGGCCTCGGCGAAGGTCTGGCCGCAGAAGCGGGGGAAGGTGGGGAAGCAGAGCGACCCCTCGACGTGGTTGAGGTCCATGTCGGCGAGCCGGGCCTTGGGGTCCCAGCAGCCGCGCCGCATCTCCTCGCGGGTGATGCCCTCCAGGGTCATCTCGTCCCGGTCGAAGCCCACCGCGGCGATGTTCCGCTTGTAGGGGAACTTCAGGTCCTCGTAGATCCACCAGTCGGTCGGCGGCCCGTCCGGGTCCATCGTGATCTGGTACTTGCCGCCGACGTAGGCGAGCTCCCCGATCCCGGCGGTCAGGGGCTGGGGCCCGCGGTCCCGGTACTTCGCCGGCAGCCAGGTCTCGAAGAGATGTGCGGGTTCGATCACGTGGTCGTCGACGCTGATGATCCGGGGCAGTTCCATCGCTCCCCGCCCTTCCTTTAATCTGATGGATCGTCAGATTCACAGTACGCCCGCCGCCCCGGGGCGTCCATCGGCGACGCGCGGACCCTGGACCGCGCCCGACGGGGCGCCTACGCTCCGGGCGAGCCGATCTGACATTCCGTCAGCTACCGGCCGGGAGGAGAAGAGATGCGAAGCCTGGGCGACTCGCCGACCCTCTGGGCGCTCATCGCGGGGCGGGCGGCCCTGACCCCCGACGCCCCGGCCCTGCTCGACACCGACGACCGCCGGCTGACCTTCGGGCAGCTGCGGGACCGCGCCGAACGGGTCGCCGCCGGGCTGTACGCGCTCGGCATACGGCCCGGCACCGCGGTGGCCTGGCAGCTGCCGACCCGGATCGAGACGGTGGTCCTGTCGGCCGCCCTCGCCCGCCTGGGCACCGTGCAGACCCCGGTCATGCCCTTCTACCGCGATCACGAGGTCGGCCACATCCTGCGCCAGACCCGCCCCGCCCTCCTCGCCGTGCCCGGCGAATGGCGCGGCTTCGACCACACCGCGATGGCGCGCCGCCTCGGCGCGGAGCACGTCCTGACCGCGTACGACTCCCTCCCCGAGGGCGACCCGGCCGTCCTCCCCGCCCCGCCCGCGGACGGCACACAGGTCCGCTGGATCTACTGGACCTCGGGCACCACCTCCGAACCCAAGGGCGTCCTGCACACCGACCGCAGCCTGATCGCCGGCGGCTCCTGCCTCGCCCTCGCCCTGGAGCTCGGCCCGGACGACGTCGGCTCGATCGCCTTCCCCTACGCGCACATCGGCGGCCCCGACTACCTGGTCATGCTGCTCCTGTGCGGCTTTCCCGCCCTGCTGCTGGAGCACTTCTCGCTCCCCGGGTCCCTGGAGGCCTACCGCAGGCACGGGGTCACCATGGCGGGCGGCAGCACCGCCTTCTACTCGCTCTTCCTCGCCGAACAGCGCAAGCTGCCCCCGGGACGCAGGATCGTCCCCACCCTGCGGCTGCTCTCGGGCGGCGGCGCCCCCAAGCCACCGGAGCTGTACCACGAGGTGGTCCGCGATCTCGGCTGTGCCCTCGCCCACGGCTACGGCATGACCGAGGCCCCCATGATCACCATGGGCTCGCCGCGCGACCCCGTCGACCGGCTCGCCACCACCGAGGGCCGGCCGCCCGCCTCCATGGAGATACGGATCGCCGAGGACGGCGAGGTGCGGCTGCGCGGCGAGGCCGTCTGCCAGGGCTACACCGACCCCGAACTCACCGCGCGGGCCTTCGACGCGGACGGCTTCCTCCGCACCGGGGACGTCGGCAGGCTGACCCCGGACGGATATCTGGTCCTCACCGGCCGGCTGAAGGACATCATCATCCGTAAGGGTGAGAACGTCTCGGCCCGGGAGATCGAGGAACTCCTCTACGGCCACCCCGGTGTCGCCGACGCCGCGGTGATCGGCCTCCCCGACCCCGTGCGCGGGGAACGTGTCTGCGCCGTCGTCGAGCAGCCGCCGGACGCGGAACCGCTCACCCTCGCAGAGGTCACCGCCTTCCTCCGCGCCACCGGCCTGGCCGTCCACAAACTCCCCGAACAACTCGAGGTGGTGGACGCCCTGCCCCGAAACGAGACCCTGCGCAAGGTCCTCAAGTACAAGCTCAGGGAGCGCTTTACGAAAGCGTGAGGCACGTCCGGCGCAAAGCCGCGTACCCTCCTCCGCAAGAGCTCCGAAGCGGGAAAGGTTCATGGTGGGCACACAGGACGGCCAGGACCAGGTGCGGGACGGCCTGGACGAAGGTCCCGGCACGAGTCCGGAAAGCGGCCCGCAGGACGGCCCGCAGGATCCCCTCGAGCTGCTCCGCCTCGGCGACGCGGCTCTGGACACGGGCGAACTCATGGAGGCCCGCGTCCACTTCGAGACGGCCGAGCGGCTGCTCGCCGCGGATCCCACGGCCACCGACGCCCGGCGGGCCGCGGCGCGGCGCGGACGTGCCGTCTCCCATCTGCTGGCGGGCGAGGTGCGGTACGCCTCGCACCTGCTGGAGGAGGGCATCGCCCGGCTCGAACGGCAGGCCGCCACGGGAGGCGACGAGCCCGACACCGACGCCCTGCTGATGCTGCACATCGCGGCCATCGGCCCCTACACGGACCTGGGTGCCTATGCCCGCGCCGCCCATGCCGCGGAGCAGGCACTCAACCTCGCCCCCGACGCGGGGGATCCGGCCCTGGTCGCCCAGATGCACCGCAGCATCGCCCGCACCCTGATCGTCGCGGGACGCACCGGTGAGGCCGAGGCGTCCCTGGCGAAGGCGCAGGAGCTGTTCCAGCGACTGGAGCTGCACACGGACCTGGCGCACTGCCACTGGATGCGAGGCTACGTCCACTCCCAGGACGGCGACCTGGAGCAGGCGGAGCGCGAGTTGCGCACCGCCCGCGACATGCTGTCCGCCGGCCGGTCCGTGCTGTTCACGGTCCAGGTCGAGGTGGAACTGGCGGACGTGCTGCGGCGGCGCGGCAAACCGGCCGAGGCCGAGGAGCTGCTGACCCGGCTGCTGGACGAGCTGGGCCCATGGCGCGGTGCCGTCCACGCGGGCGGCGCGCACCGGCTGCTCGGGCTGCTGGCGGAGGAGCGCGGCGACCCGGAGGCCGCGGAGGAGCACTACGTGTCCGCCCTGGCCCTGCTGGAACGCGCGGGCGCCGCCGGAGACCTGGCGGACATCTGCCGGCTGCTGGGGGATCTGCTGCGCCGTTCCGGGCGGGTGGAGGCGGCCCTGGACGCGTACCGGACAGGACTGGGCCACCGCGCGGCGATCGGCACCACGACGCTGGGCCCCGCGCCGGCCGACTCCTAGGCTCCTCGGCGGACGGCCCCCGGGCACGCCCTGATCCCTCCCGCCACTCCCGCGAGCCGCGGGAGGGATCAGGAGCCGCCGACGGTGTTCACATAGTTGGTGCCCCGGTCGGCGAGGCCGTTCACGGCCTTGAGCACCTCCGCCGGGGACCGGGCCGCCTTGGCGTCGTGGTAGAACCAGTCGACTTCCATGTCCCAGGTGCGCTTCCCGGTGAACGGCAGGTCGACGAACCACGCGTTGAAGTTCACGGACATGTTTTGGGTCGGGTAGTAACGGCCCTTGGTACGGAACAGTTCGTGCCCGTCGACGCTGTAGGTGACGACTCCCTTCGCCGCCGTGGTCACCACGGTGTGCCACCCCGCGAGGCTGGACATCGTGGCCCGGGTGATCCGGTCCCCCTGTGCCGCGCTGCGCCAGGTCGTCGTGTCGAGCCTCGGGCCCGGGGCGCCCCAGCCCCCGTTCGGCTGGTACTCGTTGTCGAGTTCGCTGTACCGGGCGCGGTGGTGCGGCGAGATCATGTAAAAGGTCTCGTTGATGTGGTCGCCGTTGCCGCCGCTGGTCGGCCGGTCCGTGAAGTGGATCCGGGCGGCGAAGGTCCCCGTCAGGAACTTCGTGCCGGTGGTGTGCACCTCGGCCTGCGTGGTGCCCCGTGGCGTCCCGTCGGTCGCGGCCCGCAGGCGCAGGACCTGACCGCCGAGGGCGTCCTCGTCCGCGGGGAAGCTGACCCCTCCCGCCGACCAGGTGTCGTGGATACCGGGGCCACCCGAGCTGGTGCGGACCAGCCAGCCGTGAGCGCGGAGCGCCGGATCGCGGGGGCCGCTGTACCGGAAGTCGTCGAAAACGATGCCGGAGGGAGGCGGCGGCGCGGGCCGGACGGCCGGGGCGGAGGCTGAAACTGGAGCTGAAGCTGAAGCGGACGAGCCCTGGGTGGCGGCGGTGGCCTTGCCCGCGGGCTCGTCACCCCAGACGCGCCTGCCGTCCAGGTAACCGGTGACCAGCGCCGAGGCCTGGAAGGTGCTGTGCCCGGGGCTGAACGACCGGTCGTTCCGCTGGTTCACCTTCCGCCCGTCCGGCCGGTACAGCTGCAGCCCGATGGCTCCGCTCTTCGCCCCCGGGGCCAGCGTGCCCGCGGCCGTGGTGAAGGTGATCTCGAGGTAGTGGTCGGCGGTCGGGGTGGGATCCGCCATCGCGACGGTCCGCCCCGCGATGTTCGAGCAGCCGACGGCGGCCTGGACGCAGTTGAACACGTACGGCGGGCCGCCGTCCTCGGTGAAGTAGTACCGGACCGCCACGTCGCCCAGGCGGACACGCTTGTCGGAGGTGTTGACGATGTCCAGCCACGGCCGCGCGGCGGCGGCGGTCGCCGGCGCACCCGCCTTGTAGCGGACGGTCAGCTCCGGGGGCGGCTGATGCGCGTCACGCCACACGGGGTGGAGCGCCGTGCCGCCCGCGGCCACGGCGGCCACCAGGACGAGGAGCTTGACCACCGCCCAGGCACGGCGGCGCGGCCTCCGCCGCCCGGTGGGGACCGGGCGGGTGGGGCGGGCGGCGGGACGGGCAGAGCCCACGGAAGCTCCTGACTCGGTGGAGGGCGGTGCCCGGGGGCACGCCCTGCGGTCTCTCGGGGATCCGGTCGGGACGGGTGCGCGGAGGGGGAGCGAACGGCCGGACGGACGGCCCGGGAAGGGCGCGCCTCCGGGTCTCCCCACCGCCTACGAGGAGGCGTCCTGTGAGGAGGGGTCGCGCCGGGCGCCCACGGAGCCGGAGGCGGGCGGGACGGCCTCGGCGTACGCGGGGACCGGCCACGGGCCCGCGCCGATGTCCTCTCGGCGCTGGTGCGGGATGGCGGGCTGGTACGCGATGTCGTCGTGGGCGCCGCCCACCTCGATCTTGGCGCGGGTGCCCCAGTTGGTGCTCCGCAGCGTCGCCAGCGACCACAGTCGCAGCGGAAGCAGCAGGCCGATGTTGAGCAGCGCGTACAGCGGGGCGGCCAGGAACGTGAGCACGCGGTCGGCCAGCCTCACCTGTGCGGCGCCGCGCAGGTAGTGGACGGAACGGAGCCACGCCATCAGGCACATGTAGCCGAGGTAGCCGACCAGCAGCGTCCAGCCCTGAGGGTGCAGGAGGACGGCGACGAGGGAGGCGAGCAGCGCCGCGGTGAACGCGACCCAGGTGACGAGCTCGACGAGGTTCAGCCACCAGTACACGCGCTGCAGCCGGAATGTGGCGAAGAGCAGGAACCCCTCGCGGATGAAGGACTTGCCCCAGCGGATCTGCTGGCGGATGTAGTGGCCGAGACGCTCCGGGACGTCGGTGTAGCCGACGGCCGACGGCTGGATCAGGGAGAGCCCCTCGGTGAGGCAGTAGTACGTCAGCCGTCGGTCGTCCCCGAAGGTCGCGGGGCGTCCGAGGAACCTCTGGTCGAGGAAGTCGTCGAGGTGCTTGCGGACGACCCACCCGCGGTACATGGCCAGCGACCCGCAGGCGCACAGGACCGAGCCGAGGCGGGAGTAGGCGACCCGCTCCCCGAGGAAGGCGTTGACGTACCGCATGTCGATGAGGCGGGTGAGGAGATTGGTGCCCCGGTTGTGGGCGAGCACCAGCCCGGTGACGCACTGGACACGCCGCTTCGCGAAGGGTCGGGCGAGTTCGGCGACGGCGTGCCGGTCGAGCAGCGTGTCGGAGTCGATGCAGAGATAGACGTCCGCGTCCGGTTCCTGCCGGAATCCCGCGGCGAGGCCGTGACGCTTCCCGCGGTTGCCGGGGAACCGGATGAAGTCGAGGCGGACCCCGGCCCGCTGGAACTGCGGGCGCATCTCCTCGATCAGGGCACCGGCGGAGTGGTCGCCGGAACAGTCGTCGACCACGGTGAGGGAGTGCGGTAGCAGGGTCTGTGCGAGGACCGACTCGAGGCAGCCCCGCAGCATCGCGGGGGCCTCGTTGTAGACGGTGATCACGCCGTGCAGCCGGAATCGGCTCACCGGCTGGTGGAACGTGAGCTCCGGACGGCGCCGCCGGCGGATGGAGAGCAGCAGCTTGACGGCGAGGAGAGAACCGACGGCCACTCCGTACCAGTGCAAATGACGCAACGACCACGAGGCGTGGTCCAAGGCACCCGCGAGATTGTGCATGGCCAGTGGAGACCTCCGTGCGAACGCCCCCACCGTCGGACAGAACCTTGAACGTGTGTTCTGCGCACGAAGGTAACGCGAGCGGAGGACCGGCGAAAGGTGCATCCTCCGCAGATTTCGCCCAGCCGAACACAATAGGGCTTCTACGGGCGCCTCATGGATGAAACGGACATGGGATGTGAGAGTCCTCACACGCGACGCGCGGGGCCCTCCGCGCCCCCGGCACGGTGGAAGGCGTCAGGCCGAGAGCGGCCCGGCCGCGTCGTCCGTGGCGGCGGCGAGATCGGGGAAGACCTCGAAGAGCCGGCGCACGCCGAGCGCGGCCAGCACCCGGTTGACGTGCGAGACCCCCTCGGAGGGAGAGTCCTTCGGGAGGATCAGGCGCAGTTGCCCGGCGCAGGACCGCATCAGCCGCCGGGCGGCGATCAGCACGCCCACCCCGCTGGAGTCGCAGAAGTGCACCCCGGCCAGGTCCAGCACCACGCTGCGCCGCCCGTCGGCCACCGCGTCGTGCACGTGCTGGCGCACCGCAGGCGCGGTCACGAGGTCCATTTCTCCGGAAACGGTCAGGATCGTCCATCCGTCCCGCTCGCCCTGCATCACCTGCAATGCCACTGTCTGGCCCTTCTCCTGGCAGCGGTCGTACAGACCCTATGCCCCGCCCGAGACGTTTCCCCGCAACCTTCCGGTCACACCCGGATAACTCATTACCAGAATCGATCAGTTGTGGCAGAAGCTTGCCGCAAGGCGCCGTACATGGCAGCAATCGGCGGATACATTCGATGCGAGGCAGTGCGACCGGAGCCGGGCGATGGTGACAAAGGGGGACGACGCGATGGCGGCATCCGCACCACCCCGCTGGGACCGGAAGATGCAACAACGGCTCGCACGCGGCGAGGAGGCCGCGCTCGGCGAGCTGTACGACCGCTACGCCTCCCTCGTGCACAGCCTCGCCCACCGCGTCATGGCCGACGAGGACGCCGCCGCGCAGATCACCCGCGAGGTCTTCGGCTACATCTGGGAGAACCCCGACGCCTACGACCCCAAGCAGGGGTCGCTGCGCTCCTGGATCGCCGGTCTCACCCAGCGGCAGTCCGTCCACCGGCTGCGCCAGTCCGAGAACCGCGGCGCCGGTACCCCGGAACAGGTCGAGGCCCGGGTCCGGGAGGCCTCGGCGGCCGCCCGCGCCGACTACATCGTGACCTCCATGCCCGAACCCCTGCGCCAGGCCCTCGACCTCGCCTACCGCCGCCGCATGGACTACCGCGCGGCGGCGGCCGACCTTGGGGTCACCGAGGACGAGGCGCGCCGCCGCCTCAGGCTCGGGCTGCAGTTGCTGTCCACCGCAGTGCAGGACTCCTCGCCCCAGGGAAGGCCGCTGTGAACGGACCGGCCGAGAACGGCGAGACGCCCCCGCCCGGAACCAACCTGCCCCGGGTGCCGATGCCGCGCGGCGCCGCCGAGGACGGTCCGCTGCCGGAGGTCGTCCCCGTACCCCCGTCCTCGCCCGACCGGGTCGACCCGGCCGACGCGCCCGCGCCAACGTCGCCGGAGTCGGCGCGCGAGCCGGAGCATGCGCCCGCCCGGGAACCCGCGCAGCGGCAACTGCCCCAGTACGAGCACCGCGTGCTGCGCTCGCTCCTCGGCGCCTGGGCGCTGTCGGCCTGTTCCCACGACGAGGCCGGCGCCGTCGAACTCCACCTCACCGACTGCGCGCCCTGCGCGGAGGAGGCGCTGCGGCTGCGCCGCGCGGTCGGCCTGCTCCACCAGGAGGAGTCCCTCGACCTCGACCCACTGCTGCGCGCCCGCGTCCTGGAGGGCTGCCTGGGCCGCCGCCCCGCCCGCATCCCCGTCCCCGAATGGGCCGCGCCCTACGACGCCGAGACCGCGCGCCTCGACGCGCTCCTCGCCGACCTCGGCGAGCCCGAGTGGGACATGCCCGTCAAGCTCGTCTGGGCCGGCGGCGCACGCGAACTGACCCTGTGCGGCGTCCTCGCCCACCTCGGCTCGGTGGACGGGGTCGTGGCCACCGCCCTGGGCCTCGACGACCCGCTCGGCCCCGGCGCGCCCCGTACGCGCCTGGAGCGCACCGAACTCGCCGGGGAGCGCTGCCGCCGCCACACGCACGCCTTCGTCCGCAACAAGTGGCGTACCCAGACGCGGGACATCGTGCGGACGCTGTCCTTCGCGGGCTCCGCGACCGGCGGGCTGCCGGTGGACTTCGCCGACGCCGTCGTACCGATGCGGGACGCCCTGATCGACCGCGCCTTCGAGTGCTGGATCCACGCCGAGGACATCGCACAGGCCCTGGACTACCCCGAGTACGGTCCGCCGGCGGCACCGCACCTCAACCGCATGATCGATCTCGCGGCCCGGATGCTCCCCACCGCCCTGGCCGCGCTCCGCCAGGCCGGGCTCGCCGAGTCCGCCGCGCGGCTGGTGCGGGCCGGCGCCCCGGGCCGCACCCTCGACCTTCACGTCGAGGGCTCCGGCGGCGGCCACTGGTACATCTCCCTCGACTCGCCCGGTGCGATCGGCACCCCGGAGGCGGTGGTCGCCGAGATCGCCGTCGACCAGCTCGACTTCTGCCAGCTGGCCGCGGGACACATCTCCCCCGCCCGGATCGCCGCCGGACGCGACGGGGACCGGGCCGCTATCCGGGACGTCCTGCACGCCACGGCATCGTTGTCACGCCTCTAGAGCCCGTCGTCACCAGCACGGCAGGCGCGGGCCGTGGGAGCAGCCGGGAGGCGAAAAGCCGAAGAGCCCGAGAGGCCAAGGGGCCAAGGGACCGGGGGAGGCCCGTCAGCCCTTGCTGACCGCCGTCAGCACCTCCGGCAGGCGCCCCAGCAGACGGGGCGCCGCGGTCCGCACCCCTAGCACCGCGACCGCGGCACCGTAGAGGCAGCCGAGCGGCAGGACGAGCCACAGCGCGGCGTGCCGCCCCGAGACGTGGAGCCAGATCAGCACACCCAGGACGGGGAGTGTGATCGCCGCACCCATCGCCGCGCCGCCGATGAGGCTGAGCCAGGCCAGGCTCGCCTGGCCCGGTGCGGCGGCGCTGCCGAAGCGGTTCTCCCGGGGCATGGAGTAGGGAAAGCGGACACTCGCCCAGGCGCCGGTGGCGATGAGCGCACCCAGCAGCGCGAAGGAGAGCCCGAGCGTCTCGGCCGCCGCGTCCAACCGCCCCAGCAGGAAGGCGGCGCCGAGGGTGACGAGGACCACGTACGGCACGCCCACCACCGCGATCGCCAGGGCCCGCCCGCGCAGTTCCGCGTACGCGTCCCCCCGGGAGGAGATGGTCG
This sequence comes from Streptomyces sp. NPDC026673, assembly GCF_040638135.1. NCBI lineage: Bacteria > Bacillati > Actinomycetota > Actinomycetes > Kitasatosporales > Streptomycetaceae > Streptomyces > Streptomyces sp. NPDC026673. Next base: position 264,831 of record NZ_JBEZXR010000001.1, on the reverse strand, counting down.
CGGAGACCGTCCAGAAGGCGGATCCGTCCATGCCGAACTGGTTGTACATCTGCAGCCCGAGCAGACCGGCCGCCCAGCAGGCGGTGTAGACGCTGCCGTGCTGGAGCGCCGAGACGACCGGCAGCATCAGCCCCACGGCCAAGGCCGTGGCCCAGCCGGCCTTGGTCCGCGGATCGCGCCAGGCGTAGCGGAACTGGCGCTCCATGACCGTGCCGGTGCGCCCTTCGGGGATCAGCCGGAACCGCGTCTCGCGGACGCTCGACGGGCCCGCCTGCAGGGTGGAGGCGTCGGGGCGGGTCATCAGCCGGTCCAGGGTGCGGTGCCACCACACGAGCACGAGCCCCAGAACGGCGGCGGCGGAGCCGAGTTCGGCGGCCGCGACCCCGTACGCGCCCTCCCCCGCGGAGTGCACCGCGTCCAGCGCCGACGCGGGCGGCAGCCAGCGCAGCGCGGAGGTCAGCGGGCTGATCCGCTCCAGGCCGTTCCCCGAGGTCAGGGAGTTGACACCCAGGTTGACCAACTGGGCCCCCACCGCGACGAGTACGCCGCTGAGCACCGCCAGGTCGCGCCCCTTGCGGCTGGTCAGCAGCCGGGTGTTGGCGGCGGCGACGGCCCGCGAGAGGGCGACGCACAGCAGCACGGTGAGCGGCACCGCGAGAACCGCCACCGCGGCCGACGCGGCACCCGCCGTGACGGACACCGCCGCGCCGGTCGCCACCAGGAGCGTGAGCAGGGGCCCGACACCGACGAGCGAGGACACCAGGAGTGCCCGGATCAGCGGCCGCGGCCGCAGCGGCAGCATGGCCAGCCGCGTCGGATCGAGGGTGTCGTCCCCGCCGAAGACGAACAGCGGCATCACCGCCCAGCCGACGCCGAGCACCACCCCGACGCCGACGGCCGCCGAGGGCGCGTAGTCGTTGCCGTGCAGGGCGACCAGTCCCACGCTCAGGCCCAACGCGTACAGCAGGGCCACCAGCGTGCCGATGATCCAGCCGACCGTGCGTCCGGTCGACTGACGGAGGCCGTTGCGGATGACGGACAGCTTGAGCCGTACGAAGGTGCCCGTCACGCCCGGCCCGCCCCGGCCGTCCCGGCCCCGCCGCTCCCGCCGCTCCCGCCGTCCCCGCCGCCCGGAGCACCCGGAGCGCTCTCGGCGCCCGGCGCCTGGGGCGCGTTGGCCCCGCCGAGCCAGTCCAGGTCCTGCCCCGGTCCGCGGTCCCGCGCGCCTACCAGGGTCAGGAAGGCGTCCTGAAGGGTCGGCGCCTGCCCGCGCACCTCGGCGAGCGGCCCCTGCGCCACGATCCGGCCGGCGGCCATCACCGCGACCCAGTCGCAGAGGCTCTCCACCAGCTCCATGACGTGCGAGGAGAACACGACGGTCGCCCCGGAGGCGGTGTAGCGGTCCAGCACCCCGCGGATGGCCTGGGCGGAGACGGGGTCGACCCCCTCGAAGGGCTCGTCCAGGAAGAGCACTTCGGGGTTGTGCAGCAGCGCCGCCGCCAGCCCGATCTTCTTGCGCATGCCCGTCGAGTAGTCCACCACGAGCTTGCCGGCGGCCCCGGCCAGATCGAGCACGTCGAGCAGCTGGGCGGCCCGGCGGTCGGCCTCCGCGCCGGGGATGCCGCGCAGCCGCCCGGTGTAGGCCAGCAGCTCGCGGCCGGTGAGCCGCTCGAACAGCCGCAGTCCCTCGGGCAGTACACCGATGCGGGACTTCACCGCGACCGGGTCGCGCCAGACGTCGGCACCGCCGACCTCGATGAGGCCGTCATCGGGTCGCAGCAGCCCCGTCACCATCGAGAGGGTCGTGGTCTTGCCCGCGCCGTTGGGCCCCACGAGTCCCACGAATTGACCGGCGGGCAGCGTCAGATCGATCCCGGCCACGGCGATCTGCTGCCCGAAGCGTTTCCACAGTCCATGGACGCGCACGGCAGGCGCGGCGGATGCGTTCGGCATCCGCCCAGCCTATGCCCGTCCGGACCGGTCTCTCCTAGCGTCCGCGCCCACAGGCGTACGCGAGGGGGCAGATGAGCTCCTCGGTGTCCGGCAGCCACCGGTTCAGGGCCGTGGGCTTGCGTACCCACTGGACGACACCGCCGGTGCCCAGGCGCGTGGGCGGGGCCGGAACCCAGTCGCCGTCGCCGCGCACCACCAGGTCGAGCGAGGACGGGGCCCAGCCGAGCCGGCGCAGCAGGTCCGGCGCCTTGGCGGCGGCACCGGGAAGTACGAAGAAGACCATCCGGCGGGCGGGGGTGCCGAGCACCGGGCCGAGGGGCAGTTCCATCCGCTCCATGCGGGCCAGCGCCAGGCAGCCGGCGTCCTCCGGAACGTCGATGGCGTCGAAGGTACGCCCGGTGGGCAGCAGGATCGAGGACTCGGGCTGCCGCAGCCACATCCTGCGTACCGCGGCGCCGTTCCCGCTCGCCTCCCCGATCCAGTCCGGCCCGGCCGGATGCGCCCCGGGCGCCGGGCACGCGGTGTAGCCGCAGGAACAGCGCGGGATGCGCGGACCGCCGCGGCCGGCCGGGGCGGCGTCCTCCACGAGCCAGGCACCGGGCAGCACATCCCAGTGCCGCTCCTCCGCGTAGCCGACCGCGGCGTCGAGGAGTTGTCCGGCGATCCGCCGCGGGGCTGCGATGGGGTGTTCCACGGTGTCTTCCACGACCTTCACAACTGCGCGGCCCAGCAGGGGTTACGGGCAGTGATGGTGCGGCCTCGCGGCTCATGCCGGGCGCACGGGAGCACAAGCGGGGGCGCGCGGTGGGGGAGGTTCGGCATCCGGGTAGTCACCCTTGGGTGTGTAAGCATGCATCCCTCCGTAAATTATGTCGTTTGCGGGGCATTTGAGTGGCGCGTACCGGGAAGGGATCTTCGGGAAGGGATCTTGAGGTCCCGAAAGCGGCAGCTGTGAGGGGGAGCCCATGGCCGCACGACCGCTCGTCGCCCGCCAGCCGAACGAACGGCTGCAGGCACTGATCCAGGAGGCAGGCTGCTCCAACGCCGGATTGGCCCGCCGGGTCAACATGTGCGGCGCGGAGCACGGCCTCGACCTGCGTTACGACAAGACATCCGTGGCCCGCTGGCTACGCGGCCAGCAACCGCGGGGCCGGGCACCGGCGATCATCGCCGAGGCGATCGGCCGCAAGCTGGGCCGCACCGTCACCATCGACGAGATCGGCATGGCCAACGGCAAGAACCTGGCCACCGGAGTCGGCCTGCACTTCTCGCCCACCGTCCTCGGCGCGATCGAGCAGGTCTGCGAGCTGTGGCGGAGCGACGTGGGCCGCCGCGACTTCCTCACCGGCTCCAACGTGGCCGCCTCGGCCCTGGTCGAGCCCAGCCGCGACTGGCTGATCACCCGCGCCGACCCGCAGGTCGCGCGGACCGGAGGACAACGGGTCGGCATGTCGGACGTCGAGGCGGTGCGGGCCACCACCCAGTCGCTGAAGGAACTCGACCACCGCTTCGGCAGCGGTCACGTCCGCCCGGTGGTGGTGCACTACCTCAACAGCGTGGTCTCCGGGCTCCTCGCGGGCTCGTACCGGGAGTCCACGGGCCGTCAGCTCTTCTCCGCCGTCGCCCGGCTGACCGAACTCGCCGGCTACATGGCCGTCGACACCGGCCAGCCCGGGCTCGCCCAGCGCTACTACATCCAGGCACTGCGCCTGGCCCAGGCGGCCGGCGACCGCGCGTACGGGGGCTACGTCCTCGCCGCGGGGATGAGCCACCTCGCCGCGCAGCTCGGCAACCCGCGGGAGATCGCCCAACTCGCCCGTGCCGCGCAGGAGGGTGCGCGCGGCCAGGTCACCGCCACGGCGCAGGCCATGTTCTACGCGGCGGAGGCGCGGGGCCACGCGCTGATGGGGGACGCGCGCGCCTGCGGCACCGTCGCGGGGCAGGCCGTCGAGGCGCTGGACCACTCCAGTCCCGACGACGACCCCGACTGGATCGGGCACTTCGGCCAGGCGTACCTCGCCGACGAGCTCGCGCACTGTCACCGCGACCTCAACCAGGCGCCGCAGGCGGCCCGCCGGGCCGAGGAGGCACTGGCCGGGCACGGTCCGGAGAAGGCCCGCCGCCGGGCGATCGGCCTGCTGCTGCTCGCCCAGGCCCAGGTCCAGCAGCGGGAGGTCGAGCAGGCCTGCCACACCGGCGCCCAGGCCGTCGAACTGCTCGCCACGATCCGCACCACCCGCGGCGCGGAGTACCTCGAGGACCTCCGCCTGCGCCTGCAGCCGTACGCCGCGGAGGCCGCCGTCCGGGAGTTCGACGCCCGGCTGGAGGAGCGGGAGCTGGCGGCGTAGCCGCACGGGGATGGGGGCGTCGCGCGCCCCCGTCCACCGAATCGTTACGCGAACGACATCAACCCACCGGCAAGGGCACCCTGTTCTGCGCCTGGGCGCCCCGGCCGGCCCGCGCCGGACCCCCCGCGGCGTGGTGGCGTCCGAAGCCGACCGGTAGCGTGAGCCGACGATTCCGTAGCGACGGAGAAGGCAGAGGTACCGGTGATGCACGGCGGACGCGGTGACGAGGCGTATCCGGAGGTGCACGAGGGCGTGGTGCTGCCCGCGGACGGGGGCATACCCGGCCCGGGAGCGACCGCCGCGTGGGGCACGGGCCCCGCGAGCGGGCAGCCCTGGGGCGAACAGCCCCAGCCGTACAGCCCACCGCAGCAGTCCTTCCCGGACACCGACGCGACACAGTTCTTCCCGCCGTATCCGCAGGCCCAGCCGCCCATGCCGCCCATGCCGGCCCATGAGCCGCAGCACCACGCGGTGCAGCCGCAGCAGCCCCCGGCGCCCCAGTTCCAGCCCGGTCCCGTGGCGGACGCCACCCAGGTCCTGCCGCCGTACCCGATGCCCGACGCGGCGCCGTACGGCATACGCCCGGGCACCCCGGCCGAGGCGGACGCGACCCAGCACCTCCCGCGCTTCGAGGACCAGCAGGCCCCGGCTCCGGCGCCCGGATACGGCTACCCGCAAGGGCACCAGGCGCACGACACCCTGCTCCCGGCACAGCAGCCCCACGACGACTTCGGGCACCTGTACCGCCAGGACGGCCCGCCCCGGCAGGAGCCGGCCCACGCCCCCTCCCCCGGTTACGCCCCGTCCCCGGACTACGCACAGCCGGACTACGCACAGCCGGGCTACGCGCAGCCGGACTACGCACAGCCGGCCTACGCGCCGCAGCAGTCCTACGACTACGACGAGCCCGCCCCGGCCCGCCGCAAGCTCACCCCGGCCGCCCTGATCGGCATCGTCGTCGGCGGCTGCGCGGTCGCCGGACTGCTCGCGGGGGCCCTGATGAGCGGCGGGGACGACGACAAGCAGGCCGCGGGCCCGACCCCGTCCTCCTCCGCGAGCGCCTCCGCCCCGGCCTCCTCCGGGGGCGGCGAGAGCGCGGCGGAGAAGCAGGCGAAGGGGCTCGAGGCACTGCTCAAGACGAGCGGCGCCAACCGGAGCTCCGTGGTCAGGGCCGTCGAGAACATCAAGGGCTGCCAGAACCTCGACGGAGCGGCCGCGGATCTGCGCGCCGCCGCCCAGCAGCGCAACGACCTGATGGCGCGGCTGAAGACGCTGCCGCTGGACCAGGTCCCCGACCACCAGGCCCTCACCGACGCCCTCAACAGCGCGTGGAAGGCCTCAGCGGCCGCCGACAACCACTACGCGGCCTGGGCCGACCAGGTGAAGAGCGGCAAGAAGATGTGCCGCCAAGGGCAGGCCAAGAGCACCCCCCAGAGGACGCAGGGGGACCGCGAGAGCAACACCGCCTCGCAGGCGAAGAAGAGCGCCGTGACGCTGTGGAACCCCGTCGCGAAGAAGTACGGGCTGACGCAGCATCAGTCCTACCAGCTCTGAGGACGGTTCCCCGGCACACCGAAGCGCCGGCGGCGGGGCCGCCGGCGCTCGCGCCGCTTCGGTCGCCGTACCGCCGCCGCCTCGGCCGGGGCTTCCGCCCACTCGGCCCGGACGCGCGGCGGCGGATCAGCGCGGGGCGTCCTCCAGGGTGTGCGTGACGTCCACGAAGCCGTTGCGCGCGGCGACCAGCCGGCCCTTCTCGACCTTCTGGAAGGTGACCCGGCCGTTGACCAGACGCGGCTGGTCGATGATGGCTGCCGCGTCCTCGTCCCGCCAGCCGAGCGGGGGTGTGAGGCCGTCGGTCGAGATGCCGTGCGCCTGGTCGAGAGCGACCTTCAGCGACGAGGGCGTGACCGGCCGGTCCTTGCCCATCTTCTCGATGACCTCGGTGAGCGCGGTGTAGGCGATCCAGGTGGTCTGCACGCCGGGGTCGTCCGCGTCGACGCTGTTGTCGCCGAAGGCGTACCTCTTGATGGTGTTGCGCATCACGGCCCAGCGCGAGTCGGAGGACGGCGGGTACCAGCCGGTGATGTAGGCGCCCTCCAGCGGGCTGTTGCCGCCGCCGGTGCTGTCGAGCGTGGACTGCTGGACGCTGCCGAGGATGGACGCGATCCGCGCCTTGGGCCCGTCCTCCCCGCCGGTGACCGGGTCGACGGTGGTCGTCCGGCGGAAGGCGTCGAAGAAGGTGGCGGTCTTGTCGCCGAGCGCGGCGCTCACGCAGTCGCTCGGCTTGTTGGCGCCGATGGCCTGCCGGGAGATCGCGTTGTAGTCGGTGGAGTCCTCGGGGGCGCGCAGGTCGGTGGCGCTGGTGCTGCCAGCGTCGCGGAGTCCCGCGTCGAGGAAGCGGGCGTAGAGGTCGCCCACCGCGGTGTCGGGGCGTATCAGGCTCACCTTGCCGCACTTGCCGGCCAGTTGGCGCCCGGCGCCGGCCATCAGCGCGGGCAGGCCGCCGTTGACGGGATAGGAGAGCGGGCTCTCGAACTCGTCCTGGGTGACCCCGTAGCCGCCCACGTACGGGATGCCCTCGGCCTCCAGCGTGGAGGTGAAGGCGGCGCCGTACTGGCTGTAGGAGCCGACGACGGCGACCGCGCCCTCGTCGGCGGCGCGCTGGGCGCAGTCCTGGGCGCCGAGCGCGGTGTTGCGGTCGTTGCAGGTGAGGACCTTCAGCTCCCGGCCCGCGACACCGCCGCGGGCGTTGATGTACTTGGCGAAGGTCTTGGCCATGGCGGGCATGCCCGCCATGTTGGTCGCGTTCGTGTTCTGCGGCGCCCATGTCATGACCACGATGGGCCCGGTGGTACCGCTCGCCCCTCCCTGGAGCGTGCCGCATCCCGCCAGCAGGGCGACGCCGGCCATCGCGGAAACGAGCGGAAGGGCTCTGCGCGTACGCCAATCACTCATGAATGGGAAGATTCCGCGCCCATCGCAACGCCAGGGTGAACGCGCGGGAACGGAGGGTCACCATCGGGTGAACAGACTGTGTGCGCCCGGGAGCACGTACGATCGTGCACTGTGCAGAGTACGGAGAAGTCTTCCCGCCGCGGCACCCGCTCCTCCACGATGGGGGGCATGCCGCTCAACGACATGCCCTGGTGGCGCTGGCGCGCGAACGTGCGTTCCGCGCTGCACATGATCAGCGACCCGGTGTTCCAGCGCGAGGTCTGGCTTGCCGGGCAACCGGGCTACGGCGACGTGACCGACGCCGTCTACCGCCTGGTCGAGGACACCTGGCTGGACAACTGGTCCGCGGAGAAGTACGTGGGCACCGTCTTCCGGGACTCCCAGGAGGCCGCCCTGGTCGACGTGGCCGTGCTGCGGGTGCTGAAGATACTTCACCAGGTCGGCGCCGACGCCCCCGTCTCCGCCTATCTGGAGCACCACGCCTGGCCCGAGGCCGTACGGGCCGCCCGCGAGGCCCATGTGCGACTGGCGGCCGGGGACGGCGAGGACCCCGACACGCCGCCGCGGTCACTGGAAATCCTCAAGATCTACACCCGCACCGCCTGAGGCGTCCGGACGGCGCGAACGGGACGCGCACCCGGCGCGACATCCCGGGCGACCGACCCGCGGACGGCTTGGATCGGCGGGAGCTCTTTGTGCGACCCTAGCCCCGTGAACGCCGCCCACGAGTCGCAGCCGCAGCCAGAGCAGTACATCCTCACCCTGTCCTGCCCCGACAAGGCGGGCATCGTGCACGCCGTGTCGAGCTATCTCTTCATGACCGGGTGCAACATCGAGGACAGCCAGCAGTTCGGCGACCACGACACGGGGCTGTTCTTCATGCGGGTGCACTTCTCCGCGGGCCATCCGGTCACCGCCGACAAGCTGCGGGCCAGTTTCGCGGCCGTCGCCGACGCCTACGGCATGGACTGGCAGATCACTCCCTCCGCCGAGCGGATGCGCGTGATCCTCATGGTCAGCAAGTTCGGGCACTGCCTGAACGATCTGCTCTTCCGCACCAGCATCGGCGCGCTGCCGGTGGAGATCGCCGCAGTCGTCTCCAACCACACCGACTTCGCGGAACTCGCCGGCTCCTACGACGTCCCCTTCCACCACATCCCGGTGACGAAGGAGAACAAGGCCGAGGCCGAGGCGCAACTCCTGGACCTGGTGGAGAAGGAGAACGTCCAGCTGGTCGTCCTCGCCCGCTACATGCAGGTGCTGTCGGACCACCTCTGCAAGGAACTGTCCGGCAGGATCATCAACATCCACCACTCCTTCCTGCCCAGTTTCAAGGGCGCCCGGCCCTACCACCAGGCCCACGCCCGTGGTGTGAAGCTGATCGGCGCGACGGCGCACTACGTCACCGCCGACCTCGACGAGGGCCCGATCATCGAGCAGGAGGTCGAGCGGGTGGGCCACGGGGTCACGCCGGAGCAGCTGGTGGCCGTCGGCCGCGACGTGGAGTGCCAGGCCCTGGCGCGGGCCGTGAAGTGGCACAGCGAGCACCGCGTGCTGCTCAACGGCCGGCGCACGGTCGTCTTCGCCTGACGCCCGGCCGACGCCCCCTCCGGGTCCACCGGAGGAAGCGCCGGCCGGACCGGCCGCGATCGGTCAGGCCGGCCCCTGTCAGACCCGGCTGTCGGACCGGCTGTCGGATCGGCCGTCAGACCGGCACCTCGGCGACGTCGGCCAGGAAGGCCTCGACCGCCGTGTACCAGGCCTCGGGCTGGTCCCAGGGGACCAGGTGCCCGGCGTCGGGGATCTCCGCGTACGAACCCCGGGGCAGCACGCGGACCATCTCCTGCGCCTCGGCGCGGCCCAGCTCCCCGTCCCAGCCGCGCACGACGAGAGCGGGGCAGGACACCCGCGCCAGCTCGTCCCAGTGGGCGTCGTTGATCCAGGGCTCCCGGGAGCGCAGCATGTGCCGCGCTTCGAACTCCGGGCGCCAGCCGTCGGCGCGCTCCTCCATCGCCTCGGCGAAGAACCGCCCCCGGGCGGGGCGGGCGCCCTCCAGCCAGGGATCGTCCTCCCCGAACCACCGGCGCACCGCGTCGAGGCTGGCGAAGGGCAGCGGCCAGGCCCCGAACCACTCCTCCCAGCGACGCCGGCTCGCCTCCCCGGGGGCCGCGGCCCGCATGTCGCACAGGGCCACGGCCCGCACCAGCGACGGCCGGCGCGCGGCCAGTTGGCAGGCGGTGAGCGCCCCCATCGAGTGGCCCACGACGGTGGCCGGGGCGAGGCCCAGCTGTTCGATCACGGCGGCCGCGTCGGCCACATAGGCCTCACGCGTATAGGGACCCTCGGGCTTGGCGCTGCGTCCGTGACCGCGCTGGTCCAGGGCCACCACCCGGTGCCCGCCGGCGAGCCGGCGCGCGGTGCCGGCCCACTGGGAGGCCCGTCCCATCAGACCGTGCAGCAGCAGGACGGCCGGCCGCAGCGCCGCCTGGGACTCGGGCCCGACGGCAGGGGCGGACTCGTCTGCGTACTCCCACGCCGTGAGCGGGAGGCCGCCCGCTCCGGTGACTTCGACGCGCCTGGCCATGTGCCGCACCCCCTGGTACGTGACGTTCTAGACCCCCACGCTATCGAAACTCTGTTCGACGCGGGTCTTCACACGCGCAACACCGCTCTTTCGAGTGACAACGCTCAAGGATTGGCGGCCCGCGCCGAGGGGAGGACTCCAGCGGGACGCGGCCCGGCGGGGAAGACGGGCAGCGGGGAGCCACCCGGACAGCTCGGGGATCCGGGTGGGCTCCACGGGGGCCCAGGGGAGGGATCGGGGAGGGAACGGGGGAGGAAGGGACTCCGGCGCATGGGGAGGCGCCGGGGTCCCTCGGACAACGACCCCGGCACCGACGGCGGCTACCGCTTGGCGACGAAGACGTGCGAGGCGGTCTCCGTGTTCAGCTCCGCGGCCTCGCCTCCGCTGCCGACCATCACGCCGCCCGCGGACGGGGTCACCGACACCACCGCACCCGGCTGCACACCGGCCCGCCGCAGCGTGTACATCAGCTGGGCGTCCGTCTGGATCGGCTCACCGATCCGCCGCACGACCACGCTCGCGCCGGCCACGCCGGGCTCCAGCTCGGTCAGGCTGACCATGCCCTCGTCCAGGAACGGGTCGGCGCCGTCCTTCTCGCCCAGCTCCTCCAGACCCGGGATCGGGTTCCCGTACGGCGACTCCGTCGGATGCCGCAGCAGCTCGAGGACGCGGCGCTCCACCGCCTCGCTCATCACGTGCTCCCAGCGGCACGCCTCGGCGTGCACGTGCTCCCACTCCAGGCCGATGACGTCGACGAGCAGGCACTCGGCGAGCCGGTGCTTGCGCATCACGCGCGTCGCGATCCTGCGGCCCTCGGAGGTCAGCTCCAGATGCCGGTCTCCCGCGACATGCACCAGGCCGTCCCGCTCCATGCGCGCGACGGTCTGGCTGACGGTGGGTCCGCTCTGGTCGAGCCGTTCGGCGATTCGGGCGCGCATGGGGACCACACCCTCCTCCTCCAGCTCAAGGATGGTGCGGAGATACATCTCCGTCGTGTCGATCAGTCCGGACATGCGTGCCCCTCGGTGGCTCGTACGTGGCCCTGAACTCAATTCTGACGCATGGGACCGACAAGCGGGGCCCCGTGGTTGACAGGCGGACGCCGCGGCACCACGGTTCTCGGCATGACCGATCTGGCCGCCACATATTTCGACGCCGCCATCGCACTGCTGGGGCGCGTGAGGGACGAGGAGTCCGCGGGGATCGAGGCGGCCGCGGCCGCGCTCGCGGACACCGTGGCGGCCGGGGGGCGGGTCTTCGTCTTCGGCGCCGGCCACTCCTCGCTCGCCGCCCAGGACGTCGTCTACCGCGCGGGCGGCCTCGCCCTGGTCAACCTGCTGGCCGTACCCGGCGCGGTCGGCGTGGACGTCGTCCCGGCCACGCTCGGCAGCGCGCTCGAACAGGTCGGCGGCCTGGCCGGGGTCGTGCTGCGCAGCTCGCCCGCGCGGGCGGGCGACCTGCTGGTGATCATCTCCCTCTCCGGCCGCAACCCGCTCCCCGTGGAGATGGCGCAGGAGGCCGGGGCGCTCGGGATGAAGGTGATCGGCGTCACATCGGTGGCGTACGCCAAGGAGACGCGGTCGCGCCACGCGAGCGGCACCTTCCTGAAGGACCACTGCGACATCGTGATCGACAGCAAGATCGCGCCGGGGGACGCCGAGCTGTCCGTACCGGGGATCCCGGCGCCGTTCGGACCGGCCTCCACCGTGGTGACCAGCGCCCTGATGCAGGCCGTCGTGGCCACCGCCGCGGCGGACCTGGCCGGGCGCGGCGTCACCCCGCCCATGCTCCGCTCGGGCAACGTGGACGGGGGCCACGAGTGGAACGCGGAGGTCTTCGACGCCTACGCGGACCGGATCTTCTACCGCCGCTGAGCCCGCCACCGAGCCCGCCGCCGAGCCGCCGTCACGCCCGCGGCGGCAGGTCGAGGGCGGCCGCCACCCGCAGGGCGACGTCCTCGGCGAAGGCGCCGTCGGCGCGGTCGAAGGGCCGACGGCCCGCACCGCGCAGGAACGTGAGCACGCCGAGGGTGCGGCCGCGGCTGCGGAGCACGGCGCACAGGCCGTGGACGGTGCCGTCGGGCCAGCGCCGGGCGGCGGCCCAGCTGTCGACCTGGGCACGGGAGGCGGGCTCGGCGGCCGCGGCGCCGAAGCCGGCGCGGACGGCGCCGGTACGGGCGACCGCCTGAAGCGCCGGATGCCCCTCCCCGTACCGCACCGGGATGCCCCCGGCCACCGGGAGGCAGGGCCCCGCACCGCCGGGGGGCGTGGCGGCGGCCCGCACGAGCCGGACCCCGTCGGGCGCGAGCACGTCGAGCAGCGCGTGCTCGGCGAAGCCCGCCAGCGCGAAGTCCACGTAGCAGGTGGCCGCCTCCATCGGGTCCTCGCACTCCGCGACGGCCAGCGCGGCGCGGTGCAGTTGGTTGCTGCGGAAGCGCAGGCGCGCCGCCTCCTGCTCGGCGAGCTTTCCCTCCGTGATGTCGTGGAAGAGCCAGCCGACGCCGAGCGGCACCGGCTCCTCCCCGAGCGGCGAGCCGAGCCGCACGAAGCCGCTGCGCCAGCAGCACCGCGCACCGCCCTCCTCCCGCAGGCTCACCCACAGCTCGCCGGGCGCGGGGGGCGCGCCTTCGGCGAGCACATGCTGCAGGGCGCTCTCCAGCTCCTCCACGCCCTGGTCGAGGAAGTCGCCGAGCGGCCGGCCGAGCGGCGCGTCCCGGCTGGTGCGCAGCATGCGCGCGGCGTACGCGTTGACGACGACGGGCCGCAGATCGGCGTCGACCAGGACGACCCCGCAGGAGGCGTCGTCGAAGAGCGCCTCGCTGAGGGCTATCGAGCGCTCCAGGTCGATCTGCGCGTGCACCTCGGAGAAGGCGCAGTAGACGCCGGCCGGGCGCCCGTCGGAGCCGTGCACGGCGGCCGCCTGGGTGCGCACCAGGACCCGCCGGCCGTCCTTGGTGAGCAGCGCGAACTCGTGCACCTGGCGGCCGTTCGCCCCCATGGCGCCCAGGAGCCGTTCGCGCACCTCCTCGGCGTCGGCGGTGCGTGCGGCCCAGCCGGCGAAGCCGCGCCGGCCCACGGCCTCCTCCGGCGTCCAGCCCAGGATGCGGGTGGCCTCGGAATTCCAGTGCGTGATCACTCCGTCGCGGTCGAGGGCACAGAGTCCGGCCTCCATGCCGTCGAGGAGCGCGGCAAGCAGCTGCGGCGTCGCATCGAATGACTGCACGTCGCAACATTCAACCCCCGTGTGACCCACGACACAGGGTGTTCGCGGAAATTCGGTGCCGGGGATGCCCCTGGGGCGCGGGGCGAATAAATGGGTTGTCGCCCGCCGAACCCGTGCCTAAGGTGGCGAGCACACATGAAGGGAGGTGGTCCGGAGAATGAGTTCCCATCGGACGCGTGAGGTGACTGCGGGCTGACGCCTGCGCTCCTCGCCTGCGCGCGATGTGCGTAGCGGGCCAATTCCATCGCAGTCACCCGACCCGCGGGCTCGTCGGATTCGTCCGGCCGATGCCCGGACGGTACGCCGTCCGGGGAGCAGCCCGCGGGTCGTCTGCGTCCGCGGCCGCTACGGCGCCAGGCGCCGCACAGTCCAGCCGCCGTCCCCGGCCCCGGCCGTGTACACCAGCCGGTCGTGCAGCCGGTTCTCCCGCCCCTGCCAGAACTCCACGCTGCGCGCGACCACCCGGAAACCGCCCCACTGCGGCGGCACCGGCACGTCCGTGTCCTCGGGGTAGCGGGCCGACAGCTCCTCGTAGCGCCGCTCCAGCTCCTCCCGCGAGCCCACCACCGTTGACTGCTCGCTCGCCCAGGCGCCGATCCGCGAGCCGTGCGGCCGGGTGCGGAAGTACGCCTCGGTCTCCTCGCGCGAGACACGCTCGACGGCGCCCGCCACGATCACCTGGCGCGCGATCGGGTGCCAGGGGAAGAGCAGCGAGGCGTACGGCCGCTCGGTGAGCTCGCGGCCCTTCCTGGAACCGTAGTTGGTGAAGAAGACGAAGCCGCGGTGGTCGTAGCTCTTCAGCAGGACCGTGCGCGAGCTGGGCAGCCCGTCCGCTCCCGCGGTGGAGACGACCATGGCGTTGGGTTCGTCGACGCGGGCGTTGACGGCGTCGGCGAACCAGTGCGCGAACTGCGTGTACGGGTCGCCGGCCAGCTCGGCCTCGGTCAGTCCGTGGGCGCGGTACTGCTTGCGCATGGCGGCGGGATCGTGGTGGCTGTGCTGCACCCGCACATCTTGCAGCACGGCGGCGGCACCATGTGCCCGGCGATGCGCCGAAGTATGTGCCGGACCTCACGCTTCACGTCACCTGCGGAAGGGGACAGACTTACAGGCCGGGAAACTGTGCCCTCTCGACATCGGGGGATATCGTGCGGGCACCCAGTGCCACACCCTGTGCACCACCCCTGTGCCACAAGCGCCACCGGATCGTCGACCGCATCAAGAGGAGCCGCCTGATGTCCGACTTCGTACCCGGACTCGAGGGAGTCGTCGCCTTCGAAACGGAGATCGCCGAACCCGACAAGGAAGGCGGCGCCCTCCGCTACCGCGGCGTGGACATCGAGGACCTGGTGGGCCACGTCTCCTTCGGGAACGTGTGGGGCCTGCTGGTCGACGGTGCCTTCAACCCCGGTCTGCCGCCCGCCGAGCCCTTCCCGATCCCCGTCCACTCCGGTGACATCCGCGTCGACGTCCAGTCGGCGCTGGCGATGCTCGCCCCGGTGTGGGGCCTGAAGCCGCTGCTGGACATCGACGCCGAGCAGGCCCGCGAGGACCTCTCGCGCGCGGCCGTGACGGCGCTGTCGTACGTGGCGCAGTCGGCGCGCGGCCAGGGGCTGCCGATGGTGCCGCAGCGTGAGATCGACAAGGCCGAGACGGTCGTCGAGCGCTTCATGATCCGCTGGCGCGGCGAGCCGGACCCCAAGCACGTCAAGGCCGTCGACGCCTACTGGACCTCCGCCGCCGAGCACGGCATGAACGCCTCCACGTTCACCGCCCGGGTCATCGCCTCCACCGGCGCCGACGTGGCCGCCGCGCTGTCCGGCGCGGTCGGCGCCATGTCGGGCCCCCTGCACGGCGGCGCGCCCTCGCGCGTCCTGGGCATGATCGAGGAGATCGAGCGGACCGGCGACGCCGAGGCGTACGTCAAGCAGGCCCTCGACAAGGGCGAGCGCCTGATGGGCTTCGGCCACCGCGTCTACCGCGCCGAGGACCCGCGGGCGCGGGTGCTGCGCCGTACGGCCAGGGAGCTGGGCGCCCCCCGCTACGAGATCGCGGAGGCGCTGGAGAAGGCCGCCCTGGAGGAGCTGCACGCGCGCCGCCCGGACCGCGTCCTGGCGACCAACGTGGAGTTCTGGGCGGCGATCATCCTGGACTTCGCCGAGGTCCCGGCCCACATGTTCACCTCGATGTTCACCTGCGCCCGGACGGCCGGCTGGTCCGCGCACATCCTGGAGCAGAAGCGCACGGGCCGTCTGGTGCGCCCGTCCGCCCGCTACGTCGGCCCGGGCTCCCGGGACCCGCGCGACATCGAGGGCTACGCGGACATCGCGCGCTAGATCCGCTGGACCGGACGGAGCGCGCCGGAGCACGCCCGAGGCCGTACCGGTGCACCCTGGGGGCATGAGGCTGTTCGTGGCCGTCGTGCCCCCGAGGGCGGCCCTCGCCGAACTGGGGGGCGCCGTGGACGCGCTGCGCGCCCTGCCGGGCGCCGACGGGCTGCGCTGGACGGAGCGGGCCGGGTGGCACATCACGCTGGCGTTCCTCGGCGAGGTGGACGAGGCCGTTGTGCCGGGGCTGGTCGAGCGCCTGGAACGAGCCGCGCGGCGCCACCCGCCCTGCCGGATCGCCCTGACCGGCGGAGGCCGCTTCGGCGACCGCACCTTGTGGACCGGGCTGGACGGCGACGACCTCGGGCGCCCGGCGGCGGCGGCGCAGGCGGCCGCCCGGCGGGCGGGCATCCACCACGAGGACGAGCACGGCCGCTTCCACGCCCACCTCACGCTGGCCCGGCAGCGTTCCGGGCGGACGAGGGTGGGCCTGCGGCCCTTCACGGACGCCCTCGCGCGGTTCGCGGGGACGCCCTGGACGGCGGCGGCGGTCTGCCTGGTGCGGAGCCATCCGCCCACACCCGGGGTGCCCGGGGCGCAGCCCCGCTACGAGACGGTGCGGACCTGCCCGCTGGGGCACTGAGGGCGCCCCGTTAACCTCGATGTGTGGACCCGAAGACCCGTACCCGCGTAATGACCGCCGCCCTCGCCCTGCTGGTGGTCGTGGTGATCGTCGCCGCGCTGGTGCGCGGCTAGAGCCTGGCCTGGACCCGGGGCCGGTCGGCCCGGGCCGGGGCGGGGCGGGGCGGGGCGGGGCGGGGCGGCCTAGGCTCCGGCGTAGACCTTCTCGACGAACTCCGCAACCTGTTCGTCGGTGAGGTGGCGGGCCAGATCGGCCTCGGTGATGATGCCGATCAGCTTCTTGTCCTCGACGACCGGGAGCCGCTTGATGCGGTGCGACTCCATCTCGGTGAGGACGTCGGAGACGTCGGCGTTCGCGTCGATCCAGCGGGGCGTGCCCTCGCACAGGTCGCCGCAGGTCACCTTGGAGGGGTCGCGGCCCGCGGCGATGCACTTGGTGACGATGTCCCGGTCGGTGATAATGCCGCACATCCGGTCGTTCACGTCGTGGACCGGCAGCGCGCCGACGTTGAGCTCGCGCATGAGCTGCGCGGCCCGGTCGAGAGTCTCGGTCGCCGGTATCGCGCGGGCGCCGGGGTGCATGATCTCTTTGGCTGTGGTCATACCCTCATCGTGCGCCCGACCGGGTGAATCTGCGACCGGGCGCACGACGGGGAAGCCGCTCCGGACGCCTACCAGGCGAAGGCCTCCGGCGCCGGGCCCGGACCCGGGAAGATCTCGTCCAGCTCGGCGAGCAGTTCCGCCGGCAGCTCCAGTTCCACGGCGCGCAGCGCGGAGTCCAGCTGCTCGCGGGTGCGCGGGCCGACGATCGGGCCGGTGACGCCGGGACGGCCCAGCAGCCAGGCCAGGGCGACGTCACCGGGCCGCAGGCCGGCCTTGTCGACCGCGTCCTCGTACGCCTGGACCTGGTCGCGCAGCGCGCTGTTCTTCAGCGAGTCGGCGCTGCGGCCGGAGGTGGAGCGGGAACCGCCGCCCTCGCGCTCCTTGCGCAGCGCGCCGCCCAGCAGGCCGCCGTGGAGCGGCGACCAGGGGATGACGCCCAGGCCGTACTCCTGCGCGGCCGGGATGACCTCCATCTCGGCACGGCGCTCGGCCAGGTTGTACAGGCACTGCTCGCTGACCAGGCCGAGTGAAGGGCGCCTCGCGGCGGCCTCGTTGGCCTTGGCGATGCCCCAGCCGGGGAAGTTGGACGACCCGGCGTAGAGCACCTTGCCCTGCTGGACCAGGACGTCGATCGCCTGCCAGATCTCCTCCCACGGCGTCGCGCGGTCGATGTGGTGGAACTGGTAGAGGTCGATGTGGTCGGTGCCCAGGCGCCTCAGGCTCGCCTCGGCGGCACGGCGGATGTTGAGCGCGGAGAGCTTGTCGTCGTTCGGCCAGGGGGCGCCGTCGCCGCCCATGTTGCCGTAGACCTTGGTCGCCAGGACCGTCTTGTCGCGGCGGCCGCCGCCCTTGGCGAACCAGCTGCCGATGATCTCCTCGGTGCGGCCCTTGTTCTCGCCCCAGCCGTAGACGTTGGCGGTGTCGAAGAAGTTGACGCCCGCGTCGAGAGCGGCGTCCATGATGGCGTGGCTGTCGGCCTCGTCCGTCTGCGGGCCGAAGTTCATCGTTCCCAGTACGAGCCGGCTGACCTTGAGTCCGGTGCGTCCGAGCTGTGTGTACTCCATGGAGCACAAGCCAATCCCTTGGAGTGCGCTCGAATCAAGCGGAGTTGAGGGGGCGCCGGTAGGGCGCGCCGAGCCCCCACGCCTGGTGCGCGGCGTCGGCGAACGCGGCGGCCAATCGGTGCTCCCCGGAGGTGTTGGGGTGGGTGCCGTCGTAGGTGTCCCGCGTGATGTCGTAGCCGGCCGGGCGGGAGGCCAGCAGCAGCGGCGAGGCGGGGGTGCCGAGGTCGGCGACGGTCTTGGCCAGGCGGGTGTTGAACTCCTCGCACTGCGAACCGAATCCGGGGTCCCGGTCGCAGCGCGAGTTGGGTATGACGGGCAGCAGCACGGCGGCCACCCGGGGGTTGGCCGCCCTCGCCCGCTCGACGAAGAGCCGCACATTGGCCTCGGTCTGCCCGGGGTTGGTGTAGAAGCCGAGGTCGATCAGCCCGAGCGAGACCAGCAGGACGTCCGGACGGTGCTCCCGGACGGCGTCCCCGATGAGCGGCGCCATGTGCAGCCACCCCTCGCCCCAGCCGGCGAGGTGCCGGCGGGCGGAGGCGGGGAAGGCGGGGTCGGCGTAGGCGTGCGAGACGGCCGCGTCCGCCGCGGGGTCGTAGAGCGCGGTGCGCGGGCCGACGATCTCGAAGTCCTCGCCCTCGGTTCCCAGCGACCGCAGGTGCTGCCACATGCGGTAGCGCCAGGTGTGCTCCCCCGCGCTGCCGATGGTCATGGAGTCGCCGACGAACATCCACGCCGTGCGGCGTCCGTGCGTACGGCGTCCGTGCGTGCGGCGGGGCCCGTCGCCGGGGCCGGGGAGTGCGCTGGACATGGACCGGATCATAGGGCCCGCGGACCCGCCGGCAGGGGTCTGACCTCGGGTCCCGCGGTGTTACGGCCGTCACTGCCGGGGCGCGGGCACGGCCGGGCGGCCCGGCGTATTGGCCCATGGGCGGAGCCGGTGAATGGCCCTGCCGAGCGGGCCGTTCCGTTTCTATGGTGACGGGCATGACGCACTCGGTGGACTTCTACTTCGACCCCATCTGCCCCTTCGCCTGGATCACCTCCCGCTGGATCCTGGAGGTGGAGCGGGAACGCGAACTCGACCTGCGCTTCAGGGTGATGAGCCTGTCGGTGCTCAACGAAGGCCGCCAGGGCCTGCCCGAACGCTACGAGCGGCTGCTCGCCACCGGCTGGGGGCCGGTGCGGGTGTGCGTCGCGGCCGCGCGGCACCACGGGGAGCACGTACTGCGCGGGCTCTACACCGCCCTCGGCACCCGGCTGCACGTACAGGACCGCCCGGCCTCCGACGAGGTGCTGCGCGAGGCGCTGACGGAGGCGGGCCTGCCGCCGGAACTGGCCGGGGCGGCCCGGAGCGCCGCGTACGACGAGGAGCTGCGCAGGAGCCACCACGAGGGCATGGACCCGGTCGGGGAGGAGGTCGGCACGCCCACCCTGCACATCGACGGGGCGGCGTTCTTCGGCCCCGTCCTCACCTCGATCCCGCGCGGCGAGGAGGCGGCGCGGCTCTTCGACGGCGTCCGGGCCCTGGCCGGCCACCCCACCTTCTTCGAGCTCAAGCGCAGCCGCACCGGCGGCCTCGACTTCGCCTGAGCCGTCCACCTGGCAGGCTTGGCGCATGCGCGCACTGCTCGCCGCGGCCGCGGCCTCCGTCCTCCTCCTGGGTCCCCTGGTCGGCACCGCGGCCGCCGACGACGGGGAGTCCGTGGCCTTCACCGTGACGGACCCGCGGATCACCGAGTCGAGCGGCCTGGTCGCGAGCCGCCTCCACAAGGGCGTCTACTGGACGCACAACGACAGCGACGACGGCCCGTACGTCTACGCCGTCGACTCCGCGACGGGCAAGACGGTCGCCACCGTCACCCTGCGCGGCGTCGGCAGCCCGCGCGACGTCGAGGCGATCTCGATGGGGCCGGACGGATCGCTGTACGTCGGCGACATCGGGGACAACCTCGGCGGCTCCTGGCCGCATGTGTGGATCTACCGCTTCCCGGAACCGAAGCGGCTGGCGGACCAGACGGTGACCGCGACGCAGTTCACCGTCACCTACGACAAGGGCCCGCGCAACGCCGAGGCGATGATGGTCGACCCGAAGTCCGGGCGGGTGTACATCGCGAGCAAGAACGAGGACGGCGGCGGCCTCTACGAGGGCCCGGCGAAGCTCTCCCCGAACGGCACCAACGTCTTCCGCCGCATCGCCGCCATCCCGCTGTGGATCACCGACGGCGCCTTCTCGCCGGACGGCACACGGCTGGTGCTGCGCGGCTACTTCGGCGCCCTGATGTACCGGTGGGCCGACGGCACCGCGCGCCGGATCGACCAGATGCACGTGCCGCTGCAGCGGCAGGGCGAGTCCGTGGCCTTCACGCCGGACGGCCGGGCCCTGATGTACGGCAGCGAGGGCGAGGACAGCGAGGTCTGGCGCGTCCCGCTGACCGGCGACGACCTCCCCGAGTCGACCCGCCGCGCCGCCTCCTCCCCCGGCCCCGGGGGGAGCTCCTCGGCGGACGCCGCCGGTGCGGGCGCGCAGGACACGGGGTCGACCCGGCAGTTCGCGCTGGGCGCCCTCACCCTGGCCGCGGTCGCCGCCGTGCTGGTGGGTGGACGCCGCCTGCTGCGCCGGGGCCGCCGCTGAGGAGGCCGGAAGGCCCGAAGACGCCGGTGGGCGGGGCGATCACCGCCCCGCCCACCGGCTCGTGGTCCCGCTCGCGGTCAGAGCCGCTCGGCGACGAAGTCGATGCACGCGGTCAGCGCCTCGACGTCCGCCGGGTCGACGGCCGGGAACATCGCGACGCGCAGCTGGTTGCGGCCCAGCTTGCGGTACGGATCGGTGTCGACGATGCCGTTGGCGCGCAGCACCTTGGCGATCGCCGCGGCGTCGATCCCTTCGGCGAAGTCGACCGTGCCGACGACCTGGGAGCGCTTGGCCGGGTCGGTGACGAACGGCGTGGCGTGCTCGGACTTCTCGGCCCAGGTGTACAGGCGCGAGGAGGAGTCGGCGGTGCGCGAGACGGCCCAGTCCAGACCGCCCTGGCCGTTGATCCACTCCAGCTGGTCGTTCAGCAGGAAGAGGGTGGCGAGCGCCGGGGTGTTGTAGGTCTGGTTCTTCTTCGAGTTGTCGATCGCGGTCGGCAGGTCGAAGAAGGCCGGGATGTGGCGGCCGGACGCGGCGATCCGCTCGGCGCGCTCCAGCGCGGCGGGGGAGAACGCGGCGATCCACAGGCCGCCGTCGGCGGCGAAGGACTTCTGCGGGGCGAAGTAGTAGACGTCGGTCTCGGCGATGTCGACCGGCAGGCCGCCCGCGCCGGAGGTGGCGTCCACCAGGACGAGGGCGCCCTCGTCGGCGCCGGCGACGCGCCGCAGCGGCATCGCGACACCGGTGGAGGTCTCGTTGTGGGTGAAGGCGTAGACGTCCACGCCCGCCTCGGCGGCCGCCTCGGGGTGGGAGCCCGGGTCGGTGGAGATCACGGTCGGCTCGTCCAGCCATGGCGCCATCTTGGCCGCCTTGGCGAACTTGGAGGAGAACTCGCCGAAGGTGAGGTGCTGCGACCTGCGCTCGATCAGGCCGTGCGTGGCGATGTCCCAGAAGGCGGTGGAGCCGCCGTTGCCGAGCACCACCTCGTAGCCCTCGGGGAGCGAGAAGAGCTCGCGGATGCCGTCGCGGACCCGGCCGACCAGGTCCTTCACCGGCGCCTGCCGGTGAGAGGTGCCCATCAGCGAGGTGCCCGTCGCGGCCAGCGCGCTGAGCGCCTCCGGCCGCACCTTGGAGGGGCCCGAACCGAAACGTCCGTCGGCGGGCTTGATGTCAGCGGGAATCTGGATCTCGGCCACGTCTCGCAGCGTAGTGCGTGACGACCCGGTTACGGGCCCTGGTCCATCCGGTGAGACATCCGGCGCGGCGGGGCAGGCTGAGGGGCATGGCGGACGAACTGCGGCACGGACTGCGCCGCGAACTGGAGCGGGCCGTACGGGGCGAGGTCTCCTTCGACGCGCAGAGCAGGGCGCTGGCCACGATGGACGCGTCCAACTACCGGCGCGTCCCGCTGGCCGTGGTCGCGCCGCACGACGCCGAGGACGTGGCCGCGGCGCTCGCCGTGTGCCGGGCGCACGGGGTGCCGGTGGTGCCGCGCGGCGGCGGCACGTCGATCGCCGGGCAGGCGACGGGCACGGGGGTCGTGCTCGACTTCACCCGGCACATGCACCGGATCGTGTCACTCAGCCCCGAGGCGTTGACCGCCCGTGTGCAGCCCGGGGTCGTCCTGGACGACCTGCGGCGGGCGGCCGCCGCGTACGGGCTGACCTTCGGACCCGATCCGTCCACCCACAGCCGCTGCACCCTCGGCGGCATGATCGGCAACAACGCCTGCGGCGCGCACTCCGTGGCCTGGGGCACCACCGCCGACAACGTCCGGGCCCTGGAGTGCCTGACCTACGGCGGCGAACCGCTGCGCACCGCCGACCCGCTCCGCGCCGACCTGCGGGAACTGGTCGACGGCCATCTCGCCCTGCTGCGCACCGGCTATCCGCAACAGCTCCCCCGCCGTATCTCCGGCTACGCCCTCGACGCACTGCTCCCCGAACGCGGCCGGGACCTGGCCCGCGCCCTGACCGGCAGCGAGGGCACGCTCGCCGTGATCACCGAGGCCGAGGTCCGGCTCGTGCCGGCACCGCCGGTCCGCGTCCTGGTGGTCCTCGGCTACGCGGACGAGAGCGCCGCGGCCGACGCCGCGAACGGCCTGCTGCCGTACGGACCGCTGACGGTCGAGGGCATGGCCGCCGACCTGGTGGGCGGGGAGGCCGCCGATCTGCTGCCCCGGGGCGGCGCCTGGCTCTTCGTCGAGATGCCCGGCACCGGCGAGGCGGAGGCGCTGCGGCGGCTCGCCGACGCGTACGACTCGGCCGTCGTGACCGATCCCGTCGCGCAGCGCACGCTGTGGCGCATCCGCGAGGAGGCCGCCGGCACCGCCACCCGGATGCCGGACGGGACGGAGGCGTGGCCGGGCTGGGAGGACTGCGCGGTGCCGCCCGCGCGGCTCGGCGCCTACCTGCGCGACTTCCGCGCGCTGCTGCGCGGGCACGGGCTGCGCGGGGCGCCGTACGGGCACTTCGGCGACGGCTGCATCCATGTGCGCATCGACTTCGACCTGCTCGACGCGGCGGGCGTGGCCCGCTTCCGGCACTTCTCCGAGGAGGTCGCGGATCTCGTCGTCGCGCACGGCGGCTCCCTGTCGGGGGAGCACGGCGACGGGCAGGCCCGCGCGGAGTTGCTGCCCAGGATGTACGGCGGCGAACTGGTGGCCCTCTTCGGCCGGTTCAAGGACGTCCTGGACCCGGCGGGCGGCCTCAACCCGGGCATGCTGGTGCGGCCCGAACCGCTCGACGCCAACCTGCGCTTCGCGGTCCTGCCGCGCCGGCCGGTCGATGTCGCCTTCGGCTACCCCGACGACGGCGGGGACTTCTCGGCGGCGGTGCGCCGCTGCGTCGGCGTCGCCAAGTGCCGCGACACGGAAGGAGGTCCGGGCGCGGGCGTCATGTGCCCGTCCTACCGGGCGACGGGCGAGGAACGGCACTCCACACGCGGCCGGGCCCGACTGCTGCACGAGATGCTCGCCGGCGAGATCGTCACCGGCGGCTGGCGCTCGCCGGAGGTCCTGGACGCCCTCGACCTGTGCCTGTCCTGCAAGGGCTGCCGCTCGGACTGCCCGGTCGGCGTCGACATGGCCACCTACAAGGCGGAGTTCCTCCACCACCACTACCGGCGGCGGCCGCGGCCCGCCTCGCACTATCTGATGGGCGGGCTGCCGACGTGGCTGCGCGCGGCGGCCCCGGTCGCCGGAACGGTGAACGCCCTGGCACGGGTGGGGCCGCTGGCGGCCCTGGGCAAGCGGGCGGCGGGCGTCGCGCCCGAGCGGGAACTGCCGCCACTGGCCGAGGAGTCCTTCGTGCACTGGTGGCGGCGGCAGGAGCCCGCACCGGCAGCGGGAGGGACCGTGGTGCTGTGGCCGGACACCTTCACCGACCGCTTCTCCCCCGAGGTCGGCCGCGCCGCCGTACGCGTCCTCCGGGCGGCCGGATTGCGGGTGGTGCTGCCGCCGGGACGCGTGTGCTGCGGTCTGACCTGGGTCTCGACCGGACGGCTCGACCGGGCCCGCCGGGTGATGCGCCGTACGGTGCGGCGGATGGTCCCGGTGGTGGCGGCAGGGCATCCCGTCGTCGTCCTGGAACCGAGCTGCGCGGCGGCGCTCCGCACCGATCTGCCCGAACTCCTGGGCACCGATGAGGCGGCGGCCCTGGCGGGCTCGGTGCGCACCTTCGCGCAGGTGCTGGAGGAGACGGCCCCCGGCTGGACGCCGCCCCGCCTCGGCCGGGCGGTCACCGGCCAGACCCACTGCCACCAGCACGCCGTCCTGGGCGACGCCGCCGAGCGCCGGCTGCGCGCCCGCGCGGGCCTCACCGGCACCCTGGCCTCCGGCTGCTGCGGCCTGGCCGGTAACTTCGGCTTCGAACGCGGCCATTACGAGGTCTCCGTCGCCTGCGCCGAGGAGCGTCTGCTGCCCGCCGTCCGCGCCGCCCGCCCCGGCACGGCCGTCCTGGCGGACGGCTTCTCCTGCCGCACCCAGCTCGCCCAGCTCGGCGGGGTACGCGCCCGGCACCTCGCGGAGCTGCTGGCGGACGGGCTGTGAGACGGCGGACCGCGACCGGCGCCGGACCTCAGAACTCCGCGGTGTCCAGCTCCAGTCCGAACGGCTCCGGCAGCCGCAGCGGCGTGCCGAAGGGGTGCGGGCCGTCCACCGCCCGGTAGCCGAGCTCCCCCGGCTCCGCGTACAGGGTGCAGCTGCGCTCCTGCCGGTCGACGAGCAGGTACAACGGGGCGCCGTACTCGGCGTAGCGGCGGCGTTTGACGATCCGATCGGTGTCGCCGTTGGACTCGGAGGTCACCTCCACCACCAGCAGGGTCTGATCGGGCAGCAGCGCCCGGGCGCCCTTGGCGAGTTCGCGGGGCACCACGGCCAGATCGGGCACATACCAGTTGTTCGACCCCGGCAGATCGAGATTGCCTGAGCCTGCGATACACCCGAGCAGGCGAAGGGCAGGCCGGATCTGCTCCCGGACCTTGTCCGCGACGTCTTCGTGGTCCCAGGTCGGCGGCACTTGGTCGATCGCCCCCTCGACCAGCTGCACCCGGTCCCCCCGCATGTGCTGGATCGCGAACTTCAGTGCGGTCTCCGGGTCGTCGGCGACGTAGGAGTGCCCCGCAGGGCCCGAGTGGGGCTGTGAGCTCATCGGTCCTCCAGGGGCTCCGCGCATCCGACTGACGACACCTCCGATTCTCACGCAGCCGCCGCCCGCCCGGGGCGCCCCGATCGCACATTCACTCGAAACGATGAAGCGCCTCCGGTCGCCGTCATCGGGGTCACGGCACCAGCATGAGCCTCCCCCGCACGCCCCCCTCGGCGAGGCGGGCGTGGGCCTTGGCGGCCTCCGCCAGCGGGTAGGTGTCGGCCACCCGCGTGGTGAGCACCCCCCGGTCCAGCAGGGCCACGAGCTCCGCGAGACGGACCCCGTCCGGCCGGACCTGGACGGCGGCGACCCGGATGCCGCGCTCGGCCGCGGGTACCGCGTCGGGCCGCACGGTGACATAGCCGCCGCCGTCCGGCACCGCCGCCAGGGCGGGGGCCCCGAGCCCCGCAGCGTCCAGGACGGCGTCGGCACGGACGCGGTCCAGGGACGAGACGGCCTCGTCGGCGCCCAGCTCCCGCAGCAGCGGGGCGTCGGCGGGGCGGGCCAGGGCGATGACGCGCAGCCCCGCGTGGCGGGCCAGCTGGACGGCGTAGCCCCCGACCGCGCCCGCGGCGCCGGTGACCAGCACGCGGTCGCCGGGGCGGGCGCCGAGCAGGCCGAGCGCCTGGTCGGCGGTGAGGGCGTTGGTGGGGAGGGTGGCGGCGTGGACGGGGTCGACGGACGAGGGGGCCGCGGCAACGGCGTCCGCGTCCAGCACCACGTACTCGGCGTGCGCCTTGATCCGCCGTCCGAACCCGCCCGCGGAGCCCACGACGGCCGTACCCGTCGTGAAGCCGGAGACCCCGGCGCCGAGCGCGTCCACGGTCCCCGCGACGTCCCAGCCGAGCCCGAGGAAGGCGCCGGGCACCAGCGCCCCGGCCCCGAGCAGGCCGGCCCGTACGGCGA
Organism: Streptomyces sp. NPDC026673; assembly: GCF_040638135.1. Lineage (NCBI taxonomy): Bacteria > Bacillati > Actinomycetota > Actinomycetes > Kitasatosporales > Streptomycetaceae > Streptomyces > Streptomyces sp. NPDC026673. Next base: position 238,949 of record NZ_JBEZXR010000001.1, on the reverse strand, counting down.
GGTCGGCGGGATTGAGCCCGGCGGCGGCGACCCGCACCCGGACCTCGCCGGGGCCCGGCTCGGGCAGCGGCGTCTCGACGACCTCCAGCACCTCGGGCCCACCGAATTCCCTGATCACGACAGCACGCATGGCAGAAGCTCCCTGTTTCCGAGGATGTGCGGCGGGCAGTCCCGCCTTCACCGCAAACCTAGGGAGAGCTACTCTCTCTGGGTAAGTACGTACCCGGAAGTGCGTACCGCACCGGGAAGTCCGGAAGGGAGCTCCATGGCGACGACCACCGCGTCCCAGCGGCGCGAGGAGGCCCGCTCGGCCTACAACGCGTTCATGAAGGGCTGCCCGACGAACCAGTTGCTCATCCGGATCAGTGACAAGTGGGCCGGCCTGCTCATGGCCGCGCTCAAGGACGGCCCGCAGCGCTACAGCGACCTGGGCCGCCGCATCGCGGGCGTCAGCCAGAAGATGCTCACGCAGACGCTGCGCACCCTGGAGCGGGACGGGCTGGTCGCGCGGACCGTCACACCGTCGGTGCCCGTACGGGTGGACTACGCGCTGACGCCGCTGGGCGAGAGCCTGGCCGTGCTGTTCTCCGCCGTGAAGGACTGGGCGGAGGAGCACATCGAGGAGGTCATCGAGGCCCGCGAGCGCTACGACGCGGAAGCGGGCACGTCCTGAGGCCGCGCGGGACCGCCCCGGTTTCGCCGATCCCCTGTGCCGTTCATCCGATTTCCGGCATTCTGTTGAGCCATAACCGGCCATTTCGGCCGAGTTACGGCAATGGGGGGATGTCATGCCCGGTGGAGAGCGGGGTACGCTCGGCCGGCTCGTGAGAGCGCTCAGCCTGGGAACGCTGGTGACCGTCTACGTCGCCAGCCTGCTGATCACCTACCGCCAGCTGCACACCAAACCCGTGCTGCAGGACGTCATCGGCGCCCCGGACTGGACCCGCGCCGTCCTGGTCATGGGATTGGTGATCGGCGGCGGGCTGGGCACGGCCGCGGCGATCGTCGACGACCGCCGCGAGCTGCCCTCGTGGTTCCTGACCGCGGTGGGCGTGGTGGCCGCGCTGGCGTGGAGCCTGTGGGCCTCGTCGAGCCTGGGCGAGGACTACGTGCACATGCTCTTCGCGGCCACCGCCCCGGTGACCGGCCTGCTGGTGTGGGCCGAGCTGATGCGCCAGTTCCGCAACCGGCGCCGGGTCGCCGTCGTCTGACCGGGCCGCCCGGCCGGGCCGGGGACGCGCTCAGGCGGCCACCGACTCCGACTCCCGCGGCACGAACTCGATCAGCTTGTGGTCCTTGCCGCGGTGCAGGTCGATCTTGAGCCGCAGCCCGCCCAGCCGGGCCAGGACGAGTCCGACACAGACGGCCGACGCGGCGGCGACCAGCCCGCCCGCGAGGAAACCGGTCCGGGCCCCGAAGACGTCGGTGATCCAGCCGACGAGCGGACCGCCCAGCGGTGTACCGCCCACGAAGACCATCATGAACAGGCTCATGACGCGGCCCCGCATGGCGGGGTCGGTCGCGAGCTGGACGCTGGCGTTGGCGGTGGTGTTGAAGGTCAGACCGAAGACGCCGATCGGCAGCATCAGGACCAGGAAGATCCAGTAGGTCGGCGCCAGCGCCGCCACGACCTCCAGCAGGCCGAACCCGAGCGCCGCGCCGACCAGCAGCCGCAACCGGGTGCTGCCCCGCCGGGCCGCCAGCAGCGCGCCGACGACGGAGCCGACCGCCAGTACCGAGTTGAACAGGCCGTACATCCCGGCGTCGCCGTGGAAGACGTGGTCGGCGAAGGCGGTGAGCCAGATCGGGAAGTTGTACGCGAAGGTGCCGATGAAGCCGACCAGCACGATGGGCCAGATCAGCTCGGGCCGCCCGGCCACGTAGCGCAGCCCCTCGCGCAGCTGGCCCTTGCCGCGCGGCGCGGTGGGCACCTGGTACAGCTCGGAGCGGCGCATGAGCAGCAGGCCGGCGAGCGGCGCCAGGAAGGACAGGCCGTTGAAGAGGAAGGCCCAGCCGCTGCCGACCGCGGTGATCAGCGCGCCCGCGACGGCGGGACCGACGAGGCGGGCGCTCTGGAAGTTGGCGGAGTTCAGGGAGACCGCGTTGCGGACGTCGGCGGGGCCGACCATCTCCACGACGAACGCCTGCCGGGTGGGGTTGTCGATCACGGTGACCATGCCGAGGCCGAAGGCGATGGCGTACACGTGCCAGACCTGGACGGCTCCGCTCAGGGTCAGGGCGGCGAGGGCGAGGCCCAGCAGGCCCATGGCGACCTGGGTGAGCAGCAGGATGCGGCGCTTGGAGTAGCGGTCGGCGATGACGCCGCCGTAGAGCCCGAAGAGCAGCATGGGGAGGAACTGCAGCGCGGTGGTGATGCCGACGGCGAAGGACGACCCGGTGAGGCTCAGCACCAGCCAGTCCTGCGCGATGCGGGACATCCAGGTGCCGGTGTTGGAGACGAGCGCGCCGCCGGCGAACAGCCGGTAGTTGCGGTTGCGGAGCGAGCTGAACGTGCCCCCGCGGCCGGCGGCCGCGACCGGGTGGCCCGGACGGCCCGTCCGGTCCGGACCGGACGCCTCGACCGGTCCCGCGGCACCCGCGGCGGCGTCGGCGCCCGCCGGGGTGGGCAGGTCGGCCGGGTCGGCGGTGCCCGCCGGTCCGGCCTGGTCGGGGGTGTTCGGTTCGGGTGCGGCGTCTGATGCGGCTGCCGAACTCAATCCGGTCTCGCCTCCTCCTCATCGGGTCCTTGCGTCGGCGTGAGCGAGCTTCTCCAGGACGGGCGCGGCCTCCCGGAGCACCGCGCGTTCCTCCTCCGTGAGGGTGGCCATGAGCTCGGCCAGGAACGCGTTGCGCCGCGCCCTGCTCTCCTCGAGCATCGCCTCCGCCTGCTCCGTCTGCCGGACGACGACCTGGCGGCGGTCGTCCGGGTGCGGATCGCGGTGCACCAGCCCCTTGGACTCGAGCATGGCGACGATCCGGGTCATCGACGGCGGCTGGACGTGCTCCTTGCGGGCCAGTTCCCCCGGGGTGGCGGAACCGCAGCGCGCGAGGGTACCCAGCACGGACATCTCCGTCGGGCTCAGGGACTCGTCGACCCGGTGGTGGCGCAGTCGGCGGGAGAGCCGCATCACGGCACCGCGCAGTGTGCTCACCGCCGCGCGGTCGTCCTCGGACAGTTCGGTCACGTTTATTAGACTAGCTCATTACTCTTGCTAAGAAAAATCGGGGCACGGCCCCGCCACGACCAAACACATTCGTCAAGGAAGTCACCCATCCGGGTGAGTTCCGCCCCGAAAACGAGGCATGCCCGGACAGACCCGCCGGACCCTTGGGCCATGGCTTCGAGAGTGCTCAGCATGCGCATAGACGGGGACCTGCTGGACCGTCTCCAGGCTCACGCCGCCAAACGCGGAATGAGCGTCCAGGACTACATCGTCCGGACGCTCATTCGCGATGACTTCGACGAGAGGCTCAAGGCCTCCGTCGACGAGACCGAGCAGTTCTACACCGGCGGCTACGTCAGGCCCAGCGCCGGCATCAGGTAGTAGAAGGCGAAGACCGCCGACACCGCGTAGAGCGCGGGCGGGACCTCACGGCCGCGCCCCGCCACCAGTCGCAGCGCGCAGAAGGTGATGAAGCCGATGCCGATGCCGTTGGTGATCGAGTAGGTGAACGGCATGAGCAGCATCGTCAGGAACGCCGGGATGGAGATCGTGTAGTCGCTCCAGTCGATCTCCCGGATGCTGCCCGCCATGATCAGGAAGCCCACCGCGACCAGCGCGGGGGTGGCCGCCTGGGCCGGGACCATGGTGGCCAGTGGCGCGAAGAACAGCGCGACGACGAAGAGCAGACCGGTGGCGATCGAGGCGAGGCCGGTACGCGCGCCCTCGCCGGCGCCCGCGGTGGACTCCGCGTAGCAGGTGTTGGCCGAGCAGGAGGTGAAGCCTCCGGCGGCGGTGGCGATGCCGTCCACCATCAGCACCCGGCTCATCCCGGGCAGGTCGCCCTTGGAGTCCAGCAGGTGCGCCTCGTCGCTGACGCCGAGGATGGTGCCCATCGCGTCGAAGAAGCAGCTCAGCAGCACGGTGAAGACGAACAGGATGCCGGTGAGCACACCGACCTCCTGGAAGCCGCCGAACAGGCTCACCTTGCCGATCAGCCCGAAGTCGGGACTGGCGACCGGGTTTCCGGGCCACTGCGGGACGGTGAGACCCCAGGCGGAGTCCTTGACGTTCGCCACGGCGTCGACGACGAGCGCGAGGAGCGTCATCGCGACGATGCTGATCAGGATGGCGCCGGGCACCTTGCGGATGATCAGCCCGAGGGTCAGCAGCACGCCGAGGATGAAGATCAGCACCGGCCAGCCGGTCAGATGGCCGCCCGCGCCCAGCTGCAGCGGGACGGTGGTGTGCGCGGCGTCCGGGATGCGGGTCACGAAGCCGGAGTCGACCAGGCCGATCAGCACGATGAACAGGCCGATGCCGATGGCGATCGCCTTGCGCAGGCCGAGCGGCACCGCGCTCATCACCCGCTCCCGCAGGCCCGTGGCGACCAGCACCATGATCGCGAGACCGGCGAGGACCACCATGCCCATCGCGTCCGGCCAGCTCATCTTCGGCGCCAGCTGGAGGGCGACGATGCTGTTCACCCCGAGGCCCGCGGCCAGCGCGATCGGCACGTTGCCGATGACACCCATGAGCAGCGTGGTGAAGGCGGCGGTCACGACGGTGGCGGTGACCAGCTGGCCGCCGTCGAGGTGGTGGCCGTACTTGTCCACGCCCGAGCTCAGGATGATCGGGTTCAGGACGATGATGTAGGCCATCGCGAAGAAGGTGGCCAGACCACCGCGGATCTCGCGGGGGACGGAGGACCCCCGCTCGGTGATCCGGAAGAACCGGTCGAGCGCGCCATGGGCGGCCGTCGGCGGCGGGGTCGGGGAGCTGGGCACGACCTTGGCGGTGGTCGACGGGGACATGCTGGTCCTTGCGTGGGGGGTTTTGGAGGTTCCTACGACTGAAACCAGTCAGCCTCGGACCGTTTCAGTATGAACATATGAGCGGTCCAAACGCTATCTCCGCGCGTAGACCCCCCTGGGCACCTGGGTACGCTGTGCGGTATGAGCAGCAGCAGCCACAGCAAGGGGACGACCGAGTTGCGCGAGGCCCCGGCGCCTCTGGAGGCGAACGACGTCGCGACCGTCACCGTCGGCACGGTCGTCTGGTTCGCGCTCTTCCTGGTCCAGCTCCCCTTCTACGGCTGGTACGCCGACCACGGCCACGCCTGGTGGATCTGGACCTGCCTCGCCGGTGGCGGCCTCGGCCTCATCGGCCTGTGGTACGTCCGCGCCCGCCGGGACGCCATAGCGCGGGCCCGCGCCGCCGAGACCGCCGCAGGGGACTGACCCGGCCCCGGGGGTCGGCGGCCGGCGCCCGCGCCGCCGGTCGTACGGCGCCCCGGAGATGTCCCCGAGAGCGGACCCCTCGCCGCGCCGAGGGCGCCGCCGTCCACGTACCGTCGGTTTCATGACGGAAAGCACGCGGCGGGACGCCGCCGGGACGGTACCGGCGACGCTCGGCGGGCTGACCGCGGCCGAGGTCGCGGAGCGGGTGGCGCGGGGCGAGGTCAACGACGTCCCGGTGCGCTCTTCGCGCTCGCTGGCCGAAATCGTTCGCGCGAACGTCTTCACCCGCTTCAACGCGATCATCGGAGTGCTCTTCCTGATCATCCTGGTGGTGGGACCGATCCAGGACGGCCTCTTCGGCTTCGTCATCATCGCCAACACCGGCATCGGCATCTTCCAGGAGTGGCGCGCCAAGAAGACCCTGGACGGACTCGCCGTGATCGGCGAGGCCAGACCCACCGTCCGCCGCGACGGGGTGCCGACGCGGGTCTCCACCTCCGGGATCGTCCTGGGCGACCTCATCGAACTCGGGCCGGGCGACAAGGTGGTGGTCGACGGCGAGGTGGCCGAGGCCGACAGCCTGGAGGTCGACGAGTCGCTGCTGACCGGCGAGGCCGACCCGGTCGTCAAGCAACCGGGCGACACCGTCATGTCCGGCAGCTTCGTCGTCGCGGGCGGCGGGGCCTTCACCGCCACCAAGGTCGGACGGGAGGCCTACGCGGCACAACTCGCCGAGGAGGCGAGCCGCTTCACGCTCGTCCACTCCGAACTGCGCAGCGGCATCAGCCAGATCCTCAAGTACGTGACGTGGATGATGGTCCCCACCGCGATCGGCCTGATCGTCAGCCAGCTCGTCCTGGAGGACAACGACTGGCGCGAGGCGGTCCGCCGCATGGTGGGCGGCATCGTGCCGATGGTGCCCGAGGGGCTGGTCCTGCTCACCTCGGTGGCCTTCGCGATCGGCGTGGTCCGGCTGGGCCGCAAGCAGTGCCTGGTCCAGGAGCTGCCCGCGATCGAGGGACTGGCCCGGGTGGACGTGGTCTGCCTCGACAAGACCGGCACCCTGACCGAGGGCGGGATGGACGTCGCCGAACTGCGGATGCTGGACGGTGTCCCCGAGGCGTACATCCGGCAGGTGCTCGGCGCGGTCAGCGCCGCCGACCCGCGCCCCAACCCCACCCTCGCCGCCGTCGCCGCGGCCTTCCCCGCCCCCGACGGCGGCTGGCGGGTCCTGGAGGCGCTGCCCTTCTCCTCCGCCCGCAAGTACAGCGGTGCCGCCTTCGACGAACCGGGCGGGGAGCGCAGCGCCTGGCTGCTCGGCGCCCCGGACGTGCTGCTGCCCGCCGGCGACCGGGCGCTCGGCGAGATCGACGGCCTCAACGCCCAGGGCCTGCGGGTGCTGCTGCTCGCCCGGACCGGGACGGACCTCGGCGACCCGGCGGAGGGCACCGCCGCCGTTCCGGCCGCACTGGTCGTCCTGGAGCAGCGGCTGCGCCCCGACGCCGCCGATACCCTGCGCTACTTCGCCGAACAGGACGTCCACGCCAAGGTCATCTCCGGCGACAACGCGGTCTCCGTCGGCGCCGTCGCAGGCAAGCTGGGGCTGCCGGGTGCCGAGCGGACGGTCGATGCCCGCAGGCTGCCGGCCGAGCGGACGGAGATGGCGGCCGCGCTCGACCGGGGGGCGGTCTTCGGCCGGGTCACGCCGCAGCAGAAGCGGGAGATGGTGGGCGCGCTCCAGTCACGCGGCCACAACGTGGCGATGACCGGGGACGGCGTCAACGACGTCCTCGCCCTCAAGGACGCGGACATCGGCGTCGCCATGGGCTCCGGCTCCGAGGCGACCCGGGCGGTCGCGCAGATCGTCCTGCTCAACAACAGCTTCTCGACGCTGCCGTCGGTCGTGGCCGAGGGCCGCCGGGTCATCGGCAACATCACCCGCGTCGCCACGCTCTTCCTCACCAAGACCGTCTACTCGGTGCTGCTCGCCCTGCTGGTGATCATCTGGCACGCGCCGTACCCCTTCCTGCCCCGGCACCTGACGCTGCTGTCCACCCTGACCATCGGCGTCCCGGCCTTCTTCCTCGCCCTCGCCCCCAACAAGGAGCGGGCCCAGCCGCACTTCGTCCGCCGGGTCATGCGCTACTCGCTGCCCGCCGGGGTGATCGCGGGTGTCGCCACCTTCGTGACGTACATCCTGGCCCGCCATCACTACCAAGGCGCGGGCGCGCTGCAGGCGGAGACCAGCGCCGCGACGCTGACCCTCTTCCTGGTCGCCATGTGGGTGCTGGCGCTCGTCGCGCGGCCCTACACCTGGTGGCGGATCGCCCTGGTCCTCGCCATGGGCGCGGGTTTCCTGATCGTCCTGGTGACCCCGTGGCTGCAGGAGTTCTTCGCGCTGCGCCTGGTCGGTACGCGGGGCCCCTGGACGGCCGTCGCCGTGGCGGTGGTGGCGGCGGCGCTGCTGGAACTGGTGTGGCGCCGGGTCGAGCGGATGGACGACGACGCCGACGCCCCGCCGGGGAAACGCGAGGCGCCGGGCCCCCGCTGAGGGGACCCGGCGCCTCGGGGTACTGCCGGCGTGCTTACTTCACGTCGACGAAGTCGGACGTGCTGACCGCCGTACCGGTGGTCGAGGTGCCCACGAAGTTGTAGCGCCAGTAACCGTCGGTGGAGGCCGTGACGGTGGTCTTCAGGGCACCGGTGCTGCTGGACTTGACGGTCTTGACCGTCTTGTAGGTGCTGGTGCCCTTCTTGCGGAACTGCAGCTGCACCGACTGGCTGGTGTAGCCGTGGTACAGGCTGTCGTCCCAGTTGGCACGGGTCAGCTTGCCCGTGACGGTGATGGTCTTGCCCTTCTTCACCGGCTCCGGCGAGGCGTTGACCGTGAGCTTGGCGTAGCGCTTGAAGTGCGCCGTGGTGTACGCGTCGGCGGAGGTGAAGCCGCCGTCGTTGCCGAGGGCGTCGGCGTAGACCTTCCAGCCGCCCGCCAGGGCGTTCCAGAGGTAGAGCTTGGGGTCGATGTCGACGGTGACCTTGCAGGTCGAGACCGTGGGGTCGGTGGCGGACACGGTGCAGGTGCCGTGGTCCGCCTCGGGGCCGAACACCTGGTCGTAGTTCTCCAGGTCGGAGCCCTTCCACAGGGCGGCCCAGCCGTCCTGGATGCCGGACGGGCTGCTCGCCGTCACCGAGAGGGTGACGGTCTTCTTGGCGGAGGTTCCGATGACGATGTCGGAGCCGCCGCTGATCACGACCTTGGAGATCGTGGGCTCGACGACGTCCTCCGCCGCTGCCGCCGCCTTCTTGGAGTGCGGCGCGCGGTCGAGGAGGCCCGCCTTGCCATCCGCCTGCGCGGACGGGACCGCGAGGGCGGCCAGTGCCAGGGCGCCGGTAACGGCGGCCACAGTGGCGCGAATACGCATGCTTGAGAATCCCCACTTGGAAGCGACGCCCGTCGTACTCCCCCCGACGGGACGTCTCGAATGGTGAGAGGGAGCGTACGCGCGTATCCCCGTTCCACGGAAATCCTTTCGGCGAACACGCGTATGTGACGCCGGACACGCCCGTCCGCCCCCGGTTCGGCCGGAACGGCGCTCGCGGGCCGGCTCCGGGGAAACGCGAGGCGCCGGGCCCCCGCTGAGGGGACCCGGCGCCTCGGGGTACTGCCGGCGGGTTACTTCACGTCGACGAAGTCGGACGTGCTGACGGCCGTACCGGTGGTCGAGGTGCCGACGAAGTTGTAGCGCCAGTAACCGTCGGTGGAGGCCGTGACGGTGGTCTTCAGGGCACCGGTGCTGCTGGACTTGACGGTCTTGACCGTCTTGTAGGTGCTGGTGCCCTTCTTGCGGAACTGCAGCTGCACCGACTGGCTGGTGTAGCCGGCGTACTTGCCGGTCGCCCAGTTCGCGCGCTCCAGCTTGCCCGTGACGGTGATGGGCTTGCCCTTCTTCACCGGCTCCGGCGAGGCGTTGAACGTGACCAGCCGGGCGTTGCGCTTGACCTTCGTGGTGGCGGCGGCGTCCTTGACCACCCCGTCCTCGTCCTTGGCCAGGGCGCCGACGGCCACCTTCCAGGTGCCGGCCAGCTCGTTCTTGTAGAGGTCCATCGCCGGGTCGAACGTGAAGGTCAGCTTGCAGGTCGAGACCGCCGGGTCGGTGGCGGAGACGGTGCAGGTGGCCGTGTCCTCGTTCGGCACCACACCTCCGTCCACACCGTCGGGGGACTCGAGGTCGGTGCCGTGCCAGAGGATGGCGAACACGTCCTCGATGCCGGACGGGTCGGTGGCGGTCACCGACAGGCTGACCGTCTTCGTGGCGGTCGTCCCGAGGACGATGTCCTTGCCGCCGTTGACGACGACCTTCGTGATCTTGGTGTCACCCACGACCTCGTCCGCCCCCGCCTTGGCGGCGAAGGTCGAAAGGGCGGAGGCGGCAGGCTTGTCGGACGCCTGCGCGGCCGGAACGGCCAGCGAGGCCAGTGCCAGGGCGCCGGTAACGGCGGCCACAGTGGCGCGAATACGCATGCTTGAGAATCCCCACGTGAAGCGACGCCCGTCGCACTTCCCCCCGACGGGACGTCTCGAATGGTGAGAGGGAGCGTACGCGCGAACCCCCGTTCCACGGAAACCTTTTCGACGAACACGCGCGTGTGACGGCGGACACGCCCGCCCCCGGATCAGTCGAACCAGCGGTCGCGGGCCAGTTCCTCCGTGCGGGTCGGGTCCTCCAGCAGCGCGGCCACTTCGAAGCGGCGCTGCCAGGCGCCGGCCGCCCAGGACAGGCCGGCGGCGACGCCCTCCAGCGTGGCGGCGTGCAGGGTGCCGTCGGTCCACCGCCAGTCGAGCTCGACGGTGCCGCCGTCGGGGGCGCGGACCAGCAGTTCCTCGTGCTCGACGTACGACAGGGGAGCACCCGGCAGCAGTTCGCGGACCGCGTCGGCGACCTCGTGGGGCTCGCCTTCGGAGACGACCGGGGCCTCGAAGGCCTCACTGAGCCGACGCACCTGGAACAGCTCGGCCAGCGCGGCGGCGCGGACCGGCGGCACCGGGAGCAGCGGCCGGCCGGCGGCGAGCCGCAGCAGGTCCGGGGCGTCCGCCACCAGGGCGTCCGCGGCGTCCACGACACGCGGCTCGCGGCCGTCGACGACGGCGCGCAGCTCGTCGGGGAGGGTGACCTGCTCGGGGTCGAGGGTGGCCAGCTCGGAGTAGAGCCGGTGCAACTGCGCCGGGGTGACCGCGGAGTCCGGGTCGGCGAGGCGGGCGAGCAGTTCGGCGCCGCCGCCCGGCTCGTCCAGTAGGGCCGCGGCGGACGTGCGCACCCCCAGGGCGCGCAGTACCTGGTCGTCCACGGCCCCGGCCTCGGCGTCCTCGTACAGCCCGGCGAGCAGCGGATCCCCGCCCGCGGCGCGCAGGCCGACGGGGCGGCGGCCGTCGAGGACCGGGTGGTCGCGCAGCCACCAGGCGGTGTAGGGACGCACGGACGTCGTGGTGCCGTCCGGCAGCAGGACCCGCACCGGCTGGGTGACCGCGTCGCGCAGCGGCGGCACGGAGAGCATGGCCAGCGCCTGCGGCCAGGCGTCGTCGTCGACGAGATCCAGGTCGCGCACGGCGACGATCTCGGTCGCGACCGGGGGCACGTCGGTGTCCGGCAACTGGTCGAGGACGTCCTCGCACCACACGTCGACCGCGTCGAGCAGACCGGCGTCGTCCGGCTCGGCCCAGTCGCTCTCGCGCGGCTCCAGCTCGTCCGGGTCGAGCACCACGTCGGTGGCCCGGACCAGGGCGAAGGTGGCGAGCACGCCGACCGCGGTCATCGGCTGCTCGCCCCAGCGGGCGGCCAGGTCCGCGTCCACGGAGCCGAGTTCGCCCTCCCGGATGACCTGCTCGAAGGCGCTGCCGGGCAGCACGAGTTCGCCGGCGGGCGCGAGTTCGCCCTCGTCGTCGGTGAGGGCCAGCGCGGCCAGCCACGGCTCGTCGCCGGGGGCGAGGTTCGCGGCCCGGACCAGACCGAGGACGACCTCGGCGAGCTCCTCGGCGTCCAGCGCGGGCGCGTCCTCGTCCCACATCTCGTCGGCGTCCAGGGACGCGGCCACCGCCGCGCGCACCTGGGGCGTGGTGAGGACGGCGCGCGGGGTGGCCGGCGTGGCGCCGAGCTTCTCCAGCAGCGGGTGCGCGGCCTCGGGGTCGGCCACCTTCAGGCCCAGCCGGGCGAGTTCCGAGGCGGCGGGCAGTCCGGTGCTGACCGGGGCCGCCTCCTCCGCGTAGACGCTGTCCATCTCGGGGAGCGGCAGCAGCACCTGGCGCGGTCCGACGACCGTGCGCCCTCCGGCCAGCGGCACCGGCAGCCCGCTCAGCCGGTCCGGGTCGGTGCCCGCCAGCGAGTCGTAGAGGCGGTGCCACCAGGCGGCGGGACGCTCCACCCCGGCGAGCCGGTCGATCGCGTCGCCCAGCGGCAGCCGCGCGACGCCGAGGGCGCGCAGTTCGGGGCGGCGCTCCAGACCGGGGGGCAGCAGGGTCGGGAAGACCTCCGCCAGGACACGGACGGTCTCCGCGCCGGTGCCCTCGACGACCTCGGCCTCCACCGGGCGCAGCGCGGGCGGGAGTTCGTCCTCCTCGGCGGTGCCCGGGACATCGGCCGCGCGCGGCAGGAAGGCGGTGCGCGGCAGCCGCTCCAGCACGTGGCGACGCAGTTCCGCGTCGAGCTCGCCCTTGCCGAGCGGGCCCGGCACGAGGTCCACGATGCCCGCGGCGACGGGCTGCCAGTCGGCGAGCAGCCCCACGTACAGGTCGGCCGCCCGCCCGATCAGGAAGTCGGTGAGCGCGCCGGGCGCGGCGTGCCGCCGCGTCGGGTCCAGCGGCAGCGAGGCGATCAGCAGCGCGGGCAGTCCCAGTGCCTCGTCCGTCGGGGTCGGGGCGTGCACGAAGGGGGCCGTCCGCGGCCGCGCGGGAGCGCCCTCGGGGTCCACCGGGACGGCCCAGGTCACCGACCACACCGGCCGCAGCCGCTCCTCGACCGGGCGGTCGGCCAGCAGCTCCGGCTCCAGCGTTCCGCCGTCGCTCGCGGTGCGCCAGCGGGTGGTGCCGCCGGTGCTGTCCGCGACGACGGTCAGCCCGTCCTCCTGGCGCCGGGTGAGGGTCCTCGCCCCCTCCGGCGTCTCCACGACGACCTCGGCCAGGGCGGGCAGCGTCAGCAGCAGCGCGTCGTCGATCGCGGCGAGCAGACGCGCCGCCAGGTCCTGCGCGGCGCCGTCGCGCAGCGGCAGCACGACACAGGTGTCGTAGCCGTCCGGGGCGGTGCCCTCGGCCGGCAGCGGCAGCCGCAGCAGCGGTACGTGGCCGTCGCGGCGGCGCAGCTCGTCGGTGAGCCCCGGGGAGCGCTCGCCCGTCTCGTGGGCGAGGTCGCGGGCCTCGGCCAGGGACCAGCGGACACCGCCGCTGCGGCTGAGGATCGCGGGCTCGTCGCTGACCGCCAGCACGGCGGAGAAGCCCACGCCGAAGCGGCCGACGGCGCCGTCCGCCTCCTCGCGCTTGGCGCTGGCGCGCAGCGTCGACAGGGACTCCACACCCGCGGCGTCGAGATGGGCACCGGTGTTGGCGGCGGCGAGCACACCCTCGCGGAGGGTCAGCCGCAGGCGGCCGGTCACCCCGGCGCGGGTCGCGGCGTCGGCGGCGTTCTGGGCGAGCTCGATGACGAGGCGGTCGCGGTAGCCGCCGAGCGCGAGGTCCTCCTCGGCGTTCGCGTCCTCCCGGAACCGGGCGGGCGACGCGGCCCACGCGTCCAGCACGGCCCGGCGCAGCCGTACGGTCCCGAACGGATCTGCGCCCCGGTCCATCGCGGTCCCGCTCACGTCGTCTTCTCCCTCACGCGGTGTCGCATGCCCTGTGCGAGTGACGCTACCGCGTGGGGTGTCGGACAGTCGTCCCGCAGGGCGCGGGGGCACCCCCGTGACCGGCGGGTCGTCGCCCTCGCGGACAACACGCCACAGCCCCTACGAGGGCCTGCCCACCCCGGACCGCGCCGACCGGCCTCCACCGCCCACCGGAACGACGCACACCCCGGAAAACGATCCACCGCAGAAACCACCGGACGCCTGGGCGCGGCGCGGCCACGGGGCGGACGCGGCGGAGCCGTCAGCTGTGGCCGAGTTCCTCGGCCGGGGTGCTGTCCTCGACGGAGCCGTGGCGGTCGGGGTGGAGGGGGAGCGGCTCGACCGCCGTCTCGTCGAGGACGGGCGGCGCGGGCCGCGGCGTCTTCGGCATGACCGCGGCCTCGGAGTGCGCGCCGCACCCGTACGCGAGGGAGACCACGCGCCCGTCGGCCGGGGAGAACTCGTTGGCGCAGACCCCGAAAGCCTGCCGCAGGGAGCCCGCGATGGGCACCAGGAAGCCGCAGGAGACGCACTGCGCGGGGGCGGCCTGGGCCATCGGGGCCTTGGGGCCGTACTCGTCCTCCCAGCGGTCCGCGGCGACGTGCAGGCCGTACCGGGACAGCACCCGCGGCCGGCCCATGCCGATCTCCTCGGCGACGGCCGCGATCGTGCCCACCGTGGGCGCCAGCGGCAGGGCCGCCGGAGGACCGCCGGAGACGTCGGCGTCCTCCGCCTCGACCAGTTCCGCCATCTCCTCCGAGACCGGCGAGTTCGGCGGCGGGGCGTCCTCCCCCGAGAAGCCGGTCTCCAGGCGCAGGTCCTCGGCCTCGGTGGGCAGCAGGTCGCCGGGGCCGAGGTCGCCGGGGCGCAGGCGCTCGCTCCACGGCACCCATTCGGGCGCGAGGACCGCCTCGGGCCCGGGCACGAGGACCGTCTCGTCCAGCGTGATCGCCTTGGCGCGGGAGGCGCGGGTGAGCGTGACCGCCCAGCGCCAGCCGCGGTAGGCGTCCTCGCGGCAGTCGAAGAGGTGCGTGACGACACGGTCACCCTCGGCCACCGCCCCGAGGTGCTCGCCGACCGCTTTCTCGCCGAAGGCCTCGACGGCGGCTTCCAGGGCGAGGTCGACCGCCTCGGCGCACAGGCGGTCAGGGGTACGGCTTCGCATCGCAGCACTCACAAGAATCGATTCTCTCCTACGCCGTCTTACGCGTGCGCCGCCGAGGGTCGGGCGGGGCGGTGGCGGAGCGGACCGGAGGACCGCTTCAAACGCTGCCTGCCCGTACGTCCACGGGCGCACCTGATGACTCCATTCTGCGCGATCGCACGCTATCGGTGCGCGCCCCGTTCGGAAAGCCGCTCGGTAGGGCAGACTGGCGAGCGTGGCACGCACAGTGACGTCCGGCCCGGGACCGGTTCGCAGGGCGGGGAACGCCGTCGCGCGCGCCACGCAGCGTACGTCGACCGCCGTGGTGCGGCGCGTCCGACGTCACACGCACTCGGGCGGGGCGGGCGAGTCGGGCCTGGCGAAGCTGATCGAGCTGCACGCGGTGAACTCCGCGGGCGACATGCTGATCACCGTCGCGCTCGCCAGCACGATCTTCTTCTCCGTGCCGACCGGTGAGGCGCGCGGCCGCGTGGCGCTCTACCTGCTGGTCACGATGGCGCCGTTCGCGCTGCTGGCCCCGGTGATCGGGCCGCTGCTGGACCGCATCCCGCACGGCCGGCGCGCCGCCATGGCGATGTCGATGCTGGCCCGGGCGATCCTGGCCTGGACGATGGCCGGGGTGGTGGCGACCGCCGGGCTCGAGCTCTATCCGGCCGCCCTGGGGGTGCTCGTCGCGTCGAAGGCGTACGGCGTGGTGCGCAGCGCCGTGATGCCACGGCTGCTGCCCGCCCGGACGACGCTGGTGAAGGCGAACTCCCGGGTGAGCCTGACCGGCCTGCTGGCCACGGCCGTGGCGGCGCCGATCGGCGGTCTGCTGCACCTGATCGGCCCGGGCGTGCCGCTGTACGGGGCGTTCGTGGTGTTCGTCTGCGGCACGCTGCTCTCCTTCTCCCTCCCGCACAAGGTGGACTCCGCCAAGGGCGAGGCGCGCGCCGAGCTGACCTCGGGCGAGGACGGCGAGCCCCACCGCCACCTCGGCCGGCAGTGGCGGGAGAAACGGCCGGGGCTGCGGAGCGTCGGCGGCCCGGTGCTGCACGCCCTGCAGGCCAACGCGTCGCTTCGGGCGCTCTCCGGTTTCCTGACCCTCTTCCTCGCCTTCCTGTTGCGGGAGCATCCGCTGGGCGGCCTGTCGGGGCCCGTCTCGCTGGGGCTGGTCGCCGTGGCGGCGGGCACGGGCAACGCCTTCGGCACCGCGCTGGGCTCCTGGCTGCGGGCCCGCGGCCCGGAGCGGATCATCATCAGCGCGCTGGCCGCCGCCCTGGCGGCGACGTGCGTGGCGGCCGCCTGGTACGGGGTGCTGACCATCGCGGTCGTCGCGGCCGCGGCGGGCATCGCGCAAGCGCTCGGCAAGCTCTCGCTGGACGCGCTGATCCAGCGCGACGTACCGGAGGAGGTGCGCACCTCGGCCTTCGCCCGCTCGGAGACCGCGCTCCAGCTGGCGTGGGTGATCGGCGGCGCCATCGGCATCGTCCTGCCGCTCAACGGCACGCTCGGGATGGCGGTGGCGGCGGCCCTGGTGGCCGTCGGATTCGCCTTCTCGGTGCGCGGTCTGATGACCGGTGCCCGACGTCGCGCGACACGTCCGCGCACGGTGTGAGCGCGGCCGGCCCGGGGACACGAGCGGGCCCCCCGCGTAGCGGGAGCGCGACCGCCCGGTAGCCTCACCTTCATGAGCATTCGCCGCCGTGCCGCCGCCCTCGGTGCCGTGTCCCTCGGGCTGATCGCCCTCTCCGCCTGCGAGAAGCCGACCCCCCTGGCGACCGTCACCGTCGGCGACAAGACCGTGACCACCGAGGCCACCAGCAAGTGCTACCTCGACGGCAAGAAGCTGACGGAGCAGGCGTTCCTCTCCTGCCTGCAGACCAAGCCCGAGAAGACCATCACGGTCCGGGCCGGTGACAAGGTGCGGATCGGCGTCGACCCCGCGATCGCCGAGAAGGGCTGGGTCGTGGCCGCCGGCACGTCGGGCAAGTCGGGTCTGCTGAAGGACACCACCTACCGCTCCTTCGAGGCCGACACGCTGTTCGCCGACGCGCAGACGGGTGCCGCGGCCAGCCAGGTCGTCCTCAACATCATCGAGACGACCGGCACGCAGGACTACCTCGGCGTGTGGCAGTTCAAGCTGAAGATGGCGGACTGACGCGTCCGCTGACGTCATGACGCCCCGCCTCCTCGTCGTCACCGCCGTCGCGGCGGAACGCGACGCGGTCGTACGCGGACTCGGCGGTCCGGCCGCCGAACTGCCCGTGCCCGGTCGCCGGATCGCGCTGCGCACCGCCGTCGCGGACGTGCTGGCCGCCGGCGTCGGCCCCGCCGCCGCGGCCGCCGGGACGGCCGCCGCGCTCACCGGCGCCGAGTACGGGCTCGTCGTGTCCGCCGGGATCGCCGGCGGGTTCCGGCCCGGTGCCCCGGTCGGGTCGGCCGTGGTGGCCGACGCGATCGTCGCCGCGGACCTGGGCGCCGAGGGGCCCGACGGTTTCCTCCCCGTCGCCGAACTGGGCTTCGGCACCTCCGAGCACCGCCCGCCCGGCCCGCTGTCCCGCCGGGTCGCCGACGTCCTCGGCGCGGCGTACGGGCCGGTCCTTACCGTGTCGACGGTGACCGGTACGGCCGGGCGCGCCGCGGAGTTGGCACGCCGTCATCCCGGTGCGCTGGCGGAGGCCATGGAGGGCTTCGGCGTGGCGGAGGCGGCCGCGGCGCACGGGCTGCCCGTCCTGGAGATCCGTACGGTGTCCAATCCCGTGGGTCCGCGCGACCGCGCGGCCTGGCGGATCGGGGAGGCGCTGGACGCGCTCGCCGACGCCTTCGCCCGGCTCGGGAAGCAGCCCGCCGTACTCGACGTTGGAGATCGGACATGAGCCAAGAGCGCGCGCTGCGGATCGCCTACTCCCCCTGCCCCAATGACACCTTCGTCTTCCACGCCTGGGCGCACGGCCTGGTCCCGGGCGCGCCGCCGATCGACGTGACGTTCGCGGACATCGACATCACCAACGGGATGGCGGAGCGCGGCGAGTTCGACGTCCTGAAGGTCTCCTACGCGGTGCTGCCCTACGTCCTCGACGAGTACGCGCTGCTGCCCTGCGGCGGCGCGCTCGGCCGCGGCTGCGGCCCTCTCGTCCTGACCAGGGACGAGGGCTCGGGCAAGGGTGCCGACCTCAGTGGGCGCACGGTGGCGGTGCCGAGCGAGCGCTCGACGGCGTACCTGCTCTTCCGGCTGTGGGCGGCCGCGGAAGTGCCGGGCGGGGTCGGCGAGATCGTCGTCCTGCCGTTCCACGAGATCATGCCGGCGGTGCGGGACGGCCGGGTGGACGCGGGACTCGTGATCCACGAGGCGCGCTTCACCTACCAGGACTACGGGCTGCACAAGCTCGCCGACATGGGCGAGCACTGGGAGCAGACCACCACGCTCCCCATCCCGCTGGGCGCGATCATCGCCAAGCGGTCCCTGGGCGAGGAGCGGCTGCGCGAACTGGCGGCGGCGGCCCGCACCTCGGTCCACATGGCGTGGGACGAACCGGAGGTCTCCCGCGGCTACGTCATGGAGCACGCGCAGGAGATGGACCCGAAGGTGGCGGACCAGCACATCGGGCTCTACGTGAACGAGTTCACCTCGGCGCTGGGCGACGAGGGCTACGCGGCGGTCCGCGGGCTGCTCACCCGGGCCGCGGCCGAGGGGCTGGTACCGCCCCTCGGTCCGCACGCGCTCGAGTTCTGAGCCCGCCTCGCGGGCGGGGTCTCAGACGTCCAGCTGGTCGGCGACGACGCGCAGGACGGAGGCGATCTTGTGGCCGTGGGCCTTGTCCGGGTAACGGCCGCGCTGCAGCGAGCGGGCGACGTCCTCCAGCAGCGTGGTGAGGTCCTGCACGATGGGCAGCAGTTCGTCGGGCTTGCGCCGCTGCGCGGCCGCCACGGACGGCGCCGGGTCCAGCAGGGTCACCGAGAGGGCCTGGTCACCGCGCTGTCCGGCGACCACCCCGAACTCCACGCGCTGCCCCGGCTTGAGCGTGGCCACGCCGTCCGGCAGCACGGAGGAGTGCACGAAGACGTCACCGCCGTCGTCGCGGGAGAGGAAGCCGAAGCCCTTCTCGCTGTTGAACCACTTCACCTTGCCGGTAGGCACGTCCGACCTCGTCCTCGCTGTAGACAGAAAAAAGCTCTTGGATAGCAAGACAGCGGGTCCCTATCGCTGACCCGCTGCCCATAAGGCTAATGGCCCAGGGGCGTGTGACAAGACGTCGTGGTGCCTCTCCTCCGGTCGCCATCCGGCCGGTGCGCTGCGACTTCCCCCGGCGATCTACCCTGGTCGGGTGACCAACGAAACCCGGAAACCGGGCGATCTCCTCGTGCGCGCCGGCGCCGCCGTCTTCATCGTCGGCGCGCTCGGCACACTGGCCACCGTGGCCCCGCTCTTCCTGGGTTCCGACCCGCTGCCGACCGCCGCCTACCTGGTGTCGATGCTCATGGGCGTCGGCTTCGCGCTCGGCCTGGCCGGGCTGCTGCGCTCCGCCCGGGCGCAGAGCCGTCAGGCGACGGCGCCCGGATCCGGGGCGTAACCGGCGAACCAGGCGGCGAACTCCGTCAGGTCCGCCAGCACGACGTCCGCCCCCGCCGCGCGCAGTTCGTCCGCCGTGACCGGGCCCGTCGCCACCGCCACGGACAGCGCTCCGGCCGTACGGGCCCCGACGACGTCGCCCACGTGGTCGCCGACGTAGACCGCCGCGCCGTACTCGGTCAGGGCCTCCGCCTTCGCCTCGGCCCACAGCCAGCCGCGCACCTCGTCGACGCCCAGGCCCAGGTGCGAGAGGTGCAGCTTGGCGTTCGGCTCGTGCTTCGCGGTGACCACGACGGCCCGTCCGCCCGCGGCGTGCACCGCGGCCACGGCCTCGTGGGCCCCGGGCATGGCCGGGGTCGGGGCGATGGCGTACTCGGGGTAGAGCCCCCGGTAGCGGTCGGCGACCGCGGGGATGTCCTCGGCCGGGAACCAGTGCGCCAGCTCCCAGTCGAGCGGCGGCCCGAGCCGGGTGACGGCGAGCGCGGAGTCGATGAAGACGCCGGTCTCCTCGGCGAGGCGGTCGTACGTGGCCTTGATGCCGGGCCGCGAGTCGATCAGCGTCATGTCGAGGTCGAAACCGACCGTTATCGGAGATGTCGGCAGGGAAGCGGGCATGGGAGCCACTCTAACGAGGCGCCCGGCCGGCCCTGCTCCCCCGCCAGAGCAGGAAGGCCGCGGAGGCCACGGCGGCGATCCGGACGACCGTCGGCAGCGCGTCGGCGAGCTCGGGGCCCAGCCGGCCTTCGGGGACCGGTTCGCCCCACCGCCCGGCGAACCGGCCCCAGAACCAGACCAGCGCGACAGCGGCGGTCAGCCCCGGCAGTCCCAGCGCCGCGAACCGGGACGCGCGGCGCGACAGCCGGCGTGAACCGTAGGCGACGGCCCAGCCGGCGAGGAGGGCGATCCAGGAGCCGAGCACCGCGCCGGCCAGCAGCAGGAGCGCGGCGACGGTCTCCAGCAGGCCCGGTCGCCACCGCCTGCGGCGGCCGGCCCGCGGCGCGCCGGTCTCCGCCTCCGCTTCGGGCTCCCCCTCCGCCTCCGGTTCCGGTCGGGCCTCGGGCAGGGCCTCGGGGGTGAGGGGGACGATCACGCCGCCGGTCATGCCCGGCAGCCCGGCCAGCTCGTCGCCCGGCAGGAGCTTCCGCCCCGGGGACTGCGTCCGCTGATCGGGCACCCGCCACCACTCCGGCTCGGCCGGGGCGGGTGCCTGCGCTCCTTCCGCCCTCGGCTCCGGGGTGCGGGGCGCGGGCACGGCCGCGGCCTCCTTCACCACCGCGTCCGGGTCCCCGAGCCTGCCCAGGATCCGCCGCACCGCGGCGGGGTTGTCGCTGCCGCCCCGCTTGCGGTCGATGTCCTCGCGCAGGCGCGCCACGAGGTCCCGCCGGCGGTCCGCCGGCAGGGCCGTCTGCGCCAGGTCCCCCACCTTGCTGAGGTAGTCCAGAACCAACCGGTCGCTCTCCTCCGCACCCATGCGGCCGACGCTACCGCCCCCCGGGGCGGCACCGGGCACGGTTGCGGGCGGGCGGAGCGCGCACGGCCCGGGCTGGTGGACGGGCGGTCCACCACCAGACGCGGAGGCACCCCCAGCGGAGCCAGGGGAGGCACGGCTGCCCGCGCCCCCCACGCGCCCGCACCAGGCACGGTTGCCAGCGGGCGGAGGCCGCACGGCCCGGGTTGATGGGCGTGCGGTCCACCGCCAAGCGCGGAGGCACCCCCGCGGAACCAGGGGAGGCACAACGGCCCGCGCCCCACGCGCCCGCACCAGGCACGGTTGCCGGCGGAGCGCGCACGGCCCGGGCTGGTGGACGAGCGGTCCACCACCAGACGCGGTGGCACCCCCAGCAGAACCGCGGGAGGCACAACGGCCCGCGCCCCCCACGCGCCCGCACCAGGCACGGTTGCAGGCGGAGGCCGCACGGCCCGGGCTGGTGGGCGCGCGGTCCACCACCAGACGCGGAGGCACCCCCAGCGGAACCGCGGGAGGCACAACGCCCCGCGCCCCCCACCTGCCGGCACCGTGCGCGTTTGGGGAAATCCGGGGGCCACGCCCACGGTGGGTGGGCAGCGGGCGGGGCTAATGTGGGGGAGATGAGCACTGACGGCCCCGCGGCGGCGCCGCGCACGCTCGCTGAGGACCTGCGCGCCCGCGGCGACGACGCGCTGTCCGCGCTGCTCCGGGCACGCCCGGACCTGCTGAACCCGGTCCCGAACGACCTCTCCCAGCTGGCGACCCGGGCCGGCACCCGGGCCTCCGTGGTCCGCGCCCTCGAACGCCTGGACCGCTTCACTCTGCAGGCCGCCGAGGCCCTGGCCGTCGCACCGGACGGCGCCCCCTACACGACGCTGGGCGGGCTGATGGGCCCGGAGGCGGCGGAGGCGCTGCCCGGCGCCGTGGCGACGCTGCGGGCGCAGGCCCTGCTCTGGGGCGGGGACGACCGGCTGCACCTGGTGCGCACCGCCCGCGACATCCTGGCCCCGGCCGCCGGGAGCCCGTCACCGACCGGCCTGGGGCCGACGGTGGCCGAGGCGACCTCGGGCATGTCCCCGACCCGGCTCCAGCGGATCCTCGCGCGGGTCGGACTGCCGCCGACGCACGACCCGGTGAGCGCGGTGCGGGCGCTGACGGCGCTGTTCGGCGACCGCCCGCGGATGACGGAGCTGCTCGACGGGGCGCCGCCAGAGGCGGGCGCGGTGCTGCGCAGGCTGACCTGGGGCCCGCCGTACGGGGAGGTGGCGGATGTGACCGTGCCCCCGCCGCCCGTGGAGTGGCTGCTGGAGCGCGGGCTGCTGCTGCCGGCCGGAGCCAGGAACGTCGTGCTCCCCCGCGAGGTGGCCCTGTATCTGCGCGACGGCAGGGCGCACAGCACGCCCGAGCCGGTCGCGCCGCCGGTGGAATTCCGGGAGCACGATCCACAGGCTGTGGACAGGACCGCCGCGGGGCAGGCCTTCACCGCGGTCCGCACGGTTGAGGAGCTGCTCAAGCAGTGGGAGACCGGCGGCCCGCCGGTGCTGCGCGCGGGCGGGCTGAGCGTGCGCGACCTGAAGCGGGTGGCCACGGCCCTGGACGTGCCGGAGCCGATGGCGGCCTTCTGGCTGGAGCTGGCGTACGCCGCCGGTCTGGTCGCCTCGGACGGGGAGGTGGACGAGGCCTACGCGCCGACGCCCGCCGCCGACGAGTGGCTGACGCTGCCCGCCGAGGACCGGTGGGCCGACCTCGTCGCGGCGTGGCTGGCCGCCACCCGCGTGCCGGGCGTGGTGGGCACACGGGACGCCAAGGGCCGTGCGCTGGCCGCGCTCGGCCCCGAACTGGACCGTTCGCTCGCGCCGGAGGTGCGCCGCCGGACGCTGGAGTTCCTGGCCGCGCTCCCCGAGGGCGCCTCGGCCGGCCAGGACGCGCTGCTCGCCCGGCTGCGCTGGGAGCGGCCGCTGCGCGGCGGCGCCTCGATGGATCCGCTCCGCGCCGATCTGGTGCGCTGGACGGTGGCGGAGGCGGAGCTGCTGGGGATCACCGGCCGCGGCGCGCTCTCCGCGCACGGCCGGGCGCTGCTGGCGCGTTCCGCGGACGCGGCGGCCGTGCTGCTCCGGCCGCTGCTGCCGGAGCCGCTGGACCATGTGCTGCTCCAGGCGGACCTGACCGCCGTGGCACCCGGCCCGCTGCAGCCGCACCTCGCCGAGACCCTGCACGTCCTGGCGGACGTGGAGTCCAAGGGCGGCGCGACGGTCTTCCGCTTCACCCAGGAGTCGGTGCGCCGGGCGCTGGACGCCGGAAGGACCGCCGCCGACCTGCACACCTTCCTCGCCGCGCACTCGCGCACACCCGTGCCGCAGCCGCTCAGCTACCTCGTGGACGACATCGCCAGGCGGCACGGCCGGCTGCGGGTCGGCGCGGCCTCGGCGTATGTGCGCTGCGACGACGACGCGCTGCTCAGCGAGCTGCTCGTCGACCGGCGGGCGGCCGGCCTCGGACTGCGCCGACTCGCGCCGACGGTTCTGGCCGCGCAGAGCGATCCGGCGACGCTGCTGGAGCGGTTGCGGGTGCTGGGCCACGCGCCCGCGGCCGAGTCCGCCGACGGAGATGTGCTGATCACCCGCGCGGACGCGCGGCGCACCCCGCCGCGCAGCGCGCCCGCGCCCGTGGTGGACGGGCCGCCGACACCGGACGAGACGCTGCTCGGGGCCGCCGTGAAGGCGATCCGGGCCGGCGACCGGGCGTCCACCGCGGTCCGCAAGGAGCCCGCCGACCGGCGGTCGGGCGGCGATGGCCGCCTGCCGCGCACGGCCGCGGCGGAGACCCTGGCGACGATGCAGGCGGCGGTGCTGACCGGCGAGTCGGTGTGGATCGGCTATGTCAACGCGGACGGGGCGGCGAGCCAGCGCGTGATCGGCCCGATGCGGGTGGAGGGCGGTTTCGTCACGGCCTACGACCACACGGCCGACGAGATCCGCACCTTCGCGCTGCACCGGATAACCGGTGTCGCCGAGCTCGCCGACGACATGGCGTGATCCGGGGCGCGGGGCGGTCGCGGTATCGATCCGGGAGAGCGGGGCGTTTCCCCTCCGCGATGAGGGACCATGGATAGTTCACCCCGGCTCCCCTTGCTGCCCCGGCCCGCCGATTCGCGGAGGTTTGCGTGTCCTGCCTGATCGTCCAGAGCGACAAGACCCTGCTCCTGGAGGTCGACCACGAGCTGGCCGACGACTGCCGCCGCGCCATCGCGCCCTTCGCCGAACTGGAGCGGGCGCCCGAGCACATCCACACGTACCGGATCACCCCGCTCGGCCTGTGGAACGCCCGCGCCGCCGGGCACGACGCCGAGCAGGTCGTGGACGCGCTCGTGCAGTTCTCCCGCTACCCGGTGCCGCACGCGCTGCTGGTGGACGTCGCCGAGACGATGGCCCGCTACGGCCGGCTGACGCTGAGCAAGCACCCGGCGCACGGCCTGGTGCTGACCACCACGGACCGGCCGGTGCTGGAGGAGATCCTCCGCTCGAAGAAGGTCGCGCCGCTGGTGGGCGCCCGGCTCGACCCCGACACGGTGGTCGTCCACCCCTCCGAGCGCGGCCAGATCAAGCAGGTGCTGCTGAAGCTGGGCTGGCCGGCGGAGGACCTGGCCGGTTACGTCGACGGGGAGGCGCACCCGATCGAGCTGGCCCAGAACGGCTGGAAGCTGCGCCCGTACCAGGAGCAGGCCGTGGACGGCTTCTGGCACGGCGGTTCCGGCGTGGTCGTACTGCCCTGCGGCGCCGGCAAGACGCTGGTGGGCGCGGGTGCGATGGCGCAGGCGAAGGCGACGACCCTGATCCTGGTGACGAACACGGTCTCGGCCCGGCAGTGGAAGCACGAGCTGGTCAAGCGGACCTCGCTGACCGAGGACGAGATCGGCGAGTACAGCGGTACGCGCAAGGAGATCCGCCCGGTCACCATCGCCACGTACCAGGTGCTGACGACCAAGCGGAAGGGCGTCTACCCGCACCTGGAGCTCTTCGACTCCCGCGACTGGGGCCTGATCGTCTACGACGAGGTGCACCTGCTGCCGGCGCCGGTCTTCAAGTTCACCGCCGACCTGCAGGCCCGCCGCCGGCTCGGCCTGACGGCGACGCTGGTCCGCGAGGACGGCCGCGAGTCGGACGTCTTCTCGCTCATCGGGCCCAAGCGCTTCGACGCGCCGTGGAAGGAGATCGAGGCGCAGGGCTACATCGCGCCCGCCGACTGCGTGGAGGTGCGGGTCAACCTCACGGACTCCGAGCGGCTGGCGTACGCGACCGCCGAGGCGGAGGAGAAGTACCGCTACTGCGCGACGACCGAGACCAAGCGCAAGGTCACCGAGGCGCTGGTCGCCAAGCACAAGGGCGAGCAGACCCTGGTCATCGGCCAGTACATCGACCAGCTCGACGAGCTGGGCGAGCACCTGGACGCTCCGGTGATCAAGGGCGAGACGTCGAACGCGCAGCGCGAGAAGCTCTTCGACGCCTTCCGCCGGGGCGAGATCTCGGTGCTGGTGGTCTCCAAGGTCGCCAACTTCTCGATCGACCTGCCGGAGGCGACCGTCGCCATCCAGGTCTCGGGCACCTTCGGCTCGCGGCAGGAGGAGGCGCAGCGCCTCGGCCGGGTGCTGCGGCCGAAGGCGGACGGTCACGAGGCCCGCTTCTACTCCGTCGTCGCGCGCGACACCATCGACCAGGACTTCGCCGCGCACCGCCAGCGCTTCCTGGCCGAGCAGGGATACGCGTACCGCATCGTCGACGCGGACGAACTGCTCTGACCGGGAGCCGCCGTGCCGCCGCCGCGTCAGTCGCGCGCGGCGGCGCCGTCCTGGCCCAGCACCACGACGCGGAAGGCCGTGGCGAAGAAGACGCGGACCGCGCGGACCGCGTCGCCGACGGGGTGGACCGGATGACGGTGTCCGGCGTCCTCGGTGAGGGCGGTGCTGCCGTGGACACGGGGGACCACTGCTCGTGCCATGCCCCCAATGTACGCATACGTGACGCTTTGGGGAGAGGTTTTCCGGGCGAGGCCACCGGAAATGCGTTAGCGCCTCCGGCCGGCACGGCGTAGGATCCTGCGTCTTGCCGCCCGCCCCCCGAGCGGGGCGGTGCCACCGGCCGGACGGAAACCGGCCGGCCCGAGTCGTGATCCGTATCAGGACAGCGCCCCGCCCGCGCGCCGCCGTGCGCCCGGGTCCGGGGCCGGCTGAGCCATGCCCTACGTGCCGCCGGAGGCAACCCGTGCCCGGGGAACAATCCCTCATCACCGACAATCCGCTCGACCGCGAACGCACCCACCTCGCCGAGTCCCGTTCCGCCCTGCGGGCGATGCGCGCCGACGTCGAGGCCCTCGACATCCGCGACGTGACCGCCAACTGGGTGAACGCGGAAGTACTGCAGTCCGAGATCGACGCCCGCATCAAGGCGCTCGCGGACCTCGCCCACACCCCGCTCTTCTTCGGCCGCCTCGACTACGGGGACGGCGCCGAAGCCGGTCACCGCTTCTACATCGGCCGCCGCCACGTCCACGACGCCGACGGCGACCCCATGGTCGTCGACTGGCGCGCGCCGGTCTCCCAGCCCTTCTACCGGGCCTCCCGCACCGATCCGCAGGACGTCGCGCTGCGCCGCCGCTTCGGCTACACCGGCGGGGAGCTGACCGCCTACGAGGACGAGCACCTCACCGACCCGGACGAGGCGCAGACCTCCAGCAAACTGCTCCAGCAGGAGATCGAGCGCCCCCGCGTCGGCCCGATGCGCGACATCGTCGCCACCATCCAGCCCGAGCAGGACGAGATCGTGCGCGCCGGGGTCGGCGGCACGGTCTGCGTGCAGGGAGCGCCCGGCACCGGGAAGACCGCCGTCGGCCTGCACCGGGTGGCGTACCTGCTGTACGCGCACCGCGAGCGCCTGGCCCGCACCGGCACCCTCGTCGTCGGCCCGAACGCGTCCTTCCTGCACTACATCGAGCAGGTGCTGCCCGCGCTCGGCGAGCTGAGCGTCAAGCAGGCCACCGTCGGCGACCTGGTCGCCCACGTCCCGGTCAAGGGCGCCGACACGGCGGCCGCCGCCGGCGTCAAGGGCGACGCGCGCATGGCCGAGGTGCTGCGGCGGGCGGTCCGCTCCGGCATCCGGATGCCGACCGAGCCGGTGGTCGTGGTGCGCGGCTCGCGCCGCTGGCGCGTCCCGGCGTACGAACTGGAGGAGCTGGTCCGCGAGCTGATGGAGCGCGACATCCGCTACGGCGCCGCCCGCGAGGCGCTGCCGCAGCGCATCGCGCACGCGGTGCTGGTCCGCATGGAGGCGGCCGGGGAGGCCCCCGACGACCGGGTGCAGGACGCGGTCGCCCGCAACGCGGCGGTCAAGGCGGCCGTCAAGGAGGCCTGGCCGCCGGTGGACCCGGCGAAGACGGTGCTGCGGCTGCTCTCCGACCCGGAGTTCCTGGCCGCGTGCGCGGAGGGCGTGCTCACCGAGGAGGAGCAGAAGGAGATCCTCTGGCAGAAGCCCGCCCGCTCGGTCGCCGCCGCGAAGTGGTCGGCCGCCGACGCCGTGCTGGTCGACGAGGCCCACGACCTGGTGCACCGCACGGCCTCGCTGGGCCACGTCGTACTGGACGAGGCCCAGGATCTCTCCCCCATGCAGTACCGGGCGGTCGGCCGCCGCTGCTCCACCGGCTCCGCGACCGTGCTGGGCGACCTGGCGCAGGGCACCACCCCGTGGGCGACGGCGACCTGGGAGGAGGCGCTGGCGCACCTGGGCAAGCCGGGTTCGCGGATCGAGGAGCTCACCCAGGGCTTCCGCGTCCCGCTGGAGGTCATCGCCTACGCGTCCCGGCTGCTGCCGGAGATCGCCCCCGGGCTGAAGGAGGCGACCTCGGTCCGGGAGAACCCGGGCGCCTTCTCGGTGACGGAGGTCCCCGCGGGCGAGCTGACCCCGGCCGTGCTCGCCGCCTGCCGGCAGGCCCTGGACCGCGAGGGCTCCATCGGCCTGATCGCCGCCGACGCCCGGGTGCCCGCACTGGCCGAGGCCCTGACGGCGGCGGGCCTGCCCTACCTGTCCCCGGGCCAGGAGACCACGCCCGACGCCCGCCTCACGCTCGTCCCGGCATCCCTGGCCAAGGGCCTGGAGTACGACTACGTGGTCCTGGACGAGCCCGCCGCGGTCGTCGACGGCGAGCCCGACGAGCGCACCGGCCTGCGCCGCCTCTACGTCTCGCTCACCCGCGCCGTCTCGGGCCTGGCCGTCCTCCACACGGCCCCCCTGCCGGAGGCGCTTCGGCTACCCTGATATACGAATGCGGCTGACCCTGATATACGGAGGTAGCGATCATGCGCACAGTGATCGACGTGGATGACGCACTTCTCCAAGAGGCCGCGGACATACTGGGCACCACGACGAAACGGGCGACGGTCAACGGCGCGCTGGCGGAATTCGTGGCCGCCGCCAAACGGCGGCGGTTCCTGGAGATGCTCGACGACGGAGCCTTCGACGACCTCACGGATGCCGAAGTGATGGCGGACGCGTGGCGGTGACCCGGTATCTGGTCGACAAGAGCGTCTGGGCCCGCGCGAAGCAACCGGCGGTGAGAGCGGCTCTGCTGCCACTGCTCGAACGCGGCCTGATCACCACGTGCGCCGTCGTCGACCTGGAGATCCTGTACAGCACGCGCAACGCGACCGATCACGCCCGCGCCCGTTCCGCCCGCACCGGCTTCGAAGGGCTGCCGCTCACCGACGAGATCGGCGCACGCGCCATCGAGGTCCAGGCGCTGCTCGCCGAGAAGGGGCATCACCGCGCCGCGTCGATCGCGGACCTGCTGATCGCCGCCACCGCCGAACGGCACCGCGTCACCGTTCTGCACTACGACGCGGACTTCGACACCATCGCGGCCGTGACGAACCAGGCGGTCCAATGGGTCGTGCCGCCCGGTTCGGCCGACTGACGGAACGGGAGATCACACGGGGCGGCACCCCGCACGGCCCGCGTTCCTCATCCGGGGCGGCCCGCGGCGGCCGCGGCGGCCGCGCTCAGTGCCGCGCGCAGATGGCCGTCCGCCTCCGTGAGGAGCCGGGCGGCCGTCCGCGCGTCGACCTCCCCGAGCAGGACGAGGACGGCGTGCTTGACCTCGCCTCCGGTGGCGGTGAGGGCCGCCTCGATCTCCTCTTCCGGCGCCCCGGTGGCCTGCGCCACGATCCTCCGGGACCGGGCGCGCAGCTTGTCGTTCGAGGCGCGGACGTCGACCATCAGGTTCCCGTAGGTCTTGCCCAGCCTGATCATCGTGATCGTCGACAGCATGTTGAGCACGAGCTTCTGGGCCGTGCCGGCCTTCAGCCGGGTGGAGCCGGTGAGGAACTCGGGGCCGGTGACGACCTCGATGCCGTGGTCGGCGGCCGCCGCCAGCGCGGAGCCCGGGTTGCAGGACAGTCCGACGGTGAGGGCGCCCCGGGCGCGGGCGTGCTCGACGGCGCCGATGGCGTACGGGGTGCGACCGGAGGCGGAGACGCCGACGACGCTGTCGTCCGGGCCGATCCCGAGGGCGTCCAGGTCGGCGGCGGCCAGCTCCCGGCTGTCCTCGGCGCCCTCCACCGCGGCCACCATCGCCGCGGGCCCGCCCGCGATCAGCCCGGCGACCTGGCCCGGCCGGGTGTCGAAGGTCGGCGGGCACTCGCTGGCGTCGAGCACACCGAGCCGCCCCGCGGTGCCCGCTCCCGCGTAAACCAGGCGGCCGCCGCCGGCCATCCGGGCGGCGATGCCGTCGACGGCGGCGGCGATGGCGGGCAGCTGCGCGGCGACGGCGGCCGGGACGGTGCCGTCCTCGGCGTTCATCAGCCGGGCGATGTCGAGCGTCGGAAGCCGGTCGACCTCGGCGAGGTCGGGGCGGAAGGCCTCGGTGGCGAGGTGGTCCAGCTCGCGACGGAGCTCGGCGTGCGTCATTGCGGGTGGTTCCTCCGCGGGCTGTGGCGGTGGGCGAGGGCTTCGTAGGAGGCGGAAAGGGCCGGTGCGGCGGTGTCGTACGTGCGCTGGGCGACCCCGACGAAGAGGCAGTCCACCACGAGCAGCTGACTGGTGCGGCTGGACATGGCCGCCGGGCGCAGCTCGCTCTCCCGGCTGCTGGAGGTGAGCAGCACGTGGTCCGCGTACTGGGTGACGGTGCCGTCCGGCCGCCCGGTCACGGCGATCGTGGTGGCGCCGCGGTCGAAGGCGGCGCGCAGCGGCTCGACCACGTCGTGGGTGTGGCCGGAGTGGGTGATGGCCACCGCGACATCGCCCTGGCGCAGCTGGACGGCGTTGGTGAGGGTGAGGTGCGGGTCGCCCAGCGCGTGCGCGACCAGGCCGATGCGCAGCAGCTTCTGCACCAGGTCCTGCGCCACGAGGCTGGACGCCCCTATCCCGTAGACGTCGATGCGGCGGGCGGAGGCGAGCGCGCCGACGGCCGCCTCGAGCTGGGCCACGTCCAGCTGGGCGGCGGTGTCGGCCAGACACCGCTGCTCGTCGAGCGCGAGCTTGGTGACCACGTCGGAGAGCGGGTCGCCGACGGCGATGTCCGGGGTGACGGCGGGTGGTGCCCCGGCCTCCACGCGGGCGGCCAGCGCGGCCAGCGCGAGCCGCAGATCCCGGTAACCGGGGTAGCCCAGCACGCGCGCGGTCCGCACCACGGTGGCCTCGCTCGTTTCCGTGCGGGCCGCCAGCGCCGTCACGGTCAGCCGGGAGCACCCGGCCGGGTCCGCGGCCACGGCCTCGGCGACGCGCTGCATCGACCGGGTCATGGACGGGGCCAGGGTCCGGACCTTGGCGGCCAGCCCCCCGGCATTGAAGGTTTCCTTCATCTTCTCGGCCACGAACGAAAGCTATTTTCAGGTCCGGGCGACGTCAAGAACGCCTGCCCGGCGGTTGGTCCACAATGGGGCCCATGGATCCTGACGCACCCGGCTCCTCCGCCGGCCTGGAGGCGGCCCTGCACAGCGCCCGCGCGCTGATACTCGCCGATCTGGCCGCGACCGACGTCGCCGACGCGGAGGTCGTCTCGCTCGTCGAGGACGCCGTCGCCCAGCGCCGCTGGTGGGTCGAGCAGTGGCCCGACGGCGCCGCCTTCGTCGCGGGGCTGGTCGCGCAGGACGTCAAGGACGCCCTTCTCGAACGGATGGGCCGCTGGCCGCTCTGCCCGCGCTGCGCCGACCCCCACGCCCTCGACGTCGAACCCGAACTCGGCCCCGACCCGCACTGGGTGTGCGAGTCCCTGGGCGAGGCCGTCGCCCCCGTCGGCGCCCTGTCCGCGGCCCTCGGCGGGGCCCGCTGACGTGACCGTCTACATCGACCCGCCGACCTGGCCGGGCCACGGCCGCATGTGGTCCCACATGGTCAGCGACACCTCCTACGAGGAGCTCCACGCCTTCGCGGCCGCCATCGGCTCCCCGCGCCGCGCCTTCGACGGCGACCACTACGACCTGCCCAGCGAGCGCTACGCCTCGGCCGTGGCCGCGGGCGCCGTCGAGGTCGGCAGCAAGGAACTGCTGCGCCGCCTCACCGAGGCGGGCCTGCGCCGCCCCAAGAGACGTCCCCGGTAGAGCCTGTCGCCCCCGCCGCTCCGCCGGAGGCCGGAACGTAGGGTGGGCGCATGGACGTGGAGAGCTATGTCGAGGACGCGCCGCCCGAGCGGCGGGAGGCGCTGCGGACGCTGCTCGCCCTGTGCCGCGAGGAGCTCACCGGGTTCACGGAGTCGATGCGGTACCGGATGCCGACCTACAGCCGGGACGGTGTCGCGGAGTTCGCCTTCGCGAGCCAGAAGCAGTACGTGTCGGTGTACGTGATGCGCACGGACGTGGTGGCGGCCCATGCCGAGCCGCTGGCCGGCCACGACATGGGCAAGGGGTGCCTGCGCTTCCGCAAGGCGGACCGGATCGACTTCGCGCTGGTGCGCTCCTTGCTGCGGGGGACGGCAGGGTCGGCGGGTCCGGCCTGCTGAGAGCCGTCAGTCCCGGGCGCCCGGGGCGAGCAGTTCCAGCTCGGTGGTGAGGTTGCGGCGCGCGGTGGCCTCCCAGCGCCCGTACCCCTCCGGGGTGCGGAACAGCCTTGGCAGGCGCAGGAGTTGGCGCAGCACGTCGGCGCGTCCGAGGCGGAAGGCGTCGTCGGGCACGAAGCCGTACTCCTCGCGGACCGCGGCCGCGTACTCGGCGTAGGCGGTGGGGTCGCCGGCGAGTACCGCCAGGTCGGCGTCGCAGAGCACCTCGCCGTCGCGATCCCCCTCGACGGGGTGGTGGGTGACGGTGAGCCGGACCAGACGGGCCACCTCCGCGGTGATCGAGTCCGGGACACCGGCCTCGGGGAGCGCGCGTTCGGCGAGCCGGGCGCTGCGCTCCTCGTTCTCGGACCGGTCGGGCCGGTAGACCGCGTCGTGGAACCAGGCGGCGAGCAGCACCGCGTCCGGGTCCTCGGCGTGCCCGGCGAGGACCTCGACGTGGTCGAGGACCGCGGTCAGGTGGTCGGTGGTGTGGTAGCGGCGGTGCGGCTCGGCCCAGCGGGCGATCAGGTCCTTGCCGTAGGGCACCGGGTCGACGGACTCCGTCTGGCAGCGGCGCAGCAGGTCGCACCAGCGGGTGAGGAGGACGGAGCCGGTTTCGGGTGCGGTGTCAGCCATGAAGGTCATTGTGGGGCACGGGGGGTCGCGGGCACGGGAGGGCATGTGACACCCTGGAGATATGTCTAGACCAATTTTCGAAGTGATCGCGCTCGACGCCGACGACGCCCTCGCGGCCCAGACGGGCGGCGCGGACCGCCTCGAACTGGTCACCGACATGTCGGCGGACGGCCTGACCCCGTCCCGCGAGACCTTCGCGGCCGTACGCGCGGCGGTGGACATCCCGGTCCGGGTGATGCTGCGGGGCCGCGCCGACTTCGCCGTGGGCGGCGGCCGGGAGGCGGACGCGCTCTGCGTGGCCGCGGCGGCGCTGCGCGGCGAGGGCGCCGACGAGTTCGTGCTCGGCTTCCTCGACCCGACGGGCGCGCCGGACCTGTCCGCCGTGCGCCTGCTCGCCGACGCGATCGGCTCCGGCGCCCGGTGGACCTTCCACCGCGCCATCGACCACTCCGCCGACCGGGAGGCCGTGCGCTCGGCCGTGCGCGGGCTCCCCGGGCTCGACACCTACCTCACGGCGGGCTCCGCGCGCGGGGTGGACGCCGGTCTCGGGCATCTGCTGGCGGAGGCCGGGCGTCCCGGCGAGCCCCAGCTCATGGTGGGCGGCGGGCTCCGCGCGGAGCACCTGCCCCGGCTCCTGGCGGCCGGCATCGACGCCTTCCACGTCGGCGGCGCGGTCCGTCCCGCCGGCTGGGCCGGGCCGGTCGACCCGGAGGCGGTGCGCACCTGGCGCGAGCTGCTCGACGCGCCGGTCGCCGTTCGGTGACCGGGCCGGCCGCGCCCGTCCCGAGGAACCCGGCAACGCCCGAGGGCGGTACCCCGCGTGGGGTACCGCCCTCGGTCGTTCTGCCGTGGTGCGGAGTCCTGATCCGGGAGGATCAGAAGTCCATGTCACCGCCGGGCATACCGCCGCCGGCCGGCGCGGCGGCCTTCTCCGGCTTGTCGGCGATGACGGCCTCGGTGGTGAGGAAGAGCGCGGCGATGGAGGCCGCGTTCTGCAGCGCGGAGCGCGTCACCTTGGCGGGGTCGATGATGCCCTCGCCGATCAGGTCGACGTACTCACCCGTGGCGGCGTTGAGGCCGTGACCCGGGGTCAGGTTGCGCACCTTCTCCACCACGACACCGCCCTCGAGGCCGGCGTTGACGGCGATCTGCTTCAGCGGGGCCTCGAGGGCCAGCTTCACGATCGACGCGCCGGTGGCCTCGTCACCGTCGAGCTCGAGCTTCTCGAAGACGTTGGACGCCTGGAGCAGGGCCACGCCACCACCGGCGACGATGCCCTCCTCGACGGCGGCCTTGGCGTTGCGCACCGCGTCCTCGATGCGGTGCTTGCGCTCCTTGAGCTCGACCTCGGTGGCGGCACCGGCCTTGATGACGGCCACGCCGCCGGCCAGCTTCGCCAGACGCTCCTGGAGCTTCTCGCGGTCGTAGTCCGAGTCGCTGTTCTCGATCTCGGCACGGATCTGGTTGACGCGGCCCTGGATCTGGTCCTGGTCGCCGGCGCCGTCCACGATCGTGGTCTCGTCCTTGGTGACGACGACCTTGCGGGCGCGGCCGAGCAGGTCGACGCCGGCGTTCTCCAGCTTGAGGCCGACCTCCTCGGAGATGACGGTGCCACCGGTGAGGATGGCGATGTCACCGAGCATGGCCTTGCGGCGGTCGCCGAAGCCCGGAGCCTTGACCGCGACGGACTTGAAGGTGCCGCGGATCTTGTTGACCACCAGGGTGGACAGGGCCTCGCCGTCGACGTCCTCGGCGATGATCAGCAGCGGCTTGCCGGACTGCATGACCTTCTCCAGCAGCGGGAGCAGGTCCTTGACCGCGGAGATCTTGGAGTTGACGATCAGGATGTACGGGTCGTCGAAGGACGTCTCCATACGCTCCAGGTCGGTGGCGAAGTACGCCGAGATGTAGCCCTTGTCGAAGCGCATACCCTCGGTGAGCTCCAGCTCCAGACCGAAGGTCTGGGACTCCTCGACGGTGATGACGCCTTCCTTGCCGACCTTGTCCATGGCCTCGGCGATGAGCTCGCCGATCTGCGGGTCGGCGGCGGAGATGGAGGCGGTGGAGGCGATCTGCTCCTTGGTCTCCACGTCCTTCGCCTGCTCCAGCAGGGCGGCGGAGACGGCCTCGACGGCCTTCTCGATACCGCGCTTCAGGGCCATCGGGTTGGCGCCGGCGGCGACGTTGCGCAGGCCCTCGCGGACCAGCGCCTGGGCGAGGACGGTCGCGGTCGTCGTGCCGTCACCGGCGACGTCGTCCGTCTTCTTCGCGACCTCCTTGACCAGCTCGGCGCCGATCTTCTCGTACGGGTCCTCGAGCTCGATCTCCTTGGCGATGGACACACCATCGTTGGTGATCGTGGGGGCGCCCCACTTCTTCTCGAGGACGACGTTGCGGCCCTTGGGGCCGAGGGTGACCTTGACGGCGTCGGCGAGCTGGTTCATCCCGCGCTCGAGACCGCGCCGTGCCTCCTCGTCGAACGCGATGATCTTGGCCATGTGAAGTGGTCCTCCCGGACTTGGGGTCCCCCCGCGGCACAGGGCTGCGGGGAAGGATTACTCCAGGACCGTGCCGGCGCCCGCGACGGACGGCCTGCCCTCCCGCCGGTTCCTTTCCGGCGTTCGAGCGGGCCTCACCCACTCGGTCCTTTGTCACTCTCAACGTCAGAGTGCTAACGCCAATGATTAGCACTCGCCCTAGGAGAGTGCAAGCCGCTTGGCCGGTGCCGTGGACAACCCGCAGGTCGGCCCGGAACGCACGAAGGCCCGCCCCCGTGTGGGGGCGGGCCTCGACGCGTACGTTTGAGCGGCCGTACGCGAAGTGCTCCGTGGCCGATGCGCGGTGCGTCAGCCGGCTGCGAGACGGACCATGTCCGCCTGCGGCCCCTTCTGGCCCTGCGAGATCTCGAACTCGACCCGCTGACCTTCCTCGAGGGTGCGGTAGCCGTCCATCTGGATCGCGCTGTAGTGCACGAAGACGTCCGCACCACCGTCGACCGCGATGAAGCCGTAGCCCTTCTCCGCGTTGAACCACTTGACGGTGCCCTGAGCCATTCCTAACTCCCCTATTGCTGGCCCTTCGCAGACCCGCACCTCGCGGACCCGGGTCAGACCTCACCCCCTACAGCCAAGGGGGCGTGCGCCGGAACGCGTCGACCGCGGCTGAATGTATCTGCCCGGACGCGGTCTGCAACAGGTCAATCGGACGAGAATTCCGGGCACGAAGAAACGGAAGAAGAGCCTGATCGGCTGATAATCCGGGGCAACTCGGACCGGACATAAGCGGCCAACGAGACAATCACCGCGTGAATTTGGCGATAAATCGCCGACAACGCCGCTCCCGGGAAAAGGGGTTGCGCAGAGCGTTGCAGGGAGTTGCGATCCGTTCAGGGCAACTGTACAGCCCTTCAACTACCGCTCAAGCACGGAGGGGTGCCGGGAAGCCCCGGCACCCCTGCCACTCGCGGTCCGTGCGGATCAGCAGCCTCCGGCGACCGCCGGGATGATCGAGACGGACGCGCCCTCGCCCACCGCGGTCTGCAGGCCCTCGGAGAAGCGGACGTCGTCGTCGTTGACGTAGACGTTCACGAAACGGCGCAGCTTGCCCGTGTCGTCCAGGACCCGCGCGGAGATGCCGGGGTGGTTCGCCTCCAGCGAGTCGATGACCTCGGCCAGGGTGCCGCCGTCGGCCGGGACCTCGGCCCGGCCGCCGGTGTAGGTGCGGAGGATGGTCGGGATGCGGACGGTAGCGCTCATGATGCGGGGTTCACCTTCAGTCTGGGTCGGCCGGGGCGGTCGGGGTCAGCCGGCCAGGCCGGCGGCACGGAACGCGTCGAGGCTCGGGCGGATGGTGGCCGTGGGGCGGGAGGTCGGGGCGACGGCGTCCAGCGTCTTGAGGCCGTCGCCGGTGTTGAGCACGACCGTCTCACCGGCCGGGTCGAGCTGCCCGGTCTCGATCAGCTTCCGCAGCACGCCGACCGTCACGCCGCCCGCCGTCTCGGCGAAGATGCCCTCGGTCCGGGCGAGCAGCTTGATGGCGTCCACCACCTGTTCGTCGGTGACGTCCTCGACGGCGCCGCCCGTGCGCCGGGCGATGTCCAGGACGTAGGGGCCGTCGGCCGGGTTGCCGATGGCGAGCGACTTGGCGATGGTGTTCGGCTTCTGGGGGCGGACCACGTCGTGGCCGGCCTTGAAGGCGGTGGAGACCGGGGAGCAGCCCTCGGCCTGGGCGCCGTAGATCCGGTACGGCTTCTCCTCCACCAGGCCGAGCTTGATCAGTTCCTGCAGCCCCTTGTCGATCTTCGTCAGCTGCGAGCCCGAGGCGATCGGGATGACGATGTTGTCCGGCAGGCGCCAGCCCAGCTGCTCGCAGATCTCGTACGCGAGCGTCTTGGAGCCCTCGCCGTAGTACGGGCGGAGGTTGACGTTGACGAAGCCCCAGCCCTCGCCGATCGGGTCGCCGATCAGCTCGCTGCAGAAGCGGTTGACGTCGTCGTAGGTGCCCTCGATGCCGACCAGCTCGCCGCCGTACACCGCGGCCATGACGACCTTGCCCTCCTCCAGGTCGTGCGGGATGAACACGCAGGAACGGAAGCCGGCGCGGGCGGCCGCGGCGCCCACGGCGCCGGCCAGGTTGCCGGTGGAGGAGCAGGACAGGGTGGTGAGGCCGAAGGTGCGGGCTGCCTCCAGGGCGATGGCGACGACCCGGTCCTTGAAGGAGTGGGTCGGGTTGCCGGAGTCGTCCTTGATGTGCAGGCCGCCGGTGACGCCCAGCTCGCGGGCGAGGTTGTCGGCCTTGACCAGCTTGGTGAAGCCCGGGTTGAGGTTGGGCTTGGCGGCCACGTCCGCGGGGACGGGCAGCAGCGGCGCGTAGCGCCAGATGTTGTTCGGCCCGGACTCGATCCGCTTGCGGAGGGTCTCGGGATCGCCGCCCGGGAGGTCGTACGCCACTTCGAGCGGCCCGAAACAGACCTCGCAGGCGAAGAGCGGAGCCAGCGGGAAGCGCTCGCCGCACTCGCGGCAGGAGAGCGCGGACGCGGGCCCGAAGGCGGAGTCTGTGGACGCGGATGCAACGGTCTGCGCAGCCATGTCAGGCGAGGCCCTTTCTCCTCATCTTCCTCGCGGCGCATCTCGCCGCGAGACGGAATTGGCACCTTCCCCACCTGGACCTCGCGGTCGGCGGGAGGGTTGCCGGGGCTTCAACGGGCCGTTCCCTCTGCCCCTCTGGATGAGCGGTATGGCGCCGGGCGCGGGGCCCGGGCATTTGTCCGACAAGGCGCGATCACCGTGGACATACGATGGTCATGCCTCGTGTTCAAGACTGTAACCGACGACCTCGAACCTGGTCATGGCCCGTCCGTCCTGCGAGACGGGCAGAAACGGAGCAACCCGGTGCTCGACGAGGTAGCCGGCTGGCTGCAACGGCGGTCCTGGACCGCCGACCGCAGGCCGCTGCCGCAGCTGCTCGCCGCCAAGCGCGCCGCGGGTGCGCGCGGCACGGTCAGCGTCGTGCTGCCCGCCCTCGACGAGGAGGCCACGGTCGGGGAGATCGTCGCCACGATCCGCCGGGAGCTGATGAGCGAGGCCGTTCCGCTGGTCGACGAACTCGTCGTGCTGGACTCCGGATCGACCGACCGCACCGCCGAGGTCGCGGCCGCCGCCGGGGCGGTCGTCGTCCACCGGGACGACGTGCTCCCGCGGCTGCCCGCGGTGCCCGGCAAGGGCGAGGTGCTGTGGCGCTCGCTGCTGGTGACGCGCGGGGAGATCGTCTGCTTCGTCGACTCCGACCTGCGGGAGTTCGACGCGCGGTTCGTGTCGGGGATCGTCGGGCCGCTGCTCACGGATCCGGACGTGCAGTTGGTCAAGGCGATGTACGACCGCCCCCTGGAGACCGGCGGCACGCTGGTGCCGGCCGGTGGGGGGCGGGTGACGGAGCTGGTCGCGCGGCCGCTGCTCAATCTGCACTGGCCGCGGCTGGCGGGGTTCGTCCAGCCGCTGGGCGGCGAGTACGCGGCGCGGCGCTCGCTGCTGGAGCGGCTGCCGTTCCCCGTGGGATACGGGGTGGAGCTCGGGCTGCTCGTGGACGCGCTCAACACGGTGGGGCTCGACGCGCTCGCCCAGGTCGACGTGGGGGTCCGGCACCACCGGCACCAGGACGGCCAGGCGCTGGGCCGCATGGCGGCGGCGATCTACCGGACCGCGCAGATCCGCTTGGCGCGGGGTCATCTCGTACGCCCCGTCCTCACGCAGTTCGAGCGGTCCCCGGACGGCGGTTTCGAGCCGCGCGTCCACGACGTCGCGACGGAGGAACGCCCCCCGATGCGCACGGTCCCCGAATACGCCCGCCGCCGCGCGGTGGCGTAGGCCTCCGGCCCGGTAGCGGGTCGGCCGCTCGCCGGAGGCCGGTGCCCATCGCCCGGGGGTTGTGGGAAGTCGTTCCGCAAGGCGAAACGGGTTGGCACACCCTCACCACCGGCGTGCATACGCCGACGACACCCGCGGTACCGCACAGGTGCGGCGTCGTCGTGAGGTTGCGCCAGCCCTCCCCAGCTACCGCGGGGGGCACCCGGCTGGAAACCCCCGGCTGGGCTAGCTCGTACGTTTGCCGCCGGGCATGCGTGGCTAGGCTGGCCGCATGGTCGCATCGCATGCCGCGCGCGTACTGGTCGCGTCCAACCGCGGCCCCGTGTCGTACAGCCTCCGCGAGGACGGCACGCTCACCGCCCGCCGCGGCGGCGGCGGACTCGTGTCGGGGCTGAGCGCGATCGGGCCGGACGCGGACGCCGTCTGGGTCTGCGCGGCCCTCGGCGAGGGCGACCGGGCCGCCGTCCTCCGCAGCTCCGGAGGGACGGGCCGCCTCGCCACCGCGGACACCGGCGGCCAGCACGTACGGATGCTGGACATCCCGGCGGACACCTTCGCCTCGGCCTACAACGGCATCGCCAACTCGGTGCTGTGGTTCATCCACCACATGCTGTTCCAGACCCCGCTGGAGCCTGTCTTCGACGAGGACTTCCGCGAGCAGTGGGCGGCGTACACGGCCTACAACGCCGCCTTCGCCGACGCGCTCGCCGACGAGGCGGGCCAGGGCGCCGCCGTCCTGGTGCAGGACTACCACCTGGCCCTGGTGCCGCAACTGCTCCGCTCGCGCCGGCCCGACCTGCGCATCGGCCATTTCTCGCACACCCCGTGGGCGCCGCCGGACTACTTCCGCCTGCTGCCGGACGACGTCGCGGCGGAGGTGCTGAGCGGCATCCTCGGTTCCGACCGGGCCGGTTTCCTGACCCGCCGCTGGGCCGACGCCTTCGCCGCGTGCTGCGCCGACGTGCTGGGCGCGTCCGTCATCCGCGACGAGGGCAGCCTCACGGTCACCCACAAGGGCCGCACCACGCGCATCGGGGTGCACGGCCTCGGCGCGGACGCCGACTTCCTGCGGGAGCGGGCGCACCAGCCTGACGTGGACGAGCGCCTGGCGACGCTGCAGGAGGCGGTGGGCGGCCCGGACCGCAAGGTCATCGTGCGGGTGGACCGCACCGAGCTGTCGAAGAACATCGTGCGCGGCCTGCTCGCGTACGCGCAGCTGCTGCGCGACCACCCCGAATGGCAGG
Organism: Streptomyces sp. NPDC026673; assembly: GCF_040638135.1. Classification (NCBI taxonomy): domain Bacteria; kingdom Bacillati; phylum Actinomycetota; class Actinomycetes; order Kitasatosporales; family Streptomycetaceae; genus Streptomyces; species Streptomyces sp. NPDC026673. The sequence continues at coordinate 199,239 of NZ_JBEZXR010000001.1, read as the reverse complement.
GGCGCGTGGTGCACATCGCCTTCGCCTACCCCTCGCGCCACGACCTGGCGGTCTACCGGGAGTACACCGACGAGGTCTCCGATCTGGCCGAGGAGATCAACGAGGAGTTCGGCACGCCGGGCTGGCAGCCGGTGGTCCTGCACGTCAAGGACGACTTCGCGCGCTCCCTGGCCGCCTACCGCCTGGCGGACGTCGCGCTGGTCAACCCGATCCGCGACGGCATGAACCTGGTGGCCAAGGAGATCCCGGTCGTCTCGGACGACGGCGTGGCGCTGGTGCTCTCCCGCGAGGCCGGGGCGTACGAGGAGCTCGCCGACGACGCGTTCGTGGTCAACCCGTACGACATCCGGGCCACGGCCGACGCCCTCCACCAGGCGCTGTCCGTGTCGCACGGCGAGCGGGCGGAGGCCACCAAGCGGCTCGCGGTGGCCTCGACGGCGCTCCCCCCGCAGCAGTGGTTCCTGGACCAGTTGCGCGCCCTGGGCTGACCGGGCCCGCCGCACACGCGGACCGGGCCCCGGCGCGGATCAGGCCTCGACGGGCATCCGGTCCGGCGCGGGCGGGACGTCCCGCAGGCCGAGCCGTTCGGTCGGCATCTTGTGGGTCTCGCGGGCGGTGACGGCGGCGAGCACCGGGGGGACGCAGAGCGCCGCGGGCCGCCTGCCGGCGGTGCCCGCGAACTACCACGACGACCTGGCGGCCCGGTTCGACCTCGCGCCCGGCGCGCTGGAGACCTACCGCGAACTGGGCATCCTCTACGACCGAGACGCCCACGGCACATTCCTGCACTGCTACACCGAGACGGTCGGCCGGGTCTTCTTCGAGGTCGTCCAGCGCGACGCCTACCGCGGCTACGGCGCCCCAACGCGCCCGTCCGCCTCGCCGCGCAGCACGCGGGCCGCGTGCGCTGAGCCGCACCGGCCGCGCGGCGCGGTCACCGCGGGCCCGAGAGCTCGCGCCCGCTGATCCCCAGCCGGATGCGCCCGGCCGCCGTGCCCAGCGCCAGGTACGCCTCCACCTCCGGCAGCGGCGCGCGGCGGGCGAGCGGATCGAGCCCCACGACCAGCGCGACCGGTCCGCCGCCCGAGACGAAGGCCGACCACCGCTCCCCGGCCGCGACCTCCAGCAGCGGCTCGCCTCCGGCGCCGCGCACCACGGCCCGGCCCGGGCGGGAAACGGCGATCCGCTCGCCGAGCAGGGGCAGCCGCCGCCCCGGCTCGGCGAGCCCGAGAAGTGCCGCGAGTCCGGCCGCGCCGCGCCCCTGCGGATGGGCCAGCAGCAGAAACGCCACCGGCCCGAACGCCGTGTCGTCCAGCCAGGTCCACGAGGCGGGCCTCACCGCAGCACCACCCACACCTGCTTGCCGCCCGGGGTCGGCCGGGCGCCCCAGCGGTGCGCGGCCGCCGCGATCAGATGCATCCCGCGTCCGCGCTCGGCCGCCCAGTCCGGCGGCCCGGGCGCCGTGACGGGCAGGACGGGCGAACGGTCGCTGACCGTGGCCCGCACGCCCTCGGACGCCAGGTCGTCCAAGGTCAGTTCGCACTCGGGCGAGCCCGCGTGCCGGTGGACGTTGGCGAGTATCTCCGTGACGCACAGCGCGGCGGCGGGCGCCAGGTCCTCGCGCCCCCAGGCGCGGAGCTGTTCGCGTACGACGTGGCGCACCTCGGCGATGCGGGCGGGCTCGGCGACGATGCGCATCGCCGTTCCGGGTGGGGATTCCTGCGTCATGGGTCCAACGGTTCCCTGCCGTGGCTAGCCTGACCAGGGCGGATCTGACCCCGGATCAGCTGTGCAGGGGCGGGCCCGCGGCTGTGTACGGCGTGTGTACCGGGGAGGTGGTGCCGTGTCCGCGAAGTGCGAGGGCTCGGCCAGCATGCGGATGTTCGGCTCCGTGGCGCGGTCGCTGCGGGAGGCCCGGGGGGTCTCGACCGACGAACTGGCCGCGCATGTCGGGTATTCGAAGTCGCTGGTCGTGAAGATCGAGCGCGGCGAGCGGATGCCGCCGCCCGCGTTCGTGGAGAGGGCGGGGATCCTGCTCGGCGACGGCGGCGGGGTGCTGCGCTCCGCGGCCCGCCATCTGGAACGGGCCGAGTTCCCCTCCTGGTTCGAGGAGTACGCGGAACTGGAGCGGGCGGCGGTCTGCCTCTACAAATACGACACCCACGTCATCAACGGCCTGCTGCAGACCGCGGAGTACGCCCGTGTGGTGCTCGGCGCCTACTGCCCGACGCTGGAGACGGAGGAGGTCGAACGCCGGGTGCGGGCCCGGCTGGCCCGGCAGTCGCTGCTGACCCGCGCCCCCGCGCCGCAACTCGCCTTCGTCGTCGAGGAGTGGGTGCTGCGCCGCCCGGTCGGCGGACGGACCGTGCACCGGCGCCAGTTGGAGCGGCTGCTGGAGGCCGCGGCGCTGCGCCATGTCACGGTGCAGGTGATGCCGCTCTCCCACGAGGCGCACGCCGGCTTCGACGGCCCCATGTCGCTGCTGGAGACCCCGGATCTGCGGCTGCTCGCCTATCTCGAAGTCCAGGGCCGCAGCGTGCTGGTGGACGGCCGGGACGAGGTCAGCAAACTCCACCAGCGCTATGCGATGATCCGCTCACAGGCCCTCAGCGTGGGGGACTCCGCCGGAGTGATCGAGCAGATTGCGGGGGAGCTATGACATCCCGACTCGCCTGGTTCACCAGCAGTTACAGCGGCAGCGAGGGAGGCGACTGCGTCGAGGTCGCCCACGCCCCCGGCGCCGTGCACGTGCGGGACTCCAAGGACCCCGCCGGGCCCGCGCTGGCCTTCACCGGCGAGGCGTGGACGGCGTTCGTCGCCTTCGTCGCCGACAGCGCCGCGACACCGGTAGAGTAATCGGCCGATCACGCTTCGTGCCTGACGCATGAAGCGGCCCCCGTGGTGCGCCAACACCGGCCGGGGGCCTACACGTACGAGGCTTACAAGGAGCCCCGCAAATGATCCGCCATGCTATCCCGCCGTCCCGTTTCTTCTCCCAGACGCCGAACGACCTCATCCGCCATCCGCGCCTGAACGGCGCCGCCGTACGGCTGTTGCAGTGGGCGCTCTCCCTGCCGGAGGAGTCCCGGGAGACCCTCCAGTCCATCGGCGAGAAGATGCCCGAAGGGCGCATCGCCCTGCGCCGGGCCCGGCAGCAGCTGGAGGCGGAGGGCTATGTGCACACCCGCCGCACCCAGAGCCCCGAGACCGGCCGCTGGACCACCCGGGTCCTCGTCTCCAACGTGCCGCTGCGCGACCCCGCCGAGATCGAGGCCGCCTTCGCGGCGCCGGGCGGCAGCATCCCGACCGCCGGTGCGCCGTCCGTACGGGCCGTCGGCGCATCCCCCAAGGGGGAGAACAGGGAGGAGCAGAACACCTCCCACCCCGAGCCCGCCGCCGACGAGCCGCTGGTCGCCCGCGCGGCGGCCGCGCTGCACCGCCTCGGGCGGCGGGAGGCCAGGCTCACCCTGGGCGTCGCCGAGGCGGCCCGGCTGGCCCCGCTCGCCGCCCGCTGGCTGGCCCACGGCGCGAGCGAGCTGGAACTGCGCACCGCCCTGTCCCGCGGACTGCCCTCCGCGGTCCACTCCCCCGCCGGCTTCATCGCCCGCCGCCTGCGCGACAAGCTCCCCGCACCACGCGCCGACCGCGACCCCGCCGCCCCCGCGGCCCCGCTCCCCGAATGCCCCGACTGCGGCGACCCGCTGCCCCCGGGCCGCCCCACGGGCCCCTGCACGCCTTGCGCCGGAGCCGCCCCCGCCGCTCCACCCGTCGCCCCGTCAGACGGTCCGCGCGGCGCCGCCCTGGCCCGCGCGGGCATCGTGCGGCAGCGCCCCCGCGTGAGGCCGCGGGTGGCAGCCGACTGATCATCGCGGCTACCGCGGAGCGGCACGGCGCGACCGTCCCGCACTACGACGGCGACTTCGACATGATCGTCGGCGTAACCGGCCGGCCCGTCCGCTGGGTGGTGCCGTCCGGGACGGCCGACTGAGTGACGCTCCGCCGCTCCGTCAGATCGCAGGCGGGGCACCGTTCATCCTCTTTGGTCACCCAAAGTGCGGAACCGCACGCACAAGGTAACGATGAGCGCAATCGCTTCGATCCGGGAGCGAGCTCCTTTCGTCATCTTCGAAGGCAGAGAGATGAACATACGAGCGAAGAATGTCCTGTCCGGACGACCCCGTCGTAAGGTGCTTTGGGGTGTCGCCGGAGCCATGACCGTCGCCACGGCGGTCGTCACGACCACCGCTTTCATCGGCCCCACGAACGCCACCGCCACCGCGCGCACCGCCGCGGTCGCCGAAGACGCCGCCGCGAACCCCGTGAAGGGCGGCAACAACCGCGACGACTGGCGGTTGAGGACCGCCGAGTTCCTGGGCGTCTCCGCCCTCGTGCCCTCGGGCGCCACGCAGACCGTCTCGGCGCGCTGCCCCTCGCGTGCCGAGGTCACCGGCGGCGGTTTCGTCCTCAGCGACCCCGTCCTGGTCGTGCTGACGAGCCAGCGGTCCGGCAACGGATGGACCGTCACCGTCCGGCACATCCCCAGCGTCCCGGTGACCAGGGTGGCCACCGCCCGTGCCGTCGTGGAGTGCGGCGCCATCGTCCGGGACAACAACAACAACTGGTAGATCCCCCTACGTGTGCCACCGCCCCGGCCCCCAGCGCTCATGACGAGGGGCCGGGGCGGGCCTGTGTCCCGCACCGTCAGGACCGCTTTCCCACGGACTCCGCCGCCATGCACACCGCGACGCCCAGCGCGACGAGCAGCACGCACACATAGATCTGATAGCCGTCCAGGAAGCCGATCCGGTGGGTCAGCGCCCACAGGCGGAACCAGCCGCCGGTGAGCTCGTAGGCGATGCCGCCGATGCCCTGGGAGAGCAGCACGAAGCCGAGGAAGCCGAGGAAACCCTTCATGCCACGAGGCTAGGGAGCCCGCACCCGCACCGGCTGTCGGCGAAAGTCGCCGATCGCGCGCGGGTTGTCGTCCGAAGGTATCGACTTGGGACGCGGGGGTGGTGCCCGCGCCCCGGGACCGTACATTCGGGGACATGCGACGCGTACGGAAGGGGACGGTCGCCGACATCGCGGTCTTCCTCGGTGCGGCGGCCTTCTCCGTGCTGTCCGTGGACGGCGTGGGCGCCCCGATCGGGGTCGCCGAGCAGGCGGTCGCCGCGGCCGCGTGCGCGGCGCTGTTCCTGCGGCACCGGTGGCCGGTGCAGCTGGCGGTGGTGCTGCTGGTGACGGGCTGGTTCGCGCACCTGGTCGGAGGCCCGACCGCGGTGGCGGTGTTCACCGTCGCGGCCTACCGGCCGCTGCGTACGACGGCGTGGGTGGCGGCCCTGGCGTTCGCGCCGCTGCCGCTGTTCGTGGCACGGGGCCCCGACCCGGATCTGCCGGAGACCGGCTCGGCGCTGACCTTCTTCGTGATCATGGCGGGTTCGATCGGCTGGGGCCTGTACGTGCGCTCCCGGCGCCAGTTGCTCGCCTCGTACGCCGAGCGCGGGCGGCGGCAGGCGCGCGAGGAGATCGCCCGGGAGATGCACGACGTGCTGGCGCACCGGCTGTCGCTGCTCAGCGTCCACGCGGGGGCGCTGGAGTTCCGTCCGGACGCGCCCCCGGCGGAGATCGAGCGCGCGGCCGGGGTGATCCGGGAGAGCGCGCACGAGGCGCTGGAGGACCTGCGCGGGATCATCGGTGTCCTGCGCGGACCGGACGGGACCGGCACGGCGGACGGCGCGGGCGCACGGCCGCAGCCGACGCTGGCGGACGTGCCGCGGCTGGTGACGGAGTCACGGGACGCCGGGATGCGGATCGTGCTGGAGGCGGACGACGTCGCCGTGTCGGCGGCGCCCGGCGCCTCGGGGCGCACGGCGTACCGGATCGTGCAGGAGGGGCTGACCAACGCCCGCAAGCACGCCCCCGGCACACAGGTGACGGTGCGGCTGGCCGGCGGCCCGGCGGACGGGCTGACGGTCGAGGTCAGCAATCCGGCGCCGATCGCCGCGGGCGTGGTCTCGGCCATCCCCGGCGCGGGGCAGGGCCTGATCGGGCTCGCGGAACGGGCCGCGCTCGCCGGCGGCGGGCTGGAACACGGCCGGGTCGGCCCGGACTTCCGGCTGCGCGCCTGGCTACCGTGGGCGGCGTGACGATGGTGCGGCTGCTGCTCGTGGACGACGACCCGCTGGTTCGGGCGGGGCTGCGGCTGATGCTCGGCGGGGCGCCGGACATCGAGGTCGTCGCCGAGGCGGGCGACGGCGGCGAGGTGGCTGCGCTGGTCGAGGAGCACTCCCCCGACGTGGTGCTGATGGACATCCGCATGCCCTCGGTGGACGGTCTCGCGGCCACCGAGGCGCTGCGGGCCCGGCCGGGGGCGCCGGAGGTGATCGTGCTGACCACCTTCAACACCGACGAGCACGTCCTGCGGGCGCTGCGCGCCGGCGCCGCGGGCTTCGTCCTCAAGGACACCCCGCCGCGCGAGATCGTCGAGGCGGTGCGCAAGGTGGCGGCCGGGGAACCGGTGCTGTCCCCGGCGGTGACCCGGCAGTTGATCGCCCAGGTCGCGGGCACCGGTGCGGCGGAGCGCGGCGCGGGGGCGGCGGCACGGCGGCGGCTCGCGTCGCTGGGCGAACGGGAGCGGGAGGTGGCCCTCGCCGTCGGCGAGGGCCGGTCCAACGCGGAGATCGCGGCCGGACTCCACATGAGCGTGCCGACCGTCAAGACGCACGTCTCACGCATCCTCGGCAAGCTGGGCCTGAACAACCGGGTGCAGATCGCCCTCCTCGTCCACGACGCGGCCGCCCCGGGCCACGGCTGAGGTCCCACGCCCCTGATCCGGGGCCGGGCGGCCTGCCCTGCCGAGGGTGCGGGCACGGGCCTCTTAGGGTGCGGGTACCCGCACCCCAAGCAGCGGGCCCCGCACCACGCACGGAACGCCAGAGAGCGAGAACCGCCCATGCCCACCGGCACCCGCAGGACCGTCCTGATCACCGGCACCTCTTCCGGCATCGGCCTGGCCGCCGCCGTGGCCGCCGCCCGCGCGGGCTGGAACGTGGTGGCCACCATGCGCGACCCCGGCAAGGCGGACGCCCTCCGCGAGGCCGCGGCGAAGGCGGGCGTCTCCGAGCACGTCCACGTCAAGCGGCTGGACGTGACCGACCCGCGGCTGGTCGCCGCGTGCGTCGAGGACGTCGTCGTCGAGTTCGGCGCCCTCGACGCGGTGGTCAACAACGCCGGCGCCGGGCACGTCGGCACGATCGAACTGGAGACGGTGGCGGACGTCCGCGCCACGATGGAGGTCAACTTCTTCGGGGTCGTCGAGGTCGTCAAGGCGGCGATGCCGCACCTGCGTGCCTCCGGCGGCCGGCTGGTCACCGTCACCAGCGTCGGCGGTGTCGTCGGGCAGCCCTTCAACGAGGCCTACTGCGCGGCGAAGTTCGCGGTCGAGGGCTACATGGAGGCACTCGCGCCCGTGGCGGCCGCGGTCGGGGTCGCCGTCAGCGTCGTCGAACCCGGCGCGGTGGGCAGCGAGTTCATCGCCAACCTGGGCCTCGACATCCCCGCGTACGTGGCGGCCGCGGGACCGTACGCGCCCGCGCTCACGCACTACCTCGACCGCACCACCCAGGCGTTCGCGGCCGCGCAGACCGTCGACGACGCCGCCGCGCCCATCGTCGACGTGCTCACCGCCGAGCGGCCGCCCTTCCGCGTGCAGACCTCGCCGCAGGCCCGGGCGTTCACCGGCCTGAAGCTCGCGGACCTCGACGGCTCCGCGGTTCAGTCGCTGACCGGCGGCTGGGTGACGGCCTCGTCCTGAGCGTCCCGCCGCTCCAGGGCGTCCGCGAGGGCGTCGATCAGCTCCACGACGCCCTCCGGGCCGTCCACCACGAGGTCGGCGCGGGCGGCCAGTTCGACCACCTCCGCGCTGCCGCTGCACACCAGCACCCCGGGCAGGCCCTCGGCGCGGCGCTTCTCCACGGCCCCGAAGGCGGCCAGGTCGCCCAGGTCGTCACCGGCGTAGAGGACGGGACCGGCGCCGACCTCCCGCAGGTAGTCGCTGAGGGCAACGCCCTTGTCCATTCCGGGCGGTCGCAGCTCCAGCACCATCCGGCCCGGCTCCACGATCAGCCCGTGGCGCTCGGCCAGCGCGCGCAGCGGACCGTTGAGCGCCTCGAACGCGGCCTGCGGATCCTCCGTGCGGCGCGTGTGGACGGCCACCGCACGGCCCTTGTCCTCCACCCACGTGCCCTGCCACGCCCCGATCGCGTCCAGCACGCCCGGCAGCTCCGCGCGCACCGCGTTGACCCCGGGGTGCGCGCCGGGCGCCTTCACCTCACCGGAACGCGCGTCCCAGCGCTCGGCCCCGTAGTGCCCCAGCACGACCAGGTGCTCCAGGCCCCGCACCCCGGCGAAGCCCCCGTACCGCACGGCCACTCCCGCGGGGCGGCCCGTCACGACCACGACGGACCCGATGCGGGGCGCCAGACGGGCCAGCGCGGCGGCGGCGCCGGGATGCGCCCGCGCGCTGTCCGGATCCGGCACGATCGGCGCCAGCGTCCCGTCGAAGTCCAGGGCCAGCACCGCCCTGCGGGGCTCTGCGAGCAGTGCGGCCAGGCCCTCGCCGCCCTCCGGCGTCGTCGGCACCGGCAGTTCGTTGCTGCGGCTGCGGCTCATGCCCCCGACCATACCGACCCCCGCGGGGTGCACGCCCGGCGTACGGAAGCATCCCGCCCCCGGCGGACGGGGTCAGCGGTTGGTGCGGTGGGTGTCCCGGGTGCGGCGGAGGCGGTTGACCGTGACGGGGTCGTGCGCCAGGGCGCGGGGATCGTCCAGGAGGGCGTTGAGGAGCTGGTAGTAACGCGTGGGGGAGATGCCGAGGCGTTCGCGGACGGCCCGTTCCTTCGCGCCGGGGCCGGTCCAGGTGCGGCGGGCGATGTCGAGGACCGCGCGGTCCTGTTCCGTCAGCCCGTCCTGGGGTGCCTCCGCCCCGGTCTCGTCCCGTTCCATCCGACAACCATATCCGCGCCCCGGTCACTCCCGTTCCGCGTCGAGCGCCTCCGCCTGCTGCTGCACGCGCCCCAGGACGGTGCCGGGCACGCCGTCCGGGGAGACCGCCTTGCCGAGGGAGGTCTTGAGCCTGCCCGCGACAGTGCCCCAGGAGGTCTTCTGCGCGGGGTAGAACACCGCCGTCGGCAGCTGGTCGATGAACGGCCGGAGCTCCTTGTACCTCTTCTTCCGCGCCATGGCCTCGGACGCCGAGGTGGTCACCGGCAGCAGCCCGTACTCGTCCAGGAAGGCCAGCGCGTTCGCGGGGCTGTAGACGTACTCCAGGAAGTCGCCGATCTGGTCGCGATGGCCGTGCTGTCTGAAGGCCAGCAGCCAGTCCGCGACGCCGAGGGTCTCCTGGACGCGGCCGGTGCGCCCGGGGATCGGGACGGCGCCGACGTCGATGCCCTTCCGGCGGGCCTCGGCGAGCAGGGTGGGGTGGCCGTTGATCATGCCGGCGTCACCGGCGAGGAAGGCGTCGAAGACGTCCTGGCGATCGGTCTTCGCCGGTTCCGTGGGGCCCGTGAGGCCCGGCCGGACGAGGTTGTCCTTGACCCACTGCAGGGCCTGGATGTTCCGGACGGAGTTGATCGTGTAGCCGCCGGCGAGGTTGGTGTAGCCGCCGTTGTTGCCGAGCATCCACATCAGCGCCTCGGCCTGGGCCTCCTCGGGGCCGAGCGGCAGCCCGTACGGGACACCGACCCCGACCGCCTTCAGCGCCTCGGCGGCCGCCCTGACGTCGTCCCAGGTCCTGGGGGCCCGGTGGAGGCCCGCCCTGCGGAAGAGGTCCTTGTTGTAGAAGAACATGCGCGAGCTGGACACGAACGGCAGCCCGAACTGCGCCTGGTGGACCTCGCCCGCCTCGGCGAGGGAGCCGATGAAGTCGGCCTGGGCCGAGACGTTGAGAATCTCCTCGGCGCTGTAGAGCCGGTCGTCCTCGACGTAGTCGGCGTAGGAGCCGATCTGCGCGATGTCGGGGGCGTCGCCCGCGGCCACCATCTCGGCGACCTTCCGGTCCACGACCTTCCAGTCGTAGACCTTCACGTCGATCGTGATCCCCGGGTGCTTCGCCTCGTACGCGCGGGCTATCCGGTCCCAGTAGAGCCGGGAGTCGTCGTCGGGCCCGGAACCGTAGTCGGCCGCGACCATCGTGAGCGCGGCGTCCCCCGATCCCGAGCCCGGACCGCAGGCGCCGAGGGTGGTGAGGGACAGGGCCGCCGAGAGGCCGGCGGCGATCGTGCTCAGGGTTCGTCTCCGGTACACCGGGTTCCTTCCGGTCATCGAATGCGCTGAGTGTTCCTCTGATCGCTTGGAGTCTTCACCCCGCCGGCAGCCGAGGTCTACACCACTCGGGTTGCGCTTGCGCAACGTCACCTGGCGTCCGTTCGCACGCGGAACGCGATCTCTTTCGCCGAGTGGACTAGACCTTTTGTGGGGTCGCGCGCGACACTGTCCCCCGTGAGACACGTCATCGCCCTCGATGTGGGCGGCACCGGCATGAAGGCCGCCCTGGTCGCGGCGGACGGCACGCTGCTGCACGAGGCGCGCCGCCCGACCGGCCGGGAACGCGGTCCGGGCGCCGTGGTCGATTCCGTGCTCGACTTCGCCGCGGAACTCCGGGCCCACGGAGAAAGCGCTTACGGCGAGCCCGCCGCCGCGGCCGGGGTGGCCGTACCCGGCCTGGTCGACGAGCGGGCCGGTATCGCCGTGTACTCCGCGAACCTCGGCTGGCGCGACGCGCCCCTGCGCGACCTGCTCACCCGCCGGCTCGACGGCACCCCCGTCGCCCTCGGCCACGACGTGCGCGCCGGGGGCCTCGCCGAGGGCCGGCTGGGCGCGGGGCGCGGCGCCGAGCGCTTCCTGTTCGTGGCCCTGGGCACCGGCATCGCCGGCGCGATCGGCATCGAGGGCCGCGTCGAGGCCACCGAGCTCGGCCACATCGTCGTCCGCCCCGGCGGCCTGGCCTGCGGCTGCGGCCAGCACGGCTGCCTGGAGACGGTGGCCTCCGCCGCCGCCGTGGCCCGCGCCTGGGAGGCGGCCGGGGGAAGCCCGGACACCGGGGCCGCAGGCTGCGCCGCCGCCGTGGCCGCGGGCGACCCCCGCGCGACGGCCGTGTGGGACGAGGTGGTCGCCGCCCTCGCCGACGGCCTGGTCACCGGGATCACCCTGCTGACCCCGGGCACGCTGATCGTCGGCGGCGGTCTGGCCGAGGCCGGCGACACCCTCTTCGCGCCGCTGCGTGCCGCCGTCGAGCGGCGGCTGACCTTCCAGCAACACCCCCTCATCGTGCCGGCGGCCCTCGGGGACACCGCCGGATGCCTGGGCGCAGGGCTGCTCGCCTGGGATCTTCTCTCCGTGGAGGTGACCGCTTGACTGCGGCAACTAGCGTGCTGACCGGTGCCCGTGTGGTGCTGCCGGACGGCGTGGTCGAGGACGGCCGGGTGACCGTCGAGGGCCGCTCGATCATCGCGAACGACGCGCGCCAGGCGTCCACCCGCGACCTGACCGGGCACTGGATCGTCCCCGGCTTCGTCGACATCCACGTGCACGGCGGCGGCGGCGCGTCCTTCTCCTCCGGGGGCGCGGAGGCCGTCCTCACCGGCGTCGAGACCCACCGCAGGCACGGCACCACGACGCTGCTCGCCTCCACCGTCACCGGGGACCTGGACGACCTCGCCCGGCAGGCCGCCCTGCTGTCGGAGCTGGTCGAGCAGGGCGACCTGGCCGGCATCCACTTCGAGGGTCCGTTCATCTCCCCGCACCGCCGCGGCGCGCACAAGCCGTCGCTGCTGCGCGACCCGCACCCCTCGGACGTCCGCAAGCTGCTCGACGCCGCCCGGGGCACCGCGCGCATGGTGACCCTCGCCCCCGAACTGCCCGGCGGGCTGGACTCGGTGCGGATGCTGGCGGAGCACGGCGTCATCGCCGCCGTCGGTCACACCGACGCCGCGTACGAGGCCACCCTGGAGGCCGTCGAGGCGGGCGCGACCGTGGCGACGCACCTGTTCAACGCCATGCCCGCGCTGCAGCACCGGACGCCCGGCCCCATCGCAGCGCTGCTGGAGGACGAGCGGGTCACCGTCGAGCTCATCAACGACGGCGTCCACCTCCACCCGGCCGTCCTGGAGTTGGCGTTCCGCAGCGCCGGCGCCGAGCGGGTCGCCTTCATCACCGACGCCATGGACGCCGCCGGCTTCGGCGACGGCCGCTACCTGCTCGGCCCGATGGAGGTCGACGTCGTCGACGGCGTCGCCCGGCTCGTCGAGGGCGGTTCCATCGCCGGCTCCACGCTCACCCTGGACACCGCGTTCAAGCGGGCGGTCACCGTGGACGGACTGCCGGTCGGCGACGCCGTACGGGCACTGAGCGCCAACCCGGCGCGCCTGCTGGGCGCTTACGACCGGATCGGCTCGCTGGAGGCCGGCAAGGACGCCGACCTGGTGGTCCTGAACGAGGCGTTCGACCTGGTGGGCGTCATGCGGAAGGGAAGCTGGGTCGTCGAGCCCTGACGGGCCCGGGGCGGCGGGGTCTGTGCCTCCGGGCGTTCCTTTGGCATGATCCCTTCCCATCGCACACGCTGTTCGAAGGGATCATGCGGTGATCGTCACCGTCACGCTGAACGCCGCCCTCGACGTGACCTACCGCGTCCCCCGCCTGCGGCCGCACACCACCCACCGGGTGTCCGAGGCCGCGGAACGTCCCGGCGGCAAAGGGCTGAACGTCGCCCGCGTCCTCGCCGCGCTCGGCCACCAGGCCGTCGCGACCGGCTTCGCGGGCGGCGCGGCCGGTGACCGGCTGCGCGCCTGGCTGACCGGGATCGACGGCGTCACGGACGCCCTCGTGCCCACCTCCGGCAGCACGCGTCGGACGGTGGGCGTCGTGGACGAGTCGGGCGGCGACACCACGATGTTCAACGAGCCCGGGCCGACCATCACTTCGGAGGAGTGGGCGGCCTTCCTCGGCACGTACCGCGCGTTCCTGGAGGGCGGCGCCATACGGGCCGTGGCCCTGTGCGGCAGCCTGCCGCCGGGACTGCCCGTCGGCTGCTACGCCGACCTCGTCCGGGACGCGCGGGGCGTGGGCGTCCCCGTACTCCTGGACACCAGCGGCGAACCCCTGCGGCGCGGTCTGGCCGCGCGCCCCGACCTCGTGAAGCCGAACGCCACCGAGCTGACCGGCCTCACCGGCACGACGGAACCGCTGCGCGCCGCCCGCGCCGCCCGGCGCCGCGGCGCCCGCGCCGTCGCCGCCTCACTCGGCCCCGACGGCATGCTCGCCCTCGCCGAGGACGGAACCGTGTGGACCGCCCGGCCTCCGGCCCCCGTCCCCGGCAACCCGGCCGGCGCCGGCGACTCCGCCGTCGCCGCCCTGCTCTCCGGCCTCGTCGAGGGCCTCGACTGGCCGCGGCGTCTCGCCCGCGCCGTCGCCCTCTCGGCGGCCACCGTGGCGGCGCCGGTCGCGGGCGAATTCGACCGCGGGGTGTACGAGGACCTGCTGGGGCGGGTCGAGGTGCTGCGCTCGGAGGAGGGTGCCTCACGGCTGTAGCCCGCCGTGACCGGCGGGCCACAGCCGGATCAGCCTCACCAGCCCTTGGGCGACTGGTCCTTGTCCATGAGCGCCAGCTGGTCGAGGTTGAAGTGGCAGGCGTCGCCCTGACCGCAGGTCAGGGCGAGCGTGTTGGTCCCCTGCTTCAGGTCGAGGGTGGCGTAGGAGCGGTACCAGTGGTTCCAGTCGCCCTCCTTGCCCCAGTTCTTCAGGTCCGGCTTGTAGCTCTGGGGCTTCCCGTTGACCACGATCGTGGCGCTGGCCGAGTCCTTCTCCGCGTTGCCGTAGCGGATCCAGAAGTCGTACGAGCCGTCCTTCGGCACGTCGACCTTCCAGGTCACCGACGCGCCCACCGCGTTCATGTTCTCGACGTACTTGCCGCCCGCCGCCAGGGTGCCCTTGTACTGGGAACCGATCCTCGCGCCGCCCGCCTTGACCAGCGTCGCCGCGTCGACGACACCGGGCTCGGTCGCGCTCGCCGAGGCGGAGGGCTTGCCGGAGCTGTCGCCCTTGCCGCCGTCGCTGTTCGCCGTCGGGGTCGGGGTGCTGCCCGCCTGCGACTTGTCGTCGTCGCCGCCCGCCATCGCCACGCCGATGCCGATCGCGACGGCGGCCACCACGGCGACGGCGCCGATCAGCAGGCCCTTGCTGTTCGGGCCGCCGGGGCGCGCGGACGCCGCGCGGCGGCTGCCGCCGCCGGCCGGGCCGCCGGGACCCTGGGGGAACTGCTGGGTCGCCTGGGGCTGCTGGTGACCGTAGGAGGGCTGCTGCTGGCCGTACCCGGGCTGCTGCTGCGGGTACCCGTAACCGCCCTGCTGGGGCTGCTGGGGCTGCTGCGGCTGCTGGGAGCGCCGCTCACCGACCCGCTGCACCTGGTTGTACGAGGTGCGGGGCACGCCGGGCTGGGCAGCAGCCGCCTGACCCGGCTCTTCGCCGTCCTGGCGGTACAGGTACGCGAAGGGGTCGTCATTCCCGGGCTCGGGAGCACCGTTGTTGCCGGCCGTCATCCGCTCTTCACCTTCCACTGCCTGTCGCTTGCACAGCACCTATCAGTACCGGGCCATCCGGTAAAAGGAGTGCGCTCTTCAGATGGCCAATGTTCATGATCGATTCATCCGCGGCCGTCATGGGCGGACACACCTCTGACCACGGCACCCTACCTGGAACCGGTGACAAGCCGCTCAACCGTCCGATGCCCCGGGCTGTGCGCATACCGTGGAGCCGTGATCGACAGCACAGCCGCGTACACGGGATGGCGGGAGGCCGCGGAGCGGGCCCTGTACGGCCCCGGAGGGTTCTTCCGGCGGGAGCGCCCGGCCGGCCATTTCCGCACGTCCGTCCATGCGTCGCCGCTGTTCGCGGGGGCCGTCGCCCGCCTCCTGGCACGCGTCGACGCGGAGCTCGGGCACCCCGGCGAGCTGGCCCTGGTGGACGTCGGCGCGGGTGCCGGGGAGCTCCTCACGGGGGTGATCGATGTGGTTCCGGCCACTTTGCGCACCCGCCTGCGGCCGTACGCGGTCGAGAAGGCCCCGCGGCCGGACGGCCTCGACACCCGGGTGACCTGGTGCGAAGAGGTCCCCCAGGGGCTGCGGGGTGTGCTCTTCGCGAACGAATGGCTGGACAACGTGCCGGTCGACGTGGCCGAGACCGACCGGCACGGCGTGCCCCGTTACGTCCTGGTACGCGCCTCCGACGGGGCCGAACGACACGGCGACGCGGTGGCCGGGGAGGACGCCGCGTGGCTGCGCCGGTGGTGGCCGATCGAGGGCGCCGAGGCCGGGACCAGGGCGGAGATCGGCCGCTGGCGGGATTCCGCCTGGACCGCCGCGGTGGCCTCCCTGGAGGCCGGGACCGCTGTCGCGGTCGACTACGGGCACCTGTCGGCCACACGGCCGCCGTACGGGACGCTCACCGCGTTCCGGGAGGGCCGCGAGCTCTCGCCCCCGGTACCGGACGGCTCCTGCGACATCACCGCGCACGTGGCGATGGACGCCTGCGCGGGCCCCGGAGCGGTCCTGCGCACCCAGCGCGAGGCGCTGCGCGACCTCGGGGTCACCGGGGCCCGCCCACCGCTCTCCCTGGCCTCCTCCGACCCCGCCGG
Organism: Streptomyces sp. NPDC026673; assembly: GCF_040638135.1. Lineage (NCBI taxonomy): Bacteria > Bacillati > Actinomycetota > Actinomycetes > Kitasatosporales > Streptomycetaceae > Streptomyces > Streptomyces sp. NPDC026673. The sequence continues at coordinate 183,551 of NZ_JBEZXR010000001.1, read as the reverse complement.
CTACGTCCGCGCCCTGGCGTCCGCGGGCGAGGCCGCCGAACTCACCGACCCGGCCGGGCTGGGCGGCTTCCTCTGGCTGGAGCAGCGGGTCCCGGCGCCCGCGACCGTGGCGGGGGGCACCCCCCACGACGCGTAAAGGGATGGGAAACTGGAGCCATGACGGAGACCACGATCGGCATCGGCGGCGCGGCCGAGGGCACCGACATGGTGCTGAACATCGGCCCGCAGCACCCCTCGACGCACGGTGTGCTGCGCCTGCGCATGCGCCTGGACGGCGAGCGGATCAGCGCGGTCGAGCCGATCATCGGATACATGCACCGCGGCGCGGAGAAGCTCTTCGAGGCCCGGGACTACCGCCAGATCATCATGCTGGCCAACCGGCACGACTGGCTCTCCGCCTTCTCCAACGAACTCGGCGTGGTGCTCGCCGTGGAGCGCATGCTCGGCATGGAGGTCCCCGAGCGCGCGGTGTGGACCCGCACCCTGCTCGCCGAGCTGAACCGGGTGCTGAACCACCTGATGTTCCTCGGCTCCTACCCCCTGGAGCTGGGCGGGATCACCCCGATCTTCTACGCGTTCCGGGAACGCGAGGATCTCCAGGCGGTCATGGAGGAGGTCTCCGGCGGCCGCATGCACTACATGTTCAACCGCGTCGGCGGCCTCAAGGAGGACCTGCCCAACGGCTGGCACGGCCGGGCGCGCGCCGCCGTCGCCTCCGTGCGGTCGCGGATGGACACCTACGACGACCTCGTACTGGGCAACGAGATCTTCCGGGGCCGCACCCGCGGTGTCGGCGTGCTCAGCGCGGAAAACGTGCACGCGTACGGCGTGAGCGGGCCGATCGCCCGGGCCTCGGGCGTCGACTTCGACCTGCGCCGGGACGAGCCCTACCTGGCCTACGCGGAGCTGGCGGACACCCTGAAGGTGCCCACCCGCACCGCCGGCGACTGCCTGGCCCGCTTCGAGGTGCTGCTGGAGCAGACCCACAACGCCCTGGACCTCGCCGACGCCTGCCTGGACCGGCTGGCCGAGCTGCCCCCGGGGCCGATCAACCAGCGGCTGCCGAAGGTGCTCAAGGCCCCGGAGGGCCACACGTACGCCTGGACGGAGAACCCGCTCGGGCTCAACGGCTACTACCTGGTGTCCAAGGGCGACAAGACGCCGTACCGGCTGAAGCTGCGCTCGGCCTCCTACAACAACGTCCAGGCGCTGGCCGTACTGCTGCCGGGCACGCTGGTGGCCGACATGGTGGCGATCCTGGGCTCGATGTTCTTCGTCGTCGGCGACATCGACAAGTGACGGAACGGCCGGGTGACCCGGCCGGTGATCGGCGGGCCGCCACTGGGCGACCCGCCGGGCGTCAGGAGGACTGGGCGCGCAGCTCGCTGAGGTCCAGCTGCTCGGTCTCGTCGTGCACGGTCAGGTCGATGACCTCGGCCTGCTCCGCGACGGCCTCGTCCCCGACGACGTCGGCGAGGTCCGCCTCCTCGGGCTCCGCCGCCGGCGACTCCTTGGCGGGGGCCTTCTCGCTCTTGGTGCCGAAGAAGTCGAAGCCGCCCTGCGCCCGACTGGCCTGCCTGTTCGGCTTGGCGTACGGCAGCACGGCCGCGGCGACCGCCGGAACGAGCTTGGGCTTGCGCACGGGCAGCGCCGGAGCGCCCCCGGTGCCGCTGCTGGTGGCCTCGGCGGGGCGCTCCCGGACGGCCGTGTCCGCCGCGTGCCGGCCCTGCGGCTCGTCGATGTCCGCGACGTCGCGGCGGCGGGCCTCCTCGACGGTGAGCGCGGCCTGCTGGCGGGCGCCGTTGCGCGGGAGGTCGCGCAGCGCCGCGGCGGCCCGCAGGTACGCGGCGGGGCTGACCGGCGACGAGTACGGCACGGGCAGCGAGGAACCGGCCCCGACGGCCTTCTTCGCGACACGGCCGTCCTCCAGGGCGCGGGCCCGCTCGGACTCGGCGGTGGCGTAGCGCCGCAGCAGGTCCGCGTGCTCCGTGCGGAGCCGGGCCAGCTCGGCGCGCTTGCCGCGCAGCTTGTTCTCCAGCTTGCCGCGCAGCTCCCGGGAGTCCTCGAGGTCCACCTCGAGCTCCGCGATGCGCTCGTCGGCACGCCACTCGTCGCGCACGCGCGCCGTCTTGAGGTCGGCGACCTGCTTGCCGGCGGCGCGGTCCCAGCTGCGCAGCAGGAAGGCACCGCCGCCGGCGACACCGGCCGCCGCGACGACGAACACGCGGAGCAGCACCGGATCACCGATCGCCAGGGCGCCGACAGCGAGGAGCGCGGCGGAGCCGGCGACCGTCGCGGGCGGAAGCAGCCGGTGCAGCGGCTGGGAATGGCGGTGTCGTCCACGGGGCATGGAATGGAACTTAGCGTGCCCGTGCGTCGCGTGGGGCCGCGGCATCCGATTTCTCACCGAACGCACAACGACAAATACGGAGGGCGCTCGCGCGCATACGAAGCGTCGCGCGAGCCCCCTCCGAACGTCAATTCCCGATCTTGCCCGTCAGGGCCTCAGCCCTTCAGCAGACCCTTCGACTTCAGGTAATCCGCGGCGACGTCCTCGGGCTTCTTGCGCTCCGAGTCCACCTGCTTGTTCAGCTCGGTGAGATCGGCCGTCGTGAGCACCTCGGTGAGCTTGCCCAGGGCCTCGGCGACGTCCGCACCGCCGGCTTCCTTCGCGTTGACGACGGGCAGCACGTTGTCCGCGTTCTGCAGGCCCTTGTCGTCCTCCAGGAGCACCAGCCCGAACTGGTCGAGGGTGGCGTCCGTGGTGGTGGTGAGCACCAGCTGGTCGGTGCCGTCCTTGACGGCCTGCTTGGCCTGGACGGTGCCGACTCCCTTGGTGTCGATGGAAGTGACGTCTATGCCGTAGGTCTTCTTCAGGCCCGGCGAGCAGAAGGGGCGGATGGAGCATTCCTCGCCCGCCGCCAGCTTGATCTTGATCTTCGACTTTCCGAGGTCGGAGAGGGTCTTGAGGTTGTTCTTCTCCGCGAAGTCCTTGGTGACCGCGAATGCGTTCTGGTCGACCGCTTCTCCCGCCGGCAACACCTTGAGCCCGCGCGGAGTCGCGAGTTCGGTGAGCGCCTTGACGGTGGCGTCGACATCGGAGGAGGCGACGGGCTCGGCGTCCTTGCCGTTCGCCTTCGCGTTGAGGAATTCCGCGAGCGTGGCGGCGTACTCAGGGACGACGTCGATCTGGCCCTTCTCCAGGGCGGGTTCGTACAGCTCGCGGTTGTCGACGGTCTTGATCGTGGTCTTGTAGCCGGCGTCGGTCAGCACCTGCGCGTACAGCTGGGCGAGGACCGTGCTCTCGGTGAACCCGGCGGAGCCGATGGTGAGGGAGCCCTTGCCACCGCCTGACGAGCTGCCCCCTCCCCCGCCGTTCTTCTCCAGGCTGTCGCCGCCGCAGGCCGCCAGGCCAGCGGAGAGAACCGCCACGGCGGCCACGGCGGTGGCGGTGCGAAGGGCCTTGCTCATGAGAACTCCATCTGAGGTGTGGGACGGGCAGGTCTTCGGGCGGGCCGGGCCTTCCGCGTGGGGGACAGCAGCCGCTGCAGCGCCAGGAAGACCCCCTCCACCAGCAGGGCGAGCGCGGCCACGAGCACCGCGCCCGCGACGACCTTCGCCGTGTCGTACTGGGCGAAGCCCGCGGTGATGATGCGGCCGAGGCCGCCCTCGCCGGGGATCGCGGCGAGCGTGGCGGTGGCGACGACCTGGACGGCGGCCGAGCGCACCCCGCTCATGACGAAGGGCGCGGCGAGCGGCAGCTCCACCCGGAAGAGCAGTTGGCCGCCGGTCATCCCCATGCCCCGGGCGGCCTCCACCGCGTCCCGGTCGACCTGGTGCATGCCGACGTACGTGTTGGTGAGCAGCGGCGGTACGGCGAACAGCACCAGCGCGATGATCGTGGGCCAGTAACGCGCCGAGTTCGTCGCGACGATGAGCAGCACCAGGACGGCGAAGGTGGGCACCGCCCGCCCGATGTTGGAGAGGTTCACCGCGAGCGCGCCGCCCCTGCCGAGGTGGCCGAGGAGGACCGCGACCGGCAGGGCCAGCACACAGGCGATGGTCATCGACACGGAGGTCAGCACGAGATGCTCGGCGAGCCGCTGCAGCACCCCGTCGGTACCCGTCCAGTTGGTGCCCGTGGTCAGCCAGCCCCACGCGCCGGGAATCGCCCCCATCACCCCACCGCCTTCGCGGCCCTGGTCCACGGCGTGAGCAGCCGCTGCACTCCCAGCAGCAGCAGGTCGGCCGCGAGGGCGAACACCACGCAGATCACGGACGCGGTGAGCACCTCGGCCTTGAAGAAGCTCTGCATGCCGTCCTTGATGAGGTTGCCGAGGCCGCCGTAACCGACGATCGCACCCACCGTGGTGAGGGACACCGTGGCGACCGTGGCGATGCGCACGCCCGCCATCACCGCGGGCAGCGCCAGCGGCAGCTCGACCTCCCACAGCAGGCGTATCGGCCCGTAGCCCATCCCGCGCGCCGCCTCCCGCGCGTCCTCGGGAACGGCGTCCAGTCCGGCCAGGAAGTTCCTGACCAGGATGGTCAGCGAATACAGGGTCAGGCCGGTGACGACCACCGACGCGGAGATCCCGAACACCGGCAGCAGCAGCGAGAAGAGCGCCAGCGACGGGATCGTGTAGAGCACCGTCGTCACCGCCAGCACCGGCGCCTCGGCCGCCCGCCATCGACGGGCGATCAGGGCCAGCGGCAGCGCGAGCAGGATGCCCGCCGTCACCGACGCGAGCGTGATCCACAGATGCTGGACGCCCGCCTCCACCAACTCATGGCTGCGTGTGCGGACGTACTCTCCGCAGATCCAGTCGTTCGCCGCGAGGCAATCCCGTCCCCCCATGCCCTCCCACCTCCCCCGCCCGGTTCACGTCATGCAGGTGAGCGTAAACCCGGGCACCGACATTCCCGGGGTTCGGCCACATGCTCGCAACACCCCCTTCACATCCATGGCGGACGGTGTACGAAGCTGGGGGGTGACGCCGCACCGCCCAGCGCCGACGAGAGGTCCCGATGATCCGCTTCGAGAACGTCACCAAGCGCTACCCCGACGGCACCACCGCCGTCGACGACCTGTCCTTCGAGGTCGGCGACGGCGAACTCGTCACCCTCGTCGGACCGTCCGGCTGCGGCAAGACCACGACGATGAAGATGGTCAACCGGCTCATCGAGCCCACCGCCGGCCGGATCCTGCTGGACGGCGAGGACATCGCCGCCATCGACCCGGTCCGGCTGCGCCGCCGCATCGGCTACGTCATCCAGAACGTCGGGCTGTTCCCCCACAAGACCGTGCTGGAGAACACCGAGACCGTGCCGCACCTGCTCGGCTGGACCCGCGCCAAGCGCCGCGCGCGGGCCGCCGAGTTGCTGGAACTGGTCGGCCTGGACCCGACCGTGCACGGCTCCCGGTACCCCGAGCAGCTCTCCGGCGGCCAGCGGCAGCGGGTCGGCGTCGCGCGGGCCCTGGCGGCCGACCCCCCGCTGCTGCTGATGGACGAGCCCTTCGGCGCCGTCGACCCGGTGGTGCGCGAGCGGTTGCAGTCGGAGTTCCTGCGACTGCAGGAACAGGTGCGCAAGACCGTGCTGTTCGTCACCCATGACATCGAGGAGGCGGTCCGGCTCGGCGACCGCATGGCCGTCTTCGGCCCCGGCCGGATCGAGCAGTACGACACCCCCGCGACCGTGCTGGGCTCTCCCGCCACGCCCTATGTGGCCGACTTCGTCGGTTCCGACCGCGGCCTCAAGCGGCTCTCCGTCACGCCGATCGAGGCCTCCGACCTCGAGCACCCGCCCGTTGTGCGCGCCGGTTCCCCCGCCGCGGAGGCCGCCGCGGTCCTCGCCGAGCAGGGCGACCCCTACGCCGTCGTCCTCGACGGTGACGGCGCGCTGCGCGGCTACGTCGCCGCGGGCACCCTCACCTCGGGCACCGTCGCCGACCACACCCGCCGCCTGGAGGCCTGGGTACCGGTGGGCGCGCCCCTGAAGCAGGCGTTCAGCGCGATGCTGCAGCACGACGCGGGGTGGATAGCCGTGGTGGACGGCGACCGCTTCGCCGGCGTGCTGACCCCGGCGACGCTCCACGCCGCCCTGCGCCGTTCGGTCAACGAGGAGGCCGAGGACCGGACCCTGGCGGCGGGATAGCGCCGCCGTCGCCGGGGGGCGCCCCGGCACTCGGTGGCGTGCGCGACCGGGGCGGGTGACAATCGCCGAGTCGGGCCGAGCGCCGATGCCTCCTGATGCGGAGCGTTCCATGACCACCCCACGGGACCTGACCATCACCGCCCTGGAGCGGGCGGCAGAGCGCTCCGTGGAACCGGGCGACCTCTCCCTCGCGCTCGCGGCGGCCGAGGCGATCGATCTCCTGCCCGCCGGGGCCGTCACCCTGGCCGGCGACCGCCTCGTGCCGGCCGGCCACCCGGCGATCACCGACCATCTGCTGGCCGAGGCCGCCTCGGCGCTTCTGCGCGAGGCCCCGTACGAGACCGTCGGCGACTGGCTGTGGCGAAGGGGCCGCAACCTCGCCGACACCTACCTGACCCGCCTAGAGGCCGAGGGAGAGCTCGTACGGGAGCAGCGCCGGCGCTGGCTGTTCCTGCACAGCGACCACGTCGTACTGGCCGACTCCCCCACCCGGCGCGGCGCGGCCGCCCGGCTGGCGGCGGACGAACCCGTCCTGGCCGCCCTCACCCGGGCGATCGGCTTCCGCGGCGGGCCGGCCGCGGACGCGGCACCCGATGTGACCGACCGCGCCGCGGCCCGCGTCCTGACCGCCCTCGACGACGCGCTGGCCGAGCTGGCTGCCGAACGGAAGCGGCGCTCCCATCGCCAGGCCGACGCCGCGGCGGAGAACGTCCGGCGCGGCTACTGAGGGGTCGGTTGCCGGGTGGGTCGGCTGTCTCGCCGTCTCGCGCCCTTCGGTCGCACAGCGGCGGGCTGCGGACGGGGAGGGTGGGGGCGGGCCTTCGCTGCGGTGTGCGGGCCGGTGGGTGGCGGGGGTTCAGGCGCCGGAGCGGGGTGCCTCTCCGGTGGTGCCGGTCTCGTTGCCGTCCGCGCGTATAGATGACCGCTTCCACGCCATCGGTGGGTGGTGGGCGCGCCCGCCGTAACCGGCGACTGCGGCTGATTCGGGGTGCTGTCGAGCCGTTGAAGGGGACATCGGGCTCGCTTTCGCCGACATAGTCGGCGGAACAGAGCCCGATCTTTGAACCGGAGAAGATCGGGCACGCCCGACGAGAGCCGCCCCCACCCCCCATCCGCAGCCCGCCGCTGTGCGACCGAAGGGAGCGAGACGGCGCGTCAGCCAAGCCACCGGCCCAGCCCAGGCCGCGACCCCTACGACCCCCGCGCCCCTGCAGATACTCCGCTACGCCCGGCCGCCGACCGCGCCGGTGCGGTTGTCGTCCTCGTCCTCCGGAAGGCGGCACACCCGCTCCAGGAAGAGCGCGGCGGCACACACCGCGACTCCGGCGATCACCGCCGTTCCCGCGTAGATCGCCTGGTCGCGGCGGGGGTCGTTGTCCAGCTGGTACATCACGAGGAAGACGCACACTCCGCCGTACATGCCCGCGACGAGCGCGGCGACCAGTGCGCTGGCCTGCCCGAAGACCACCGAGCGGGCGGCCAGCAAGGGATCCACCCCCTTCGCGCCCGGACGGCGCTCACGCTGCGCGCGCAGCCGGGAGCGCAGCGACAGCGCGGTCGCCGCCAGCACGGCGGCGATCAGCGCCAGCACGATCGGGGCGGCCACCGGCACGCCCGGCAGGGTGCCGAGCGAATCCCAGAGCTTCGCACCCGCCCACGAGAGCACCCCTGCCACCACGAACAGTCCGACCAGAGTCCTGATGCGCAGCGCCTTCACCGAGTGCTCGCTCCCCACATCACATCGACGAACGTAACGACGGGATCGTAACGATTACTCCGGCAGCCTGAGTTCCACGTCGCCCCTGGCCCACACGCTCTCCCGGCCCACGCCGGCCAGCAACCCGGCCACCGGGCCCTGCCCCGGCAGCTCGGCCGCCGGGTCGATGTCGAGCCACGGGGCCAGCACGAAGGCCCGCTGGTGTGCCCGCGGATGCGGGAGCGTCAGCTCGGGGTCGTCGGAGACGAAGCCCTGGTAGGCGACGATGTCGACATCGATGGTGCGGGCGCCCCAGCGCTCGCTGCGGGTCCGGGCGAAGGCGTCCTCGATCGCCCGGCCGCGCTCCAGCAGCGAGGAGGGCGGGAGCGTCGTCCTGATCAGGACGACGGCGTTGAAGTAGTTCGGCTGCGAGCCCGGCTCGACGCCCCAGGGCTCCGTCTCGTAGACCGGGGAGACCTTCTTGACCCGCACGCCCGGAGTGTCCTCCAGGGCGTCCACGGCGCCCTGGAGCGTCTCCAGGCGGTTGCCGAGATTGCTCCCCAGCGAGATGACGGCGAACTTCGGATTCTGCAGCGTCGAGTCCGCGGCGTCGACCTGTGCGACGACGGAGGCCGGGACCGGCTGCACGGTGGGGTCGTAGCTCACGGGCGCCTCCGGGTGATCGTGACGGACACATCGCTGAACGGGACGGTGATCGGGGCCTGTGGCTTGTGCACGGTGACCTCCACCTCCTGGACCAGGTCGTGCTTGAGCACCCGGTCGGCGATCCGCTGGGCCAAGGTCTCGATCAGGTCCACGGGCTCGCCCTCGACGACGGCGGTGACCTCCTCGGCCACGATGCCGTAGTGCACGGTCCTGGTCAGGTCGTCCGTGGCGGCCGCGGGAGCGGTGTCCAGACCGAGGACGAGGTCCACGAAGAAGTCCTGGCCCTCCCGGCGCTCGTGTTCGAACACGCCGTGGTGCCCGCGGGCCTTCAGGCCGCGCAGCGCGACACGATCCACGATTCACTCCCGCTGGTCGTCGTACGGACGGACGGGCGCGGTCCGCCCGCCCAGCGGGAGGGGTGAGCCGCACTGCCCTTTACTCGAATCTACCTTCGACCACCGACAGTCCCCAGTACCGGGCACCGAGGCAGCCGACCGCCCCGCGCTTACCCCGGGGCGGACCGGCCTACTCCGGCCGTCACCACTTCTTGGCTCGAACGAGTGGTCAGAAGGGCTCAGGCTGACCCTTCTCCGCCGTTGTCGGCGTCCTCCGCGTCGTCCTCGTCGATCCCGTCGGCCATCACCGGGGAGCCGTGGTGCACCCACAGCCGCCAGCCCTCCGGTGTGCGCCGAAACACATTCGTGGCGACCACAAGGCCGCCGACCAGCGAGCCCATCTCGCCCTCCTCCTCGGCGGGGCCGCCGGTGAGGATGTTCTCCGTGCAGGTCACCAGGGCCGTGTCCCCGTCGACGGCCACCTCGACGTCCGTGAGGAAGAACTGGATGTACTCGGTGTTCGCCATGATCAGGGCGTACGAGCGCATCACCTCGCGGCGGCCGCGCAGCACCGGCCAGCCCGGATGCACCACGGACACCGTCTCCGCGAGCGGGCCGGTCAGCACCAGCTCCTCCAGCGCGTCCAGGTCGGACCGCTCCACGGCGTCGTAGAACGCCTGGTTCGCCTGTTCGACCTGCGCGGCCTCAGCCGTACGCGGCGTCACTGCGCCCCCCTCTCGTCGCCCGTTCCCCGTTCACCGTGCCCCTGCCCCTTCCAGCGCCCGTGCGACGCGTACGGCGTCCGCGCTGTCGTGTACCTCGTGCACCCGCACCGCCCAGGCACCGCGGCCCGCCACGATGGCGGTCACGGCGGCCGTGGCGGCGTCCCGTTCCCTCGCAGGCGGCGGGTCACCGCCCTCGCCCGCCAGCACGCGGCCCAGGAACCGCTTGCGGGAGGCCGCGATCAGCAGGGGCCGGCCGAGTGCCAGCAGGTCCTCGATGCGGGCGATCAGGGCCAGGTCGTGCTCGGCGTTCTTCGCGAAGCCCAGCCCCGGGTCGAGGATGATCCGCTCCGGGTCGATGCCGCCCGCCACCGCGTGGTCGAGGCTGCGCCGCAGCTCCGCGGTGACCTCGCCGACGACGTCCTCGTAGACCGCCCGGTTGTTCATGTCGATGCTCTGGCCGCGCCAGTGCATCACGATGAACGGGCTGCCCGTCGCCGCCACGACCGGGATCATCGCCGGGTCGGCGAGGCCGCCGCTGACGTCGTTGACGAGCACCGCGCCCGCCTCGACCGCCTTCTCCGCGACCGAGGCGCGCATCGTGTCGACGCTCACCACGACCCCCGCCCTGGTCAGCTCCCGGACCACCGGGATCACCCGGCGCAGCTCCTCCGCCTCGCCCACCCGCGCCGCGCCCGGACGGGTCGACTCGCCGCCGACGTCCACCAGGTCGGCGCCGGCCGCGACGAGGTCCAGTCCGTGCTTGACCGCCAGATCCGTGTCGAACCACTCGCCGCCGTCGGAGAACGAGTCCGGCGTGACGTTCACCACGCCCATGACCGCGCACCGGTCCCAGGACGGCAATCCGGCCACGCGGCCGCGCATCGTACCCATGGGGCCAGCCTAGAGCGGGCGGCTCACCGCAGGCGCCGGGAGGCCCACGCGGGGAGGGCCAGGGTGACGAATCCCTCGGCCTGCATGGCGGCCAGGCCGATGCGGGGCAGGTCCTTGGTGGCCCGGAAGACCAGGAAGCGCGGCAGCCACTCGGGCTGGAACTTGGCGTTGAACTTGTACAGGGACTCGATCTGGAACCACCGGGACAGGAAGACCAGCAGCCCGCGCCAGGTCCGCAGCACCGGTCCCGCGCCCAGCCGCTCCCCGCGGGCCAGCGCCGACCGGAACATCGCGAAGTTCAGCGAGACCCGCCGCACGCCCAGTCCCGGTGCCTCGCGCAGCGCGGCGACGATCAGCAGTTCGTTCAGCCCCGGGTCGGCGGACCGGTCGCGCCGCATCAGGTCCAGCGACATACCGTCGCCGCCCCACGGCACGAAGTGCAGCACCGCCCTCAGCACGTCCTGCGCGTCGTGCGCCGTCACCACCACGCACTCCTCGTCCGCCGGGTCGCCGAAGCGGCCCAGAGCCATGGAGAAGCCGCGCTCGGTGTCCGTGCCGCGCCAGGCGTCGGCCGCCCTGCGGACGCTGTCGCGCTCCTCCTCGCCCAGCTCCGCCACGCGCCGGACCCGGCAGCGGTAGCCCGCGCGCTCGATGCGCTTGACCATCTGCCGCACGTTGCGCATCGCCCGGCCCGACAACGAGAAGCAGGAGGTCTCGACGATCGCCTCGTCGCCCAGCTCCAGGGCGTCCAGCCCGGTCTCCCGGGTCCACACCTCGCCGCCGGTCTCGCTGCAGCCCATGACCGCCGGGATCCACGCGTGCGCCCGGGCCTCCGCCATGAACCGCTGTATCGCCCCCGGCCAGGCCTCCACGTCGCCGATGGGGTCGCCGCTGGCCAGCATCACCCCGGAGACCACGCGGTAGCAGACCGCCGCCTTGCCGCTCGGCGAGAAGACCACGCTCTTGTCGCGGCGCAGCGCGAAGTGCCCCAGCGAGTCGCGGGCGCCGTGCCGGGCCAGCAGTTCCCTCAGCCGCCCCTCGTCGCCCGAGGTCAGCTCGGCGACCGGACGGGCCGGACGCAGCGCCAGGTACGCGGTGGTGGCGGCGATCAGGAAGCCCAGCCCGCCCAGCGAGTACGCGACGATGTCGGCCGCCTCGTCGGTGGCGTAGGCGACCGGCCCGTCGAAGCCGAGGAGCCCGTAGAGCACCTCCGCCAGGCGGTCCGTCCAGGACGGATCGGCCGGGCCGCCGGCCGGGTGGGCACTGACGATGACCAGTCCCAGGACCAGGCTGAGCACGCTCAGTCCCACGAAGGCCGCGACCGCCCGCAGCCGTGTGCGCGGATCGCCGAGCGCCGAGAACTCCGCGCGGTACCGGATCAGCAGGGCCAGCAGGAGCGTGGAGAGCGCTGCCCCGCCCAGCGAGTGCCGGTGCAGCACCTGGGCCACCGCGCCGACCGGCAGCAGCAGGACCGCCGCCCGCCAGGCGCGCTTCTTCCCCCGCTTGAGGGCGTGCGCCAGCATCAGCATGAGGATGCCGGTGACCACCCCCGCCGCCGCGGCCACCGAGGTGACGGTCCCCGGGAAGACCCCGGCCAGCACATGCATCCGGCTGTGCCGGAACCCGGGGAACACCCCTGCCGCCAGATCCAGCAGCCCCACCAGCGCGCACGCCGTCCCCACCGCGCGCGGCGCGGCGGACGCCGGCATCAGCCGCGGGAGCCGCCGTATCCCGTCGCCGCGCACCGGGACGCCGGGCTCTTCCTCCACGAAGACAGACATCGCTCACCCAGCCCCGGCGACGCGGATGACCACCGCGTGCCCCACTCTCGTCGGAGATTTGCGCCCTGTAGGACGTGAACTCCGACGGGTGGGTTGCGTCGCCGGACCGTGAGTCGTGGGCCGTGTTCCGCCCGGCGGGGACCGTGGGCCAAGGGGGCGGGAACCCCTCGGGTCACTTGGCCATGATCAGGCTCATGGCCTCCGCCCGGGTCGCGGAGTCGCGCAGTTGGCCCCGCACCGCCGAGGTGATGGTCTTCGCGCCGGGCTTGCGGACCCCGCGCATCGTCATGCACATGTGCTCGCACTCGATGACCACGATCACGCCGCGCGGTTCGAGTATCCGCATGAGGGAGTCCGCGATCTGCGTGGTGAGCCGCTCCTGCACCTGCGGACGGCGCGCGAAGACGTCGACGAGCCGGGCCAGCTTCGACAGTCCGGTGATCTTGCCGTCCGTCGAGGGGATGTAGCCGACATGGGCCACGCCCACGAACGGCACCAGGTGGTGCTCGCAGCTCGACAGCACCTCGATGTCCTTGACCAGGACCATCTCGTCGTGCCCCAGGTCGAAGGTCGTCGTCAGGACGTCCTCCGGCTCCTGGTAGAGGCCCGCGAAGATCTCCCGGTACGCCCGCGCGACCCGCGCCGGGGTCTCCCGCAGTCCCTCGCGGTCGGGGTCCTCCCCGACCGCGAGCAGCAGCTCACGGACCGCGTTCTCGGCACGCTTCTCGTCGAACTCGCCGATGCGGCGCAGATCGTCCTCAAGGGTCACCGGGTCGGTCATGTGTGCCTCGTTCCTCATACGGACTGCCAAATGCGCGAACCGCGGGAAACGCGGCAACCGCAGCGCCCCCCAGGATAGGAAACCTGGGGGGCGCGGTACGCATTCCGGTGTCCGTGACCAAGGCCACGTCGCGGGCGTCAGGACTCCGGGTTGGAGTCCTCCGGAAGCTCCACCGTCTCGGCGGACTTGCTCAGGGAGGCCGCCGTGGTGCTGCCGTTGGCCGTCGGCTGGGTGCCGTTGGTCAGGGCGAGCTCCCGGGGCGAGAGCACCGGCGGGCGGGTCGACGGCGTACGCCGCGAGGAACCCGTCCAGGCCGGACGCGGCGGGCGCTTGACGATCGACTTGAAGATCTCGGCGATCTCCTCCTTGTTCAGCGTCTCCTTCTCCAGGAGGGCCAGAACCAGGTTGTCGAGGACGTCGCGGTTCTCGACCAGGATCTCCCACGCCTCGTTGTGCGCGGTCTCGATGAGCTTCTTGACCTCTTCGTCGACCAGCCCGGCGACCTCTTCCGAGTAGTCGCGCTGGTGCGACATCTCACGGCCGAGGAAGGGCTCCGAGTCGCTCGTGCCGAACTTGATCGCGCCGAGCCGCTCGGTCATGCCGTACTGGGTCACCATCGCGCGGGCCGTTGCGGTGGCCTTCTCGATGTCGTCGGCGGCACCCGTGGTCGGGTCGTGGAAGACCAGCTCCTCCGCCGCGCGGCCGCCCATGGTCATGGCGAGCCGGTCGAGCATCTCGTTGCGCGTGGTGGAGTACTTGTCCTCGTCCGGCAGCACCATCGTGTAGCCGAGGGCGCGGCCGCGGGACAGGATCGTGATCTTGTGGACCGGGTCGCTGTTCGGAGAAGCCGCCGCGACCAGGGCGTGACCGCCCTCGTGGTACGCGGTGATCTTCTTCTCCTTGTCGGACATGATCCGGGTGCGCTTCTGCGGGCCGGCCACGACGCGGTCGATGGCCTCGTCCAGCATCGCGTTGTCGACCAGCTTCTTGTCGCTGCGCGCGGTGAGCAGCGCCGCCTCGTTGAGGACGTTCGCCAGGTCCGCGCCGGTGAAGCCGGGGGTGCGGCGGGCGACGGCCTTGAGGTCGACGTCCGGGGCGACCGGCTTGCCCTTCTGGTGGACCTGGAGGATCTCCAGACGGCCCTGAAGGTCGGGGCGGTCGACCGCGATCTGCCGGTCGAAACGGCCCGGACGCAGCAGCGCCGGGTCCAGGATGTCCGGGCGGTTGGTGGCGGCGATCAGGATGACGCCGCCCTTGACGTCGAAGCCGTCCATCTCGACCAGCAGCTGGTTCAGCGTCTGCTCGCGCTCGTCGTGGCCGCCGCCGAGGCCCGCACCGCGGTGCCGGCCGACGGCGTCGATCTCGTCGACGAAGACGATGGCCGGGGCGTTCGCCTTGGCCTGCTCGAACAGGTCGCGGACACGCGAGGCGCCGACACCCACGAACATCTCGACGAAGTCGGAACCGGAGATCGAGTAGAACGGGACGCCCGCCTCGCCGGCGACAGCGCGCGCGAGGAGCGTCTTGCCCGTTCCGGGCGGGCCGTACAGCAGCACACCCTTGGGGATCTTGGCGCCCACGGCCTGGAACTTGGCCGGCTCCTGCAGGAACTCCTTGATCTCCTGGAGCTCCTCCACCGCCTCGTCCGAGCCGGCGACGTCGGCGAAGGTGGTCTTCGGGGTGTCCTTGGTGATCAGCTTGGCCTTGGACTTCCCGAAGTTCATCACTCGGGAGCCGCCGCCCTGCATCTGATTCATCAGGAACAGGAAGACCACGACGATGAGGACGAAGGGCAGCAGCGACAGCAGGATGCCGACGAAGGCGTTCTGCTTCGAGGGCGCGACGGTGTAACCGTCGGGCAGCGTGTTCTTGTCGCCGTCGTCGACCTTCGTCTGCAGGATCTTGGCGACTTCGACGCCCTGGTCGCCGATGTAACTCGCCTTGATCTTGGAGCCCAGGTCCTTGCCGCCTACCTTGGCGCCGTCCTTGAGCTCGACCTTGATCGTGTTCTCGTCGCCGGTGGTCAGCTCGGCGGACTTGGCCTCGTTGCTGTTGATGGCCTCGATGGCCTGGCCGGTGTCCACCGTCTTGTAGCCGCCGGACGAACCAACGACCTGCATCAAGACGACCACAGCGAGGACAGCCAGCACGATCCACATGACTGGCCCACGGAAATAGCGCTTCACGTCCATCCATGCGGGGCGATCACGCCCCGTCCCTCCTGCCACAGTGAGGCATCGCGGCCGGAGGGCCGCCGATGCATCCGGTGTATGAACCGACCTTCGGACGGTACCCCAGCATTGTCACCCGAAGGCGCCGGAGACCGTAAACAAACAGCGTTACCACCCTCCAACGCCGAGGAGGGCGTCGGGGTTCCCGGAGTCTCAGCCGCCGTACACGTGCGGCGCAAGAGTGCCGATGAACGGCAGGTTCCGGTACTTCTCGGCGAAGTCCAGGCCGTAGCCGACCACGAACTCGTTGGGGATGTCGAAGCCGACGTATTTCACATCGATCTCGACCTTGGCGGCGTCCGGCTTGCGCAGCAGCGTGCAGACCTCGAGCGAGGCCGGGCGGCGCGAGCCGAGGTTGCTGATCAGCCAGGACAGCGTCAGCCCCGAGTCGATGATGTCCTCGACGATCAGGACGTCCCGGCCGGCGATGTCGGTGTCCAGGTCCTTGAGGATGCGCACGACACCCGAGGACTTGGTTCCCGCGCCGTACGAGGACACCGCCATCCAGTCCATGGTGACCTGCGACGACAGGGTCCGCGCCAGGTCCGCCATCACCATGACGGCGCCCTTGAGGACGCCGACGATCAGGAGGTCCTTGCCCTCGTAGTCCTTGTCGATCTGCGCAGCCAGCTCCGCCAGCTTGGCGTCGATCTCTTGCTTGGAGATGAGCACCTTCTCGAGGTCGGCGCCCATGTCGTTCTCGTTCACCCGCACAACTTCCGGCTCGGTCTACAAGGCCTGGAAGAACAGTCTGCCATTCCGCCGGCCGACGACGACGCCGCCCGGGAGGTTGAGGGGCTTCTGGCCGCGCCAGGCGGTGAGCAGCCGGTCGGTCTCCTCGATGTGCCGGGCGAAGAGCGAACCCGCGGGTGAGCCCGCGGCGATGGCCGCGCGGCGAATCACGCGGCGGCGCACGGCCGAGGGAAGGGTCAGCAGCCGGGCGATGTCCAGCCCGCCGTCGGCGTCGGCCGCGGAGCGCTCGGCGCGGGCCGCCCACTGGTCGAGGGCGTCGGCGTCGTCCCGGGAGAGCTGGGCGGTGCGGGCCAGCGCCTCCACGACGCCCTTGCCCAGGGACTTCTCGAGCACCGGCAGGGCCTCGTGACGGACCCGGGACCGGGTGTAGGCGGGGTCGTGGTTGTGCGGGTCCTCCCACACGTCGATGCCCTGCACGAGGCAGGCCTTGCGGACCGTGTCCCGGTCCAGCAGCAGGAACGGGCGCCGGTACCGCCCGTTGACGGCGGGCATGCCGGACAGCGACCGGATGCCGGAACCGCGGGCCAGCCCCAGCAGCACCGTTTCGGCCTGGTCGTCCCGGGTGTGCCCGAGCAGCACGGCGGCGGCGCCGGCGCGCTCCGCGGCGGCGTCGAGGGCCGCGTACCGGGCGTCCCGTGCGGCGGCCTCCGGGCCGCCCTGGCGGCCCACGGTGACCGCGACCGCGTCCACCGGGTCGAGGCCGAGACCGCGCAGCCGGTCGGCCACGTCGACGGCGCGGGCCGCCGAGCCGTCCTGCAGGCCGTGGTCGACGGTGACACCGCCGGCCCGGATGCCGAGTTTGGGCGCTTCGAAGGCGAGGGCGGTGGCGAGAGCCATCGAATCGGCTCCGCCGCTGCACGCGGCCAGCACGAGCGGGCTGCCGCCGGGGTGGTCGGTCAGGACGTCCTGGAGTACGCGGCGAACCGCCAGGCGTATCGCCGCGACCGCGGGGTGGGGACCCATGTCCGGTTTCCCTCCTGGAGAGGCTGGGGGAGGCGTCGGGACGGTGAAGATGACGCAGGGTAGCTAGATGGTGACAGACAGCGGGCAATACTCGAGCATCGCACGCTTACCCTGCGCCCACGGTCCCTCGGACGGGTGAACCGGGAGGCCCCGGGGGGTGGCTGTGCCCCCGAATCCGCTCAGGTATCGCTCCGCCGGTGCACCCGTGCCACCCAGTCCGCGGGTTTCGCGATCTCCTGCTTGGTGGGCAGGGTGTTGGGCGAGGTCCAGATCCGGTTGAAGCCGTCCATCCCGGCCTCGTCCACCACGGCCCGCACGAAGCGCTCGCCGTCACGGTACTGCCGGAGCTTGGCGTCCAGCCCCAGCAGCTTGCGCAGCGCCATGTCCATCCGCCCTGCGCCGCTCTGCCTGCGCCGCTGGAACTTCTCCCGGATCTCCGCCACGGACGGCACGACGTCCGGGCCCACGCCGTCCATCACGTAGTCGGCGTGCCCCTCGAGCAGCGACATGACCGCGGTCAACCGGCCCAGGATCTCCCGCTGGTTCGGGGTCTGCACCAGGTCGATCAGGCTGCGGCCCTCGTCGCCGTCCGCGTCGACCGACGCCTCCTCCGCGTCGGGCCGGCTGCCGGAGGAGAACGCCTGGAACGCCTCGCGGAGCCGCTCGATCAGCGTCGACGGGTCGATCTCCGTCTCGCCGAGGAAGGCCTGGATCTCCTGCTCGATGTGGTCCCGCAGCCAGGGCACGGCCGTGAACTGGGTGCGGTGGGTCTCCTCGTGGAGGCACACCCACAGCCTGAAGTCGTGCGGGTCCACGTCGAGTTCGCGCTCCACGTGGACGATGTTGGGGGCCACCAGCAGGAGCCGCCCGGTGCGCGGCTCCCCGGGGCCCGGCACGGTGGGCCCGGCCGGCATGTCGCGGGTCGCCGGGGCGAAGGTCTCGTACTGCCCGAGCACACGCGAGGCCAGGAAGCTCAGCAGCATCCCGACCTCGACGCCGGTCACCTTGCCGCCCACGGTGCCCAGTACGGCACCGCCGGGGCCGCCCGGCCGGCGGGCCTGCATCTTGTCCAGCAGCGGCTTGAGGACCTCGCGGAAACCGGCGACGTTCGCCCTGATCCACCCCGGGCGGTCGACGATCAGCACCGGGGTCCCGGTGTCGGCCGGGTCCTCCTGATCGCCGAACATCCTGGTGAAGCCGCGGACGTGCGCCTCCGACTCCTTCGCGTGCCGCCGCAGTTCCGCCACGACCGCCCGCGCCTCGTCCCGGCTCACCTCGGGTCCGGGCCGCACGAAGCGGGTGGCGGTCGCGACCGCCAGATTCCAGTCGACCATCTCCGCACCACCGATGCTCGTCATTCCTTCACGGTACGTGCTTGTCCGCTCTCCCGGGAGCGTTCCCCGCCCGCGGCACGGGCGGGTCGGGGTGGGTGGGGGTGAGTGGGGGTTGTGGCGGCGGCGGTGGTCGGCTGTCCCGGCGTCTCGCTCCCTTCGGTCGCAAAGCGGCGGGCTGCGGAGGGAGGGTGGCGGCCTGGGGCTGGTCGGCGGTGTGCGGGCCGGTGGGTGGCCGGGGTTCAGGCGCCGGAGCGGGGCTCGTTGTTCGCGGGTGCCGGTCTCGTCGCCGTCCGCGGGTAGAGATGGCTGGTTGCCACGCCCACCCTTCGTGGGTGGCGCGCCCGCCGTGACCTGCGCCTGCGGGTGATTCCCCGGCAGCACCGGGCTCGGCGGGTGGTCTGTCGAGATCGGGCTCTGTTTCGCCGACTATGTCGGCGAAAGCGGGCCCGATGTCCCCTGGCTCAAAGATCGGGCTCTGTTCCGCCGAACATATCGGCGAAAGCGAGCCCGATGTCCCGCCCACCCCCCACCAGCACCCCGAATCAGCCGCAGACGCCGGTCACGGCAGGCGCGCCCACCACCCACCAATGGCGTGGAAGCGGCCATCTATACGCGCGGACGGCAACGAGACCCGCGCCACCGGAAAGGCGCCCCGCTCCGGCGCCTGAACCCCCGCCACCCACCGGCCCGCACACCGCAGCGAAAGCCCGCCCCCACCCTCCCCGTCCGCAGCCAGCCGCTGTGCGACCGAAGGGAGCGAGACGGCGGAACAGCCGAACAGCCCACCCGCCGCCGCCGGCAGCGCCCGCGGCTACTTGCGGCAGCCGCAGGCGGCGAGTTTGGCGGCGAGGCGGTCGAGGGCGGACTGGGCCGCGATCGGGTTGGTGGTGCCGTTGGTGAGGAAGGCGAACGTCAGCAGGCGGCCGTCGGCGTCGACGACCGTCCCCGCGAGGGCGTTGACCCCGGTGAGCGTGCCCGTCTTCGCCCGGACGAGCCCCGCGCCCCCGCCGGCGGAGGTGAAGCGGTCGCGCAGGGACCCGGTGAAGCCGGCCACCGGCAGCCCGGTCAGGACGGAGCGCAGCTCCGGATGGTCGGGGTCCGCGGCCAGTGCCAGTATCCGCGCCAGTTGCTCCGCCGTGAGGTGGTCGCCGCGGTTGAGCCCGCTGCCGTCCGCGAAACGGGCTCCCTTCAGAGAGAGCCCGAGCCGGCGGAGGGCCGAGTCGATGGCCTTGGCGCCACCGGAGAACGAGCCGGGGCGGTCCGCGGCCAGGGCGGTGTGCCGGGCGAGTGCCTCGGCGATGTCGTTGTCGCTGTTGGTCAGCATGCGTTCGACCAGTTCGGCCAGTGGTGCGGACCGCACCTCTGCCAGCCGGTCGGCCGCGGGCACGCGCGAGGGCGCCTTGCCCGCCTTCACCGCGCCCTCGACCTTGATGCCGCGCTTGCCCAGCAGGTCCGCGAAGGCCGTGGCGGCCTGCGCCGCCGGGTCCCACTGGCGGGCGGCCGGGCCCTTGTGGCTCTTGCCGTCGCTGCGGCCCTCGTCGGCCATGAGGGCCGTGACGGGCGCGATGTTGTCGTTGCGCCCGATGGGGTGGACGGCGGAACCGGTGAAGAGCGAGGTGTCGTACGTGAGCCTCACCGAGCGCACGCCCTTGGCGCGCAGGGCGCGGGCCGTGTCGGAGGCGAGGGTGCGCAGCGACGCCGCCGTCCAGCCGCCCCCGGGCTTCGCACGGGCGGTGAGGGTGGGATCGCCGCCGCCGACCAGGACGACGCGGCCCTTGCCCGCGGCGACGACCCCCGTGGTGAGCCGGTGGTCGGGCCCCAGCAGCGACAGCGATGCGACGGCCGTGGCGATCTTCGTGGTGGAGGCGGGAATGGCGGCCGTGCCGGAGCGCTGCCCCCACACCGTCCGGCCCGACACCGCGTCCACGACGGCGCCCGTCGTCATCGCGCCGAGCGCGGGGTCGTACAGCAGCGGGCCGAGCCGGCGGTTCAGCCCCGCCTTGGTCGGCGCCGGAGCGTCGTGCGAGGCGGCCACGGCGGCCAGGACCTCGGGGGCGGGCGGCACCGGTGCGACCGCCCCCTTGTGGCCGCCCCCGCTCTTCTTCTGGGGACGCGCCTGCGTCCCCTGACCGTCCCGGGAGGCGGCGATCGCCCGTTCGGCCGTACGCTGGCCTGACTCCCACGGACCCGCTGCGGCCACAGCCGTCAGCGCCACGGCAAGTCCTACGGCAGCCGACCCTGCCACCACCTGCCAGTTCTTCGGAACGGGCACCCCGGACCAGCCCCTTTCGCGACCACACACAAGCGTGGGAGACACTTAATCACCAGAAGTATGTGCTGATCATGGAGGACAGGCTGTGCTCGAGTTCGACGTAACGATCGAGATCCCGAAGGGTTCCCGCAACAAGTACGAGGTGGACCACGAGACCGGTCGTATCCGCCTGGACCGGCACCTGTTCACGTCGACGGTCTACCCGGCCGACTACGGCTTCGTGGAGAACACCCTGGGCGAGGACGGCGACCCGCTGGACGCCCTGGTCCTGCTCGACGAGCCGACCTTCCCCGGCGTCATCGTGCGCTGCCGCGCGATCGGCATGTTCCGCATGACGGACGAGGCCGGCGGCGACGACAAGCTGCTGTGCGTGCCCGCCTCGGACCCGCGGGTCGAGCACCTGCGTGACATTCACCACGTCTCCGAGTTCGACCGCCTGGAGATCCAGCACTTCTTCGAGGTCTACAAGGACCTGGAGCCCGGCAAGTCCGTCGAGGGCGCCAACTGGGTGGGCCGCTCCGAGGCCGAGGCCGAGATCGAGGCGTCCTACAAGCGCCTGAAGGAGCACGGCGGTCACTGACCGTCCGGCTTCTCCCACAGCCACGAGGGCGGCCCGCTCCTGCAGGAGCGGGCCGCCCTCGTCGTTGCCGGCGGTCTCATCCGCAGGCGTCGAGCAGTTCGGCCAGGGCGCCGTGCAGCGCCGCCGCCAAGGTGTCGGCGTCCGGCACGGACTCCCCGTCCGCGAGGAGCCCGATGTGGACCCGGCGGCGGTACGTGGAGACGGCGACCGCCAGCGACTGGCCGCGGGCGAGCGGGGCGATCGGATACAGCTCGGTCATCCGGCAGCCGTCCAGGGTGAGCGGCACGTCGAGCATGGGCACATTGGTGACCAGCACATCGAAGAGCAGCCGCGCCGAGGCGGCGAGCAGCGGTGCGGCGAAGCGGTGCGCGAGCGGTGGCACGCTGTCGGCCAGGAGGGCGACCGCACCCGGCCCGGAGTCGGGTCCGGCGTCCTTGTTGCGGTCCATGCCCGCGCGCACGTCGCGCAGCCGGGCCAGCGGATCGGGTTCGCCGACCGGCAGCCGCAGCAGGTAGCCGGAGATGCGGTTGCCCCGGCCGCCGCGCACGCCCCGGCGGCGGCGCCGCGCCACCGGGATGAGGGCGCGCGGGCCCGGTCCGGCCGGGTCGTCGCCGCGGGCCTCCATCCAGCGCCGCAGGGCGCCGGCGACGACGGCCATGACCACGTCGTTGACCGTGCCGCCGCTCGTCTTGCGGATCCGGTGCAGGTCGTCGACGTCGAGGGAGGCCGTGGCGAACCGGCGCTCCGCGCCTCCGGGCGTCCAGGCGGCGCCCAGCGCGGCGGGGCCGCCCGGGTCGAGGGAGGCGCGCAGCACGGCCGAGCCGATGCCCAGCGCCCGGCCGGCCTCCCGTACCCGTTCCGGCAGGGAGGCGACGACCTGCCGGGGATCGGGCAGTCCCGGCAGCGGGATGCCGGGGCCGCGGACCTGGGTGGGCACGGCCGCCTCGGCCCCCTGCCGCGGCGCCGGGGCGGTCGCGGCGGACGCCTTGGCGCGGGCCCCCTGGTCGAGCAGCGCGGCGCCGAACTCCACGGCCCGCAGGCCGTCGGCGAGGGCGTGGTGCAGCTTGACGAGGACGGAGAAGGGCGCGTCGGGGGCGCCCTCGATGACGTAGACCTCCCACGGCGGCCGGTCGCGGTCCATGGGCCGGGACATCAGTTCGGCTACGGCGGCGTGGGCGTCGGCCCGCCGTACGGCGTGGACGTGGCGCCGCGCGTCGAAGTGCTCGTCGACCGCCCAGGCGGCCCCGCCGACGCCGTACCAGACGTCCTTCACGCGCTGCCGCATCCGCGGTACGGCCTCGGCCCGGGCGGTGAGCAGCGCGGCGAGGCCGTCGGCGTCGACCGGGCACGCCGGGTCGCGCTCGAAGACGGCCACGGCGCCCAGATGCATGGGATGGCCCGGCGAGTCGAGGTTCCAGAAGGCGAGATCCAGCGGGCTCAGATACTCGTCAGCCAAGGCTCCATGCCTCCGAAAGGTCGGTTTTAACCCCGGATCGGACTCCAGTTGGTGAAGTGAAACGCCCGGAGCCGATTACAGTCAACTACGACCACGATACGGACAGTTAACATCAGGTTGCCTGGTTGATCTCCGGGCGGCGCCACGAGGGGGCCCGGAAGGCTCAGAAACCGCGGGTCCGCTTGGCCGCCGCGCGACGTCGTGCCTGGTCAGCGCCACGCGGCAGCGTGATGAACAGACGTGCGACCTCGCCGCCCAGGTTCACCCCGATGGCCACGGCGAGTGCCAGCGCCGCCGCCTTCGTCAGCGAGGCGAAACCCTGGTCGAGGTGGCCGCGGGTCAGCCCGAGCAGACCGAAGTACGTCGCGGAACCGGGCAGCAGCGGGCCGATCGCCGCCGTGACGTAGGGCAGCGCGGAGGCGTAGCGGTAGCGGGAGAGCACCTGGCCGAAAAGGCCCACCAGACCGGCGGCGACGGCGGTGGCCGCGACCGGCGACATGCCGATGCCGATCTTCTCCTGGTGCAGCGCCGCGTAGACCGTCCAGGCGACGCCGCCGTTGAGGGCGGCGATCACGAGCACGCTCCGCTCGCACTGGAGCAGCACGGCGAAGGCGAGGCTCAGCACCATCGAGGCGACGAGCTGCACCGGCGGGTTCTCGTAGGTCCGCAGCACCTGGTCGGGGTCGAGTTCGGCGCCCAGGCTGACCCCGGCGTAGAGGATCAGCGTCACCCCGACGACGATGCCGGTGAAGAGGTACATGACCTCCAGCAGGCGCGCGGAGGCCGTGATGTAGAAGCCGGTCAGGCCGTCCTGCACGGCCGCCACCAGGGCCCTTCCGGGGATCAGCGCGAAGAGGCCACCGGTGATGACCGCCGAGGCCTGAAGGGTGCTCGTACCGGGCAGGTGCTGGCCGAAGCGCGCGATCAGCACACCCATCACCGCGGCCGGCATCGCCGCCGCCACGAACTGGTAGAACTCCGGCAGCCCGCGGCCGGCGCACAGCCACGCCAGCCGGTCGCCCAGCATCGCGCCGAGCGCGGCGATCGCGAACACCAGCGGCCCGCCGCCGCCGACCAGCATGCTCGCCGCGCCCGCCAGGAGGCCCGCCGCCGCGGTCAGCAGCCAGCCCGGATAGGGATGGCGGTTGCGGCGGATCTCGGCCAGCCGCCGGTAGGCGTCCTCCAGGGTCAGGTCGGCCGCGGTGATGTCGTTGATCAGCCGGAAGACGGCCGCGAGACGGGTGTAGTCGGTGGCCCGGCGGCGCACCGTGCGGTTCGCGGTGACCGGCGCGTCCACCAGCGAGGGCTGGTACGAGATGCCCAGCAGGGTGAACGTCACGGTCGGCTCGACCCGGCCCAGCCCGTAGGCGTGGGCCACGCCGAGCATCGCGGCCTCGACGTCCTCCGCGCCCTCGCCGCCGGCGAGCAGCAGCTCACCGATGCGCAGCGTCAGGTCGAGCACGCGCGGGACCGGCGGCCCGCCCTCCGCCTCCGGCCGTCGGGCGGGCTGCTCCGGGGCGGGGCGCTCGCCGACGGGCATGCGCAGCATCGTGCGCATCCGGTCGGGCCAGGGAGCCTCCTTGGAGAGGCTGACGATCGGGACGCCCTCGGGGGGTGTGAAGGCCGGGTGCGCCAGCTGCGGGGAGGTCCGGGTCCCCGGGCGGGCGAAGGCGGAACCCTGCGGTTCGGGCCTGGGCAGCTCCACGCCCAGGGGCGGCGTGAACTCCGAGCCGCCGGTCGACTGCTCGGGCTCCTCGGGGTGCGCCACGGGGATCCTCCTTTCGGTGCGTGATCGCGTACGGGTGCGAGTGCGGGTGTGCCAGGGGGGAGGGTGCGGGCACCCTCCCCCCTGGCACAGCGGAACGACTGCCCACTCCCTCCGTGGGCTAACGGGTCTTAGCGGCGGTTCGCGCGGTGGCGCCCGCCGGAGCCGCGCTGGAGGGGGGGCTGGCCGGCGTCGTCGTCGGCGTGGGTCTCGGGCAGCGGCCCGGCCTTCCTGGACGCCGAGCGGGCCCGCAGGAACTCGATGGCGATCGGGACGACGGAGAGCAGCACGATCGCGATGAGGATCAGCTCGATGTGCTCGTGGACGAACGCGATCTGGCCCAGCCAGTAGCCGAGCAGCGTGACGCCGACACCCCACAGCAGGCCGCCGATGATGTTGTACGTCACGAAGACGCGGTAGTTCATGCGGCTGACGCCGGCGATGACCGGAGTGAAGGTACGCACGATCGGCACGAAGCGGGCGAGCACGATCGACTTGGCGCCGTGCCGCTCGAAGAACTCGTGGGCCTTCTCGACGTTCTCCTGCTTGAAGAGCTTGGAGTCCGGGCGGCGGAAGAGCGAGGGCCCGACCTTGCGGCCGAAGAGGTAGCCCACCTGGTCGCCCGCGACCGCGGCGATCCAGACCAGCAGGCACACCGACCAGATCGGCCAGTCCAGCTTGCCGCCGGCGACCAGCAGACCGCCGGTGAAGAGCAGGGAGTCACCCGGCAGGAAGAAGCCGATGAGCAGACCCGACTCGGCGAAGACGATCGCCAGCAGGCCGATCAGGCCCGCGGACGAGATGAGGTAATCGGGGTCGAGCCATTGCGGGCCCAGGGAGAGAGTCGTCACGCGCCAAAAGTATCAACGTGGTCGTGACCGAACCGTTCCCAGCCCGGGAACGCTCGGCTACGGTCCTCCCAAGCGTTTTACCGTGCAACACCGCAAGTCGCCCGTCACTCCTGAATCATCATGATCCGGCGGAACCCACATGACTCGCGCCATCTCACTGCACGACGTCTCGAAGACCTACGGCCGCGGCGTACGCGCCGTCGACCGCTTCTCCCTGGACATCGCCCCCGGCGAGTTCCTGGTGCTGCTCGGCCCCTCGGGGTGCGGCAAGTCCACGGTCCTGCGCATGATCGCCGGCCTGGAGGACATCACCTCCGGCGAACTGCTCCTGGACGGCGAGTACGCCAACGACCTGGCACCGGGCGACCGCAAAATGGCCATGGTCTTCCAGAATTTCGCCCTCTACCCGAGCATGACCAGCCGGGAGAACATCGGCTTCCCGCTGCGCTTCGAGATGCCCGGGCAGGACACCGGCCCCCGCGTCGCCGAGACCGCGCGGACCCTCGGCATCGAGGACATCCTCGACCGCTACCCCGGCCAGCTGTCCGGCGGCGAGCGGCAGCGGGTCGCGATGGGCCGGGCCATCTCCCGGCACCCGTCCGTCTTCCTGATGGACGAGCCGCTGTCCAACCTCGACGCCAAGCTCCGCGCGCACCTGCGCGCCGAGATCGCCCGGCTGACCCGCGGCATGGGCGTGACGACCGTGTACGTCACCCACGACCAGGCCGAGGCGATGTCGCTGGGCGACCGCGTGGCGATCATGCGCAGCGGGGTCCTGCAGCAGGTCGGCACCCCGCGCGAGGCGTACCACCTGCCGCAGAACGTCTTCGTGGCCGCCTTCATCGGCACCCCGCGGATCAACCTGCTCGAGGCGACCGTGGTGGCCTCGCTGGACGGCGGGATGTGGATCGACCTCGGACGGCAGCGACTCGTCCTCCCCCGGCCGCTGAGCAGGGACCACCAGATGCTCCGCATCCAGCAGGGCCGGCCGCTCATCGTCGGACTGCGCTCGGAGGCCCTGCGCATCGACCGGCCCAGCAGCGCGCGGCCCGGCGAGGTGGTGCTCAGCGGCGTCGTGGAGCACGTGGAGTACCAGGGCCACGAGTCGCTGGTGCACCTCGACGCCGGCGCCCGCCCGGCCGTCGTGCCCGAGCTGGAGGCCGCCCGGCCGGCCGGTGCGCGGCAGCGCTCCCGCGCCGCGTCCCGGACGGGCGGCGCGGCCGGCCTCGGCCGGCTGGTGCAGAAGGCCGCGGCGCGGGTCTCCGGCGCGGGCCAGACGGCCGTGCTGGACCGTCCGGCCGCGCGGGAGGAGACCGGGCGGCCCGCCACCGCGGGCGGCGACCTGGTCGTCCGCACCGGCCCGGACCTGCGGCTGCGCCCCGGCCAGCACGTGCCGCTGCTGGTCGACCTCGCGCACCTGTACGTCTTCGACCACGAGGGCGGCCGGATCTGCCCGGCCCCGGAACGGGCGCCGCGCCTGGAGTACTGAGGCTGCGACGGGCGGCGGACGGGACGACGATGCCCGTATGGGTATCGACGAGTACGGCGGCGGACAGTCGCCCCAGTCCGCCGTCCTGGTGGTCACCACGAACGACGTGCCGGGCTACCGGGTGGAACGGGTGATCGGCGAGGTCTTCGGCCTGACCGTGCGCTCCCGTCACCTGGGCAGCCAGATCGGCGCGGGCCTGAAGTCCCTGGTCGGCGGCGAGCTGAAGGGGCTCACCAAGACCCTGGCGCAGACCCGCACCCAGGCGATGGAGCGGCTGGTCGAGCAGGCGCAGACGCGTGGCGCCAACGCGGTGCTGATGATGCGCTTCGACGTCAGCGAGGCCGCCGACGTCGGCACCGAGGTGTGCGCCTACGGCACCGCGGCGGTGATCACGCCCCGGCACGCCTAGCGTTGGCCATGATCGCGTCGTGGACGTACTGGGCGGTGCCCGGCGCGATCGCCTCGTAGAAGGCGTTGAAGCGCGGGTCCGCCAGGTACATCCCGGCGAGGCCGGTGTGGATCTCGTACGTGCAGTCGTAGTAGTGGTCCACGATGAACCGCCGGTGCTCCTCGGCCAGGTCCATCGCGGCCTCGCCGTCCGCCGGGGCGCCGGACTCGCGGAGCGCGACGAGCCGGGCGCCCCAGTCCTCCTGCGCCGCCTTGATCCGCAGCCAGTCCTCCTTGGTGTAGGAGGCGGCGCGGCGCTGCGACTGCGCGTACGCCTCGGTGTCGCCCCAGCGCTCCCGGGTCTCCTCGGCGTGCCGGTCGGGGTCGTACTCCCCGAAGACCTCGAACTTCTCCTCGGGCGTGAGGTTGATGCCCATCGTGCGTGCCTCCATGGCTCGTTGGACGGCATCGGCCATCTCCGTCAGTTTCCCGATCCGCGCGGTCAGCAGCTCGTGCTGGCGCCGCAGGTGCTCCCGCGGGTCCACGGACGGGTCGTCGAGGAGGACCGCCACCTGGTCCAGGGGAAAGCCGAGCTCCCGGTAGAAGAGGATCTGCTGCAGCCGGTCGAGGTCGGCGTCGCTGTACCGCCGGTGGCCCGCGTGGCTGCGGGCGCTCGGCGAGAGCAGTCCGATCTCGTCGTAGTGGTGCAGCGTGCGGACGGTCACGCCGGCGAAACCCGCCACCTGCCCGACCGGATAGCCCGTGCTCGTGTTCATGACCACACCCTCCGGCCTCACGCCACGTGAGGTGCAAGTGCCATATTGGTGCGCATGCTGGGAATCACCGACCTGTCGACGTATGTGCTGGGCACCGTACTGATCGTGCTGCTGCCGGGGCCGAACTCGCTGTACACGCTCTCCGTCGCGGCGCGCCGCGGGGTCCGTACGGCGTACCGCGCGGCGCTGGGCGTCTTCATCGGCGACACCGTGCTGATGACCGCCTCGGCGGCGGGCGTGGCCGGACTGCTCACGACGAACCCGGTGCTGTTCGGCATCGTGAAGTACGCGGGTGCCGGCTATCTGGCGTGGATCGCCCTCGGCATGGCCAGGGCCGCCTGGGCGATGTGGCGGTCCCGGGGCGCGGAGCCGGTGGCGGCGGACAGCGCGGCGGAGGCGGTCGCGGACGCCGAACAGCCGTTCCGGCGGGCGCTGGTGATCAGCCTTCTCAACCCGAAGGCGATCCTGTTCTTCATCTCGTTCTTCGTGCAGTTCGTGGACCCCGGCTACGCCCACCCGGCGCTGTCCTTCCTGGCGCTGGGCGCCATCGCGCAGGTCTTCAGCTTCAGCTACCTGACGCTGCTGATCTTCGGCGGCACCCGGCTTGCGGCCCAGTTCCGGCGCCGCAGGCGGCTGGCGGCGGGGCTGACCTCGGGCGCCGCGGCGCTCTTCCTGGGGTTCGCGGCGAAGCTGTCGATGTCCTCGGCGGGCTGAGCGGCCCCGGTCAGGCCCCGGACCGGCGCGGGTTCCCGCCGACCTGCCGGTGACCGATTTCACCCTTATCGTTACGACATGTCGCTTCACAAAGGTGCCGAAGGCCTGCCGAAGCTCGCCGTCAACCCCTTCTACGCCGGGGCGGACCCGGTCGCCGGGATGCGCGCGGCGCCCCCGAAGCACCGGCTGCCCGACGGCCCGATGGCGCCCTCGACGGCGTATCAGCTGGTCCACGACGAGCTGATGCTCGACGGCAACGCCCGCCTCAACCTGGCCACCTTCGTCACCACGTGGATGGAGCCCGAGGCCGGGGTGCTGATGGGCGAGTGCCGCGACAAGAACATGATCGACAAGGACGAGTACCCGCGCACCGCCGAACTGGAGCGGCGCTGCGTGTCGATGCTCGCCGACCTGTGGCACGCCCCCGATCCGGAGAGCGCCGTCGGCTGCTCCACCACCGGCTCCTCCGAGGCCTGCATGCTCGCCGGCATGGCCTTCAAGCGCCGCTGGGCGAAGCGCGTCGGCGACGGCGCAGGCCGTACGTCCCTCGCCCGCCGCCTGACCGGGCGCGCCGGCGACCGCCACCCGGGCGGCGCACGCCCCAACCTGGTCATGGGCGCCAACGTCCAGGTGTGCTGGGAGAAGTTCTGCAACTTCTGGGAGGTCGAACCGCGCCTGGTGCCGATGGAGGGCGACCGGCTGCACCTGGAGGCCGACGCCGCCGTCGCGCTGTGCGACGAGAACACCATCGGCGTCGTGGCCGTCCTCGGCTCGACCTTCGACGGCTCGTACGAGCCCGTGGCCGAGGTCTGCGCCGCGCTGGACGCCCTGCAGGAGCGGACCGGGCTCGACATCCCCGTCCACGTCGACGGGGCCTCCGGAGGAATGATCGCGCCCTTCCTCGACGAGGACCTGGTCTGGGACTTCCGGCTGCCCCGGGTCGCCTCGATCAACACCTCCGGCCACAAGTACGGGCTGGTCTACCCGGGCGTCGGCTGGGCACTGTGGCGGAACTCCGACGCCCTGCCCGAGGAACTGGT
The DNA here is from genome assembly GCF_040638135.1 of Streptomyces sp. NPDC026673. Lineage (NCBI taxonomy): Bacteria > Bacillati > Actinomycetota > Actinomycetes > Kitasatosporales > Streptomycetaceae > Streptomyces > Streptomyces sp. NPDC026673. Next base: position 153,909 of record NZ_JBEZXR010000001.1, on the reverse strand, counting down.
CTTCCGGGTCAACTACCTCGGCGGCGACATGCCCACCTTCGCCCTGAACTTCTCCCGGCCGGGCGCCCAGGTCGTCGCGCAGTACTACACCTTCCTGCGGCTGGGCCGGGACGGCTTCCGCACCGTCCAGCAGACCGCCCGGGACGTGGCCGTCTACCTCGCGTCGCGGATCGAGGAGTGCGAGGACTTCCGGCTGATCACCCGCGGCGACCAGCTGCCGGTCTTCGCCTTCACCACCAAGGACCACGTCACCGCCTACGACGTCTTCGACGTCTCCCGGCGGATGCGCGAGCGCGGCTGGCTGGTGCCCGCCTACACCTACCCGCCGCACCGCGAGGACCTGGCGGTGCTGCGCGTCGTGGTCCGCAACGGCTTCTCCGAGGACCTCGCCGACCTCTTCCTCGCCGACCTGAAGCGCTACCTCCCCCAGTTGCGCGCCCAGGAGCACCCCCTCCACCCGCCCGGCGAGGCGCCCACCGCCTTCCACCACTGAGCGCCGGGCGGCACGGCAGGGGGGCGGGGGCCGACCGGTCGCCCGGCCCCGCGGTGCCGGAGAGATCAGCGGGTGATCCGCACCCCGTGCCGGGCCATCCAGGGCAGCGGGGGGACGGACGAGCCCATCTGGGGCGTCACGCGGACCTCGAAGTGCAGGTGGGGGCCGGTGGAGTTGCCGGAGTTCCCGGACCGGCCGATCCGCTCGCCCGCGCGGACCCGCTGCCCGGGGGCGACCTCCAGGACGGACAGATGGGCGTAGTGCGTGCAGTAGCCGTCGTCGTGCCGGACGACGATCTGGTTGCCGAAGCCGTCGCCGCACCCGGCCACCACCACCGTGCCGTCGCCCACCGCACGGACCGGCGTGCCCGGGGGGACCGCGAAGTCCTGTCCGGTGTGGCGATGCGCCCAGTGCGCCCCGGACTCGTCGTAGCCGGCGGTGAGCGTGTAGTGCGCGACCGGGCGCACCCAGTGCGGGGCGCCGTGGCGGCGGGTGGCGGCGGAGGACCCGGGCGCGGCCCGGGGGACGTCGCGCGGGCAGTTCGCCGAGAGGCCCTCGTGGGACATCAGCGCGAGGTCCCGGGCGGACAGCCCGGCCTGGGCCCGCAGCAGCCGCGCCTCGATGCGCCGCCGGAGCGCGTCCTTGCGGCGGACCTCGCGGGCCAGCACCGCCAGCGTCCGGTCGACGGCCGCCGTCTCCGCGGCCAGCCGGCGCTCGGCCAGCACCCGCTCGGCCAGGAGCGCCGCCTGCGCGTGGTCGCCCTGCCGGGCCAGGGTCGCGCCCTCCAGCAGCCGGTCGGGCCCTCTGGACAGCAGCAGCCGCGCCGACGGACCCAGCCCCCCGTTGCGGTACTCGCTGCGGGCCATCGCCCCGATCCGGTCCCGCAGCACCGCCAGCCGGCGGCGTTCCCCCGCCGCGGCCCGATGCAGCAGCCGCAGGTCTGCGCGCTTGCGGCGGACGGCCCGCTCGGCCTGCTCGTACGCCTGCACGGCCCGGGCGGCCTGCGCGTACAACCGCTCCACCCGCGCCGGCGGGCCGGGCGGCGGCTCGGGGCGCTCGCCGGCCACCGCCGGAGCCGCCGCGAGCAGAAGGCAGAGCGCCGCGACCGCCGTCCTCCATCGCATCGCCCGATCCTGTCGGGCCGGATCTCCGGGGTGCCCGGGCGACACGCCCCACGGATCGACGGCCACCCGGCGGGGTGATCGCATCCGGGCGTGCGCCCGGCCCGGGACCGGCCGATCATGGGAACGGGCGCACTCGGCGGACAGGAGGGTGACCGGGTGAGCGGTGACGGTGAGCCCGGCAGCTGGTCACCGCTGGACCACGCGGTCCTGCGGCAGGTGCTGGACGGCACCCCGGCGGGCGTGGGCATCTACGACCCGCAGCTTCGCTACGTCTACGTCAACCCCGCCCTCGCCCGGATGAACGGCCTGCCGGCCGAGGCCCACCTGGGCCGCAGGATCACCGAGGTACTGCCGGACCTCGACGAGGCCGGCGAGGAGGCCCTGCGCCAGGTCCTGGCCGACGGCAAATCGCGCGAGGTCCCCTCCAGCGGCCACACCCGGGCCGAGTCGGAACTGACCCGGCGCTACTGGCAGGGCGCGTACCACCGGCTGGACGCGGCCGACGGCACGGTGCTCGGCCTGGTCGGGATCATGCTGGAGGTCAGCGCCTCCCGCCAGCACCAGCAGGAGCTGGAGCGGGCCCGGGAGCGGCTGGCGATCCTGGACCGCGCCGCCACCTTCATCGGCACCACCCTGGAGATGGACGAGACCTGCGCCGAACTCGCCGGGTTCCTCGTGCCGCTGCTCTCCGACATCGCCACCGTCGAGGTCTTCCCCACCGAACGGGCCGCCCCCTACAACCGCGGGGTGCTGCGGCTGCGCCGGGCCGCCATGGCAGCACTGCCGAACCTGCGCGAGCAGGTCAAGATCTTCGGCGAGCCCGGCGAGTACGTGGAGTACCCGTCCGGCGCGACCATCCCGCGCTGCCTGCAGTCCGGGCGCCCGGTGCTGCAGAACCTCTTCGACGACGACGCGCTGGGCCACGGCGCGCCCGCCCGCGAGCGGATGGCGGCGCTCCGCTCGGTCGGCATCCACTCGGCGCTCGTCGTGCCGCTCGCCGCGCGCGGCGAGCCGATCGGCACGGTGACCCTGGTGCGGTGCGGCGAGTCCCCGGGGTTCACCGACCAGGACACCGAGACCGTCCAGGACGTCGTCCGGCGGGCCGCCATCTACCTCGACAACGCCCGCCGCTACACCCACGAGCACGGCATCGCACTGGAGTTGCAGCGCGCCCTGATGTCCGAGCCGGGCTCCCCGCACCCCTCCGTCGAGGCGGCGTTCCGCTACCAGCCGGCCGGGACCACCGCGCTGGTCGGCGGCGACTGGTACGACGCCGTACGGCTGTCGTACGGGCGCACCCTGCTCGCCATGGGCGACGTCATGGGGCACGGGGTGGCGGCCTCCGTCGACATGAGCCAGTACCGCTCGATGCTCCGGTTCGTGGCCGCGGCCGACCTGCCGCCGCACCGGATCCTGCGCCGGCTGGACACCCTGATCTCGGAGACCGAGTCGGGCCGTCCGGCGAGCTGCCTGCTGGCCCTGGTCGACCCGGTGCGCGGCAAGTGCACGTACTCCAGCGCCGGACACCTGCCGCCCGCCGTCATCCGGCCGAACGGCACGGTCGACATCGTCAGCGTCCCGGTGGGGCCGCCCCTGGGCACCGGCCACGGCGGCTACGAGGCCGTCTCGACCGACTGCCTGGCCGGTGACGTCCTGCTCCTGTACACGGACGGCCTCATCGAGCGGCGCGGGGAGGACATCGACGCCTCGCTCGACCGCCTCGCCGGGTTGCGCCTGCACTCCAACGGTGATCTGGGCGGACTGGTCGACCGGGTCCTGTCGTTGCTGGTCGTGGAACCGGCGGACGACGACATCGCGGTCCTGGCCGCACGGATCATTCGATAACCGGATCAATCGCTCGGAGTATCAGAACAGGCGGATTTCGACTTGCGCCCGCACGATGATCAGACGGGCCCGCCGCAGGGGCGGCCCGGGAACCGGCCCCTCGGGGAGGATCTGCCGTGACCGTCAGTCTGGCCCAGTTGCGTCGTTGCTCCGTCGCCGTCGACCTGGGCGCGTCCCGCACCCGCGTCTACCTCAAGAACCAGGGACTCGTCGTCGACGAGCCCAGCGTGGCCGCCGTCAACGCGCACAGCGGCGCCCTCATCGCGGTGGGCTCGCTCGCCGAGCAGATGACCGGCCGCACGCCCGAGCACATCCGCGTGGTCCGCCCCATCCAGGCCGGGATGGTCGTCGACATCGACATGGCCCAGCGCATGCTCCGCCATCTGCTGGGCGGTCAGCTCCGCAAGGCCTGGCGGCGCAAGCCGATGCTCCGGGCGGCCGTCTGCACCCCCAACGGCAGCGAGCCGCTGGCCCAGCGGGCCGCGATCGAGACGCTGTATGGCCTCGGCTCACGGCGGGTGGAACTGGTCGACTCCGTCATCGCGGCCGCCGTCGGCTGCGGGCTGCCGGTCGAACAGCCCGAGGCGACGATGCTCATGCTGGCCGGGGCCAGCACCACGCAGATCGCGGTCATGTCGCTGGGCTCGATCGTCGCGGCGGAGACCATCTCGGTGGGCGGCGACGCCATCGACCACGCGGTCGTCCAGCACCTGCGCAACACGCACGAACTGGTGCTGCCCAGCCAGTCGGTGCGCCCGCTGCACGAGATCCTCTCCGCGCCCGGGCCCACGGCACCCAGCGCGGAGGTGCAGGGCCGCGACGTCGCGAGCGGGATCGCGCGCACCGTGCGCGTCGACACGGAGGGGGTGCGGCAGGCGATCCGGATGCCCATGGCGACGCTGGTCGACGGGATCGGCGTGGTGCTCAGGCGGTGCCCGCCGGACCTGGTCGCCGACCTCACCGACCGCGGCATCATGCTCGCGGGCGGCAGCGCGCTGCTGCCGGGGCTCGACATGATGCTCCGCCAGGCCACCGGGATGCCGGTCACGATCGCGGACCGGCCCGACGTCTGCGCGGTGCGCGGCCTCGGCGCGATGATGGAGGGTCACCCCTTCCCCACCCCGCTGGACCCGCTGTCCGTGTAAGAGGTCGTGCCTGTCCGCGCGGCCGCCAAGCCCCGGCCGGGCGGCCGCCCCTCACCCGGTTCCGACGTCCAGGACGAGACGGGAGCCGGGGGCGCCCCGGGAGACGCAGACGAGCATCGCGTCGTCCGTGCGGCGGGCGGTGGCGCTGCCGCCGTGGCGGAGCGCGTCCCCTCCCGCGAGGACGCGGACGCGGCAGGTGCCGCAGAAGCCCTGGCGGCAGGAGTACGGCGTCGTGGGCCGCGCGGCCGTGAGGACGGAGAGCGCGGTGCGGTCGGCCGGGACGGGGAGCACCTCCCCGTCCCGGCCGAGCTGTATCTCGAAGGCCGCGCCGTCGGTGATCGGGGGCGGCGAGAACCGCTCCACGTGCAGCGCCGGCACGGAACGCAGTCCGGGGACGAGCGCCGGCGGCCCGCAGAAGTAGACCGCGGCTCCGGGGCCCGCGTCCGCCAGCAGCTCCTCCGCGGACGGAGGGCCGCCGGCCTCCTCGTCGGTGCGGACCCGCACCCGCCACGGCTCGTGCGCCGACAGGCCCGCCAGCTCCGCCAGGAACGGCAGCGTCGCCCGGCTGCGTCCGGCGTACACCAGACGCCAGTCCGCCCCGGCGGCGGCCGCGGCGCGCACCATGGGCAGGATCGGCGTGATCCCGATGCCGCCCGCGACGAAGAGCAGGGACCCGGAACCGGTCAGAGCCAGCGGGAAGGCGTTGCGCGGGCCGAGGGTGCGCAGGACCGCGCCCGGTGCGAGGGCGTGCATCTCACGGGAGCCGCCCTCCCCGTCCGGGACGAGCCGCACCGCGACGCGGTAGGCGCCCCGGACGGCCGGGTCACCGCACAGGCTGTACTGGCGGCGCCGCCCCGACGGCAGGTCGAGGTCGAGGTGGGCACCCGGATGCCACGCGGGCAGGAACGCGCCGCCGCCGTCCGCCCGGACCAGCCGCAGGCCCACGACGCCCTCGGCCTCCGCCGTGACCTCCGTGACGCGCAGCGCCAGGGACCGGTCGACGGCGGCCGGTTCGCGCACCGGCCGCCGCGCGCTGCCGCGCACCAGCAGCGGGGTGATTCGGGCGAGCAGCGCGAGCAGCGGTTCGGGGCGGGAGCCGCCGGCCCGGCGGGGCGGCGGGGTCGCCCATGCCCCAGCAGCGGCGAGGGTGCGCGGGTCGGGCAGGGACACGTGAGGAGACCCCCTAGTGGAGCGCGGCGCGCGCGGCGGGCGAGGACGCGAGGTAGGCGACGGCCTGTGCGGTGGACCCGTACCGGGAGGGGTGGTAGCCGGGCCTCAGATAGGAGAAGAACAGCCGTACGACCGCGCGCGGGGACGGCAGCAGCCCGCGCCGGGCACCGCGGAACCAGTCGCGCGGGCGCGGCTTCCCCGCGCCCAGCGGGTCCGCGGCCATGAGATGGCGCAGGCCGCGCACCCACCAGTAGAGCAGCACGGGGAAGGCCACCAGATGGGCCCGCACCCGGTGCCGGTAGCGGCCGTCGAGATGGGTGAACAGGTCGTACGCGACGGCCCGGTGCTCGACCTCCTCCGCGCCGTGCCAGCGGTAGAGGTCGAGGACGGCCTCGGCCTTCTCGTGCTTGTCGAGGTCGTCCAGCGCCCGCGCGCCCAGGATCCAGTCGCCGAGGAAGGACGTGACGTGCTCGATGGCGGCGATGATCGCGACCCGCTCGATCAGCCAGCCGTGCGCCGCCCTGCCGGTCAGGCCCCGGTCGCCGAGCATCTCCCGGAAGAACCAGTGCAGTTGCGCGATGAAGCCGCCGGTGTCCAGGCCGGCCCGGTTGAAGTGGTCCATCAGCGACTGGTGGGCCTGGGCGTGCATGGCCTCCTGGCCGATGAAGCCGATGACGTCCTCGCGCAGCCGGTCGTCCCTGATCATCGGCACGGCCTGCTGGAAGACGGTGAGGAACCACTCCTCGCCCTCGGGGAGCAGGATGTTGAGGACGTTGGCGAAGTGGGTGAGGAAGGCGTCGTCGTCGAGGTAGCGGACCGGCAGTCCGTCCCAGTCCCACTGCACGTCGCGCGGTTTGAGGACGAGGTGCTCGGGCTCGGCGGTCATGCGGCGCTCCTCTCCTTCTCGGCGCGCTCGACGAGGCGCGCGGCGTGCTCGGCCACGAGGTCGGGGCGGTGGGACGGCAGCCAGTGGCCGCCGTCCACATGGTGGATCTCGGCGCCGGTCGCCCAGTCGGTGATCTCCGTCTGCCACGGCGGCAGGACGAACACGTCCTTCGACGGGGCCAGCACGACCGCCGGGAGGGCGGCGTGCCGGACGCGGGGCCGCAGCATGCGGGGCAGCACGTTGGCGCGGTAGAGCTTGAGCCCGGCGCGGTTGCGGGCGGCGAGCCCGGGGCCGTAGCCGATGGGGGCCTCACCGGTCTCCAGGCGGCGCAGGGTCGTGACGACGCCGTCCAGGAAGCCGCTGCGGCAGGCGAGTTCGGCGATCCCCGCCAGATGGAAGAACCCGACGTACTGCGAGGCCAGCGACTGCTTGGCGAGCTTCAGCAGCCGGGTCGGGGACGGGCGGCGCAGTTGGGCTCGGTACCAGCGGCCGGTGTGGTCCAGGTCGGGGCCGGAGATCGAGGTGATCGAGGCGTAGCGGTGGGCGAGTTCGGGGGTGCTGACGGTGTGCCAGCTCTGCACCGAGCCCCAGTCGTGGGTGAGCAGATGGACCGGGGCGTGCGGGCTGACCGCGTCGGCGACGGCGGTGGTGTCGGCGGCGAGCTGCGGCAGCCGGTAGGCGCGGGTGCGGCGCGGGACGCCCGAGGCGCCCGAGCCGCGCACGTCGTACGACACGACGTGGAAGCCGCGGCCGGCGAGGCGGGATGCGACGCCGTCCCACACGCCGTGGTCGTCGGGGAAGCCGTGCACGCACAGCACCGTGGGCCCGGCCGGGTCCCCCTGCTCGTACACCGCCAGCCGCACCCCGTCGGAGGCCGTGACCCAGCGCTGCACCATGTCCGCCGCCCTTCGCCTTCGCGTCGCCGCGTCGTCACTTCGTCGTTCCGTCACCGTTCCCAGGCGGCCACGATGGCAGCTTGCTGACGCGGTGTCTAGCAGTGGGACGGTATAGCTTTGCCGCCGTGACCGGTGGAAACGCGATACTGCAGCGACGGCTCGGCGTCTTCGACGCCACCGTCATCGGACTCGGCTCGATGATCGGCGCCGGGGTCTTCGCGGCGTTCGCCCCAGCCGCCCGGGCGGCGGGATCCGGGCTGCTGCTCGGGCTCGCGGCAGCCGCCGTCGTCGCCTACTGCAACGCCATGTCCTCGGCCCGGCTCGCCGCGCTGTACCCCGCATCCGGCGGGACCTATGTGTACGGGCGCGAGCGGCTGGGCCCGTTCTGGGGCTACCTGGCGGGCTGGTCCTTCGTCGTCGGCAAGACCGCCTCCTGCGGGGCGATGGCCCTGACGATCGGCGCGTACGTCTGGCCGGAGCAGCAGCGGGCCGTCGGCGTCGCCGCGGTCGTGGCGCTCACCGCCGTCAACTACGCGGGCGTGCAGAAGGCGGCCTGGCTCACCCGGGGCATCGTCGCGGTCGTGCTCGCGGCGCTCGCGGCCTTCGTGGTCGCCGCGTTCACCGGCGGCGACGCCGACGCGGCCCGGCTGGACATCGGGGCCGACGCGACCGTGGGCGGGGTGCTGCAGGCCGCCGGACTGCTGTTCTTCGCCTTCGCCGGCTACGCCAGGATCGCCACGCTCGGCGAGGAGGTCAGGGACCCCGCCCGCACGATCCCCCGGGCCATCCCGCTCGCCCTCGGCATCACGCTCGTCGTCTACGCCGCCGTCGCGGTCGCCCTGCTCGCGGTGCTGGGCCCGCAGGAGCTCGCCCGCTCGGCGGCGCCCCTGGCCGACGCCGCGGGCGACCTCGCGCCGCTGATGCGGGTGGGCGCCGCGGTCGCCGCCGTCGGCTCCCTGCTGGCGCTCATCCTCGGGGTCTCCCGTACGACGCTGGCCATGGCCCGCGACGGGCACCTGCCGCGGACCCTGGCCGCGGTGCACCCGCGGACCGGGGTGCCGCACCACGCCGAACTCGCCGTCGGCGCCGTCGTCGCCCTGCTGGCGGCCACGGCCGACCTGCGCGGGGCGATCGGCTTCTCCTCCTTCGGCGTCCTCGCGTACTACGCCGTCGCCAACGCCTCCGCCTGGACCCTGGGCCCCGGCGTCCGGCGCGCCGTCCCCGCCCTCGGCCTCCTCGGCTGCCTCGTCCTGGCCTTCGCCCTGCCCTGGACGTCGGTCGCCGCGGGCGCGGCCGTCCTCGCCGCCGGTGCCGCGCTCCACGGCCTACGCGCGCGGCGGGCCCCCTCCATCTGACCCGGGCCGACCGGGCGTTGCCCGACTGAGATCCTTCCGCAACGGCGCCGATGCCACCCTCCCGGCACCCCGTACGTCACAGTCGCAGAAGGCGCAGGGGGCGCCCAGGGGGAGGCGGGTGACGATGATGCGACGGATCACGGCGACCGTGCTGGCCGCGATGGCGGCCGGCGCGGTGCTGACGGGGTGCGGTGCGAGCGGGGACCGGGGGCACTCCGGTGACGCGCGGCCGGGACCGGTGCGGGGCGCGGACGAGGGCTCCAAGAACGGTGCCGAGTGGAACGGGCAGGACACCGGTGAGGACGGCGACCTGGAGCGGGCACCGGACGCCTCCCGGCTGTCGACCTTCGCGCTGGACGTGGACACCGCCTCGTACGGCTACGCCAAGCGGCGGCTCGACGAGGGCGCGCTGCCCTCCCCCTCGGACGTGCGCTACGAGGAGTTCGTCAACAGCTTCCGCCAGGACTACCCCGCCCCCAGGGGCGACGGCTTCTCCGTCACCGTCGACGGCGCCCGCATCGGCGACGAGGAGGGCTGGTCGCTGCTGCGGGTCGGGCTCGCCACGCGCGCCGCGGACGAGGAGAACAGGCCGCCGGCCGTCCTCACCTTCGTCGTGGACATCTCCGGCTCGATGAGCGAACCGGGCCGCCTCGACCTGGTGCGGAAGGCGCTCGGCGCCGCCGTCGGCGAACTGCGGGACGACGACTCCCTCGCCGTCGTCACCTTCAGCGACCACGCGCGGGTCGCCCTGCCCGCCACCCGGCTCGGCGCCGAGGGCGCCCGGCGGCACGCCCGTTCCGTCATCGACCGCCTCGCGCCCGAGGACTCGACCAACCTGGAGGCGGGCCTGCGCACCGGCTACGACGTGGCCCTGGAGAGCGCTCGGCGCGATGCCACCAACCGGGTCGTACTGCTCTCCGACGCCCTCGCCAACACCGGCGAGACCGAGCCCGACGCCCTGCTGGAGCGCATCGACCGGGCCCGCACGCGGCACGGCATCGCGCTGTTCGGGGTCGGTGTGGGCAACGAGTACGGCGACCGGTTGATGGAGGAGCTGGTCGACAAGGGCGACGGCCACACCTCGTACGTCTCGACCCCGGCCGAGGCCCGCGCCCTGTTCGTGGACCAACTGCCCGTCAACATCGGTCTGCGCGCCCGCGACGCCAAGGCCCAGGTCTCCTTCGACCCGCGGACCGTCGACCACTACCGCCTGATCGGCTTCGAGAACCGGGCGGTCGCCGACGAGGACTTCCGCGACGACCGGGTCGACGGCGGCGAGGTCGGCCCCGGCCACACCGTCACCGCGCTCTACGCCGTACGGCTCAAGCCCGGCGCCCGGGGCCACGTGGCCACCGCGACCGTGCGCTGGCTCGACCCGGCGGACCGCAGCCCGCACGAGGCGTCCTCCGGCGTCGAGGCGGACCGGCTCGCCGGCCGGCTGTGGGACTCCGGCACCTCGCCGAGGCTCCGTGTCGACGCGGTCGCCGCCTACTTCGCCGACGCGCTGCGCACCTACGACACCGGTGACGAGCAGCTGCCCGGCGCCCCCGGGCTCGCCGAGCTGGGCGACCGCGCGCACGCGCTGGCCGCGATCACCGAGGACCCGGCGGTGCGCGACCTGGCGGAAGCCGTGGACAGCGCGTACGCGCTGCGCGCGGGCTGATGGAGTATCAGTGGAGCCATGGCAGAAGAGAAAGAACCCGAGCCCGAGCTCGACGCCCGCTACAGCAGCGCCGGCGCCGACCCCACGACCTGGCACGAGGCCCGCGGGCACCTGGCCGAAGCCGAGATCTACTGGCTGACCACCGTCCGCCCCGACGGCCGCCCGCACGTCACCCCGCTCATCGGGGTCTGGCTGGACGACGCCCTGCACTTCTGCACCGGCGCCGACGAACGCAAGGCGAAGAACCTCGCCCGCAACCGCCGCGTCGTCCTCACCACCGGCAACAACGCGCTGGGCGAGGGCCTGGACGTGGTGCTCGAGGGCGAGGCGGCGCGCGTGCGCAGCGAGAACCAGCTGCGCCGCATCGCGGCGGCGTACGAGGCCAAGTACGGATCCGGATGGCACTTCGAGGTGGGCGACCAGGTCTTCGTCGGCGAGGGCCACGAGGCACTGGTGTACGAGGTGGAGCCCACCATGGCCTTCGCGTACGCCCGCGGCACCACCTACAGCCAGACCCGGTGGCTGTTGTAGGTGCACCCGGCCGGGACGCGGTGCGCCTGCCCCTGTCGCCACCGGTGGGTGGCGGGTGCGGGTTCGTCTCGCTCCCTTCGGTCGCAGAGATGCGGGCTGCGGAGGGGAGGGTGGGGGCTTGTCCTCTTCGGCGGTGTGCGGGCCGGTGTTCGGCTGGGGTTCAGGCGCCGGAGCGGGGTGCCTTTCCGGTGGCGCGGGTCTCGTTGCCGTCCGCGCGTATAGATGGCCGCATCCGCGCCTACTCCCGGTGGTGGGCGGGCCCGCCGTGACCGGCGACTGCGGCTGATTCGAGGTGCTGTCGAGCCGTTGACGGGACATCGGGCTCGCTTTCGCCGACATAGTCGGCGGAACAGAGCCCGATCTTGGAGCCAGGGAAGATCGGGCCCGCTTTCACCGACTATGTCGGCGGAACAGAGCCCGATCTCGACAGACCACCCGCCGAGCCCGCTTCCTGCCGGGGAATCACCCGCAGACGCCGGTTACGGCGGGCGCGCCACCCACGCACGGTGGGCGTGGTCACCGGCCATCTCTACCCGCGGACGGCAACGAGACCGACACCACCGGAGAGGGAACCCGCTCCGGCGCCTGAACCCCCGCCACCCACCGGCCCGCACACCGCCGACCAGCCCCAGGCCGCCACCCTCCCCTCCGCAGCCCGCCGCTGTGCGACCGAAGGGAGCGAGACGGCGCGACAGCCGAACACCAGGCCCGCCCCGCCCCACCCGCCCAAGTGGCGCCACTTCACCCACGAGAACGCCTGGACGGGCCGACCGGACCGTGGAAGGCCGCCCGGTCGGCCGCGGCCGTGCCGTGCTCCCAGCCCTCACGATCCCGGCCCTTCAGCCGCTCCGTCCTGGTCTGCGGGAACATCTCGTCCGCGGCCCGCCCCACGGCGACCTCGCGTGCCGCGAGCACCGGGAGCACCTCGGCGCCCTCGGACCCCTCCGCGGCCTCCTCCGCCGCGTCGCGGGAGGCGGCGGCCAGGCGCTCGCCGATCCGGCCCGCGTAGGCGATGAGGAAGGACTCCCGGAAGTCCCGGGACGGGCTCCCGCCCTTCCCGCCCTTCCCGCCCCTGCCGCCCTTCCGTCCCGGCCCGGCGGCCGGTTCCGGGCCGCCGCCGCGCCGCATCGCCGCCTCGGCCTGCACCAGCAGCGAGGTGTACAGCACTTCCACCGCGTCCAGATCGGGCTCCCAGCCGACGACCGTCGAGAAGCCGAACTCCGCCGACCACACGGCACGGCAGCGGTTCGCCGCCGCCACCGCGTCCAGCAGCAGCGCTTTCGGCGCCTCGTAAGGGCGGTCCACGCCGATCCGCCGCGCGCCCGGGCCGGCGCCCGGCGCGGTGCCCGCCACCAGCGCCTCGTCGACGCTGTGCCGCGCCATCAGATGCTGGGCCTTGGCGGTCAGCGCCTCCGCCTCCTCCGGGAAGAGCGTGGACTCCGCCTTCGCCAGCAGCGCCCTGATCCGCCTCAGCATCGGATGCCCGGCGCCGCTCGGCGCGGGCACCGGCCCGGGGGCGGACGGCGGGGTGATCCGGGGCAGCCGCCCCAGCAGGCGGACCAGTTCCAGCACGGCCGTCGCCACCGCGAAGCGGTCCAGCCGCTCGGCGGCCCCGTACGACGAGAGCAGGCCCCCGGCGTCAGCGCTCCCGGCCTCCGTCAGCAGACCCGCCAGCCGCACGTGCTCCGGGCGCAGTTCCCGCCGGGCCATCCGCAGCAGGTCGGCGTCCTCCCAGCCGCGCGCCCGGCACCCCCGCAGCACCCCGCCCGTCGCGGCCGCCACCGCCCGGCTGACCTCCTCCCACCCGGCCTCCGCGGCCCCCATGGCCGAGGCCCCGGTGTCCAGCGCCGTCTCCTCGTCCCCTTCCGCCGCCCCCAGGGCACCGGCGAACGCCGCCTCCACCACCGTCATCGCATCTCGCACGCGGTTCAGGATCGCACCGACGCGCCGCGGGCGGCTCCGGGGTACGCCCCCGCGGGCACCCACAGCGGTCGCCCGGGCGAGGCGCGGCGCGGCGCGGCGACGACGGTCCGGGTGGGACGGGTGACGGGGGTCGTACCGCTCCCGGTCGGCGAGGCCGATTCCGTCGGCGGACCTCAGCCCGCCGCGCCGCCCCGCTCCACCAGGACCGGCCACAGGCGCTGCGCCAACGCCGGGTCGGCGCGGTCCACCTCGCGGCCCAGGGCGGTGGCGGCCGCGGCAAGAGCGCGGCGCAGTTCCGCCGGCTCCGGGGAGCGCACCAGCGTGGCCCGCAGCGGCTCGGTGACCTCCTCGGGCAGCAGGTGGGCGCCCTTGGCGTAGGCCGCCGGGTGACCCAGACGCAGGCAGGCGAGGGCGATGACCTGGGTGCGCACCGCGCCGATCCAGTGCTCGGCCTGCCACAGCCGGCCCCGGTCGATGCTCGCCGCGGCGTGCAGTACGTGGTGCCAGCCGAGCCCCGCCGGCGTCCCCGGGTCGACCGGCTCCGGGTCCGGTACGGGACCCGCGACGCCGAACACCGTCCGCCACTGCGGCCCCCGGGGCCCGAACTCCTCCTCCGGTGTGAACGCGAGATCCGCCTCCAGCGCACCCGGCAGCAGGAACACCCGGTAGACGGTCGCCCCCGCCTGAAGGTCCCAGTGGTGCAGCGCCCCGAACTCCGGCCCGTACAGCCACCCCGTCCAGCGGGCCAGCACCGTGCTCGGCACGCCCCGCACGCCGAGCACCAGATCGATGTCGGACCACCGGTCGCCGCCGCCCGCGAACGCGAGCGAACCGGTGACCGCGGCCCCCGTGACCTCCTCGTCGTCCGCGGCGAGACCGAGCAGCCGGGCCCGCACACGGTCGCGTTCCCCGGGCGTGAACATCCCCTCACCGTAGCGAAACGGGCACGCGAGCGGGCCGGTCATCCGCCGGTCGCCCGCCGGTCGTCCGGCGGACACCCGGTGATGGGAGCGTGCGGGCGTGACTCGCACGATGGTTCTCGGACTGGCCGGTACCGTCGCGCTGGCGGTCGGCGGCAGGGCCGCGGGGGCGCTTCCCGTACGCGACGGGATCGCACTGCCGCACGGCGAGGCGGCGGCCGGGCTGCTGGTGGCGTACTTCGGCCTCGGCCTGCTCATCGCGGCGTGGTGGCAGCTGGGACGACTGGTGCGCGGGGCGCAACCGCCGTCGATACGGGCCCTCCTGACGACGTTCGCCGTGTGGGCGGCCCCGCTGCTGTTGGCCCCGCCGTTGTTCAGCAGGGACGTCTACAGCTACCTGGCGCAGGGCGCGATGGTGAACGCCGGCATCGACGCCTACACCTACGGGCCGAGCGTGCTCGGGGGCACGGCGGCGGCCGAGGTGCCCGCGCTCTGGCGGAACAGCCCGGCGCCGTACGGGCCGGCGTTCCTGGCGCTGGCACGGTTCGCGGCACACGCCGGGGTGGCCGGCATGCGCGCGCTGGCGCTGCTGGGCGTGGCGCTCATGGCGACGCTCCTGCCGCGTCTCGCGCGGCGCTGCGGCGCCGACCCGGCCGCGGCCGTGTGGCTGGGCGCCCTCAATCCGCTGGTGCTGCTGCACCTGGTGGCGGGGGCGCACAACGACGCCGTGATGCTCGGACTCCTCGGCGCCGGTCTGGGCGCGGCGCTGGCCCGGCGCCCGGTCGTGGCCGCGGCGCTGGTGACGCTGGCGGCCCTCGTCAAGGCACCGGCGGCACTCGGGCTGCTGGTGGTGGCCAGCCTGTGGGCGGAGCAACTGGCCGGCCGCCGGCGCCTGGCGCGCGCCGGAGCCGCCACGGCGGCGGTCGCGGCGGCCGCCACTGTGACGGTCACCGCCGTCACGGGCGTCGGCTACGGCTGGATCGGCGCGCTGACCACGCCCGCCTCCGCCTCTAACTGGTCACTGGTCAACGTCCTGGGCCGGTTCGTCGGCACCCCGGACGTCTGGCGGCTGCTCGGAATGGCCGCCGCCGCACTGGTCATCGGCGCCGTATGGCTGTTCCGCAGACGGCTCGGGCCGGTGTACGCCCTCGGGATCAGCCTCCTCGCGGTGGCGCTGCTGGGCCCGGCGATCCGCCCCTGGTACCTGCTGTGGGGGCTCGTGCCGCTCGCCGTGGCCGCCCCGGACGGCCGGGTGCGGCGGCTCGCCGCGCTCGGCAGCGCCGCGCTGGCGCTCGCGGTGCTGCCCAGCGGCTTCGCCGCGACACCCCGGCAGATCGCCCTGGCCGCGACGGGCGCGGCGCTGGCCCTGCTGCCGCTCGCCGCGGTACGACTGGTCCGCCTCGTACGGCCCGCGATCGCCTCATGAGACGGATCGTGACGGCCGCCGCCGCGGTGACCGCGACCGCGCTGTTCCTGGCGACCGTGCCGCTGCACCGGCACTGGTTCGACGTCTCCGTGTACTGGGGAGCGGTCAACTCCTGGGTGCACGACGGCGTCGGCGTCTACGACTACCTGAAGCCCGGCACCTCGTACGGCTTCACCTACCCCCCGTTCGCCGCGCTCTGCATGCTGCCGATGGCGCTGGTGACCTGGCCGGCGGCCGTCGTCGTCGCGGCCGCGCTGAACATCTGCGCCGGGGCGGCCGTCCTGTGGTGGACGGTGTGGCCGATCGTGCGCCGCGAGGGCTGGTGCCCCTGGTACGCGGCGGTGCTGGCCGGGTGCCTGGCGGCGCTCCTGGAGCCGGTCCACGACACCTTCACCTTCGGGCAGGTCAACCTCGTCCTGCTCGCCCTGGTGCTCGCCGACGCCGAACTGCTGCGGCGCGGCAGCCGCTGGGCCGGCTGCGCGATCGGCCTCGCCGCCGCCGTGAAGCTGACACCCGCCCTGTTCATCGGGTGGCTGCTGCTCGCCGGGCACCGCCGCGCCGGGATCGCCGCGGCCGCCACCGCGGCCTCGGCCACCCTGCTGGCGGCCCTGGTCGCACCCGGCGCCTCGCGCGACTTCTGGACCCGCGCGATGTGGGACACCGACCGCGTCGGCTCGCTCTCGTACGCCTCGAACCAGTCGCTGCGCGGCACCTTCGCCCGGCTCGACGCGCCCACGTGGGTGTGGGCGGTGGCCGTCGTCGCGGTGCTGGCGGTGTGGGCGTACAAGGTGCGCCGGACCGGCATCGCGACGGGCGTCGCGCTCACGGGTGTGACGGCCTGTCTGGTCAGCCCGGTGACCTGGGTGCACCATCTGGTGTGGCTGATCCCGGCGCTGGCCGCACTGGCCGGCGAGGCCCTGCGGGTGCGGACCCGGGGGCTCGTGGTCGCGGCGGCCGGCAGCTATGTCCTGCTCTGCAGCAGCGTGGTGTGGCTGTGGCGGGGCGACCCCGGCACCGGCGGCCCGGGCGCACTCGTGGGCGGCAGCGCCTACGTGTGGATCGGCCTGGGGCTGCTCGTCGCGCCCCGGCCCGGATGGCGTACCAGGGCGCGCCCGCGTCCGATCCTGGCTGACAGGGTGGGGGAGAGGGCCGGCTGACGGCCCGTCGGCCGTGCCGCCCGCCGAGCCCCGAGGAGATCGACGCATGCGTGTGTCCCTGCGCCGGACGTTCGCCGCGGTGCTGATGACCGCCGTGCCCGCGCTGACCGCCCTCCCCGCGCCGAACCCGGCACAGGCGCACTCCCCGGCCGCCCTGGCACCGCTGCTCGGGGTGGGCGCGCCGAACTCCATCCCCGGCCGCTACATCGTCACGCTCGCCCCGGGGAGCGACCCCGCCTCCGTGGCGAGCGCGGCCGGGGTCACCCCGGCCCACGTGTACGACAGCGTCATGCGGGGCTTCGCCGCTCCGCTCACCCGGCCGCAGTTGGCGCGGGTGCGCGCCCTGCCCTCCGTGCGCGGCGTCGAGCAGGACACCACGGTCGTCCTGCCCGAGGAGGACCGGGTCCCGGTCGCGACGAGCCGGCGGCTGCCGGGCATCCCACCCCCGGCCGACGGCACCGGCAGGTTCTGGGGCCTGGAGCGCGTGAACAACCGGGCCCCGGCGACGCACGGCTTCACCGTCCGGGCCACCGGAGCCAAGGTCACCGCGTACATCGTCGACAGCGGGATCGACTTCACCCACCCGGAGTTCGGGGGCCGCGCCCGGCTCGGCGTCGACGAGATGGACGACGGCCGGGACGGCTCGGACTGCGCGGGCCACGGCACGCACGTGGCGGGCACGGTCGGCGGGGAGCACACCGGGATCGCGCGGGGCGTCTCCCTGGTCGCCGTACGGGTACTGGACTGCGAGGCGCGCGGCCCGAACTCCGGCATCATCGCCGGGATCAACTGGGTCGCGCGGCACGCGGCGCGGCCCGCCGTGGCCAACATCTCGCTGGGCGGCCTCTACTCTCCGACGATGAACGAGGCCCTGGACACACTGGCCCGGTCCGGGGTCTTCCCGGTCGTCGCGGCGGGCAACGACGACGTCAGCTCCTGCGCCATCTCCCCGGCCAGCGCCACGGAGGCCTTCACGGTCGCCGCGACCGACCGGGCCGACCACCGGGCGCCGTTCAGCAACTTCGGCTCCTGCGTCAATCTGAACGCGCCCGGCGTCGACATCGCCTCCGCCTTCCCGGGCGGGCTCTACGCGATCATGAGCGGCACCTCGATGGCGGCCCCGCACGTCACCGGCATCGCCGCGCTCTACAAGGACACCTACGGGGACGCCGACTTCGACGTGCTGAAGCAGTGGCTCCTCGACCACGCCACCCGCACCGCGGTGACGGCACCGTTGGGCACCCCGCAACTGGTGGCCTTCACCGGCGACCTCTGAGCGACCGGCGACGGCGGTCAGCGGCCGCCGTCGCCGGTCGCCGGTCGCCGGTCGCCGGACGGGATCAGGAGAGCTCGCGCGCGAAGTGCAGTGCCGTGATCGCCATACGGCGGGCGTGGAAGAAGCGGTGCGCCCCGTGGTTGGCCACGCCCGCGTCCAGTGCGATCCGCTCGCAGCCCGCCGCACGGGCCCTGGCCTCCACCTCCGCGAGCAACCGCGTGCCCACCCCCGCTCCGCGCGCGTCCAGCGCCGTGACGAGGTCGTCGACGACCAGCAGCCGCCCCCTGCTGGTGGTCAGCACGCGGTGCGTGGCCACCGCCAGATAGCGCTCCCGCTCGTCGAGCGCCACCGTGAAGACCACACCCTGCTCATGCGCCTCGGCGGCGAAGGCGGCGAACCCGTCGGCGGTCAGGGCGGGTCTCAACGCCCTTATCAGCGGCCCGACTTCACCACTCATGGCCGGTTCACCAGGCTTCACGTCCACGAACGTCAGTTCCATGGCGTGATCCTAGGAGGCGCCGGCGCCCGCCACCCTCTCCTACGGATCAACCGGATCGGCCGCTCAACCGGTCCGTCGGCATGGGCCGGCACAAGTACGGGGCGCGTTGGCCGATTGAGTCGGCCGGGACGTGGGAATCCTCAACGCCACGGCGGCGAATGTCCCGGTCTGGTAAGAAACGACCGTGGATCATCGTGTCTCGAGCGATGACCCCGGGCTCACACGCTGGGAGAGATCGACATGCTGAAGCCCACCTGCTCCTGCGACAAGCACCC
Source organism: Streptomyces sp. NPDC026673 (assembly GCF_040638135.1). Classification (NCBI taxonomy): domain Bacteria; kingdom Bacillati; phylum Actinomycetota; class Actinomycetes; order Kitasatosporales; family Streptomycetaceae; genus Streptomyces; species Streptomyces sp. NPDC026673. Next base: position 135,325 of record NZ_JBEZXR010000001.1, on the reverse strand, counting down.
GGCCGCCGGGGACTCCCCGGCCGGCACCGCACCCGGCCCCCGGTCCGCCGAGGGCCCCGTCGGGGATCTCCCGGCGGTCTCCCCCACCGACGACGCCCTCGCGCCCGGAGGCGCCGGCACCCTCGCGCCGTCCCGCTGACGGCGGCGCGAGGGGCCCGGACGGGAGCCGGGCGGTCAGCCCTGCAGCTGCCGCCACCACCAGGAGATCGCGGGAAGGTCCACCGGGGCGTCGCTGCCGGCCATCGGCGCCGCCGCCCAGGTGGTCGGCAGATAGGCCGGGTCCTCGGGGTTGAGGTAGCGCTCGCAGGTCGTCCCCCATTCGAGGTTCGCCCGGATCCAGTGCCCGAGCGAGGTCACATACCTCCGCAGCCCGGGCGACGCGGTGGCGCACACCTGCGCGCCCAGCCTGTCGAAGAGGACCATGACCTGGTCGCGCAGGAACATCGCCTCGGAGACCATGCCCGGGACCGGCTTGCCGGCGGCGTGGGCGAGGACGTCGAGGAGGTTCTGGTTGTCCCCGTCGCGCACGTGCTCCTTGCGGTAGGACAGGATGTCGTTGTCCCAGCCGACCAGCAGGCAGGTCGCCTCCGTGAGCGCGCGGACCTCCGGGCGTTCGAGGTCGGCCGGGGGCACCTCGTAGCCGTCCGCGATGTCCAGCAGCATGACGCTCACCTTCATGGCGCCGTTGTGGATGCGCAGCAGGGCGTAGTCGTCGAGCTCCGGCGTCACGCCCTCGACGCGGTTGGCCGCCTCCCACACCTGGCACAGGAAGTACATGCGCATCGCGTCCGTCCACCGGACGATCTGCGCGGCGGTGGCGACCCGGCCCACGCGCAGCCGCAGGTCCCGGAGGGCCGCCTCGAAGCAGAAGTACGGGCTGCCCGGGGACAACGGCGTCTCGGGGGCCTCGAGTATCCGCAGCAGCCTCGTCAGTACGCGGCCGAGCTCGCCGGGGCGCCGGCCGAGCCGGCCCTCGTCGCAGTGGGCGTCGTCGAAGGCGAACAGCCACATGAGGGAGTCCGACGAGATCTGCGTCGCCTCCTGGGTCCCGAACGGCGAGGTGAGCGCGGCGAGCCGGCCCGCGCCGACATGCTCCAGTCGCGCGCGCTGGGACTCGTTCTCGTACAGACCGAAGCGGCGGACCCACTCGATGGTCGCCCGGTCGAAGACCTCCGCCAAGGGATGCACGGCCGGTGCGACCGGACAGTAGAAGGGAGCCAGTTGAAGGGCGGGCACAGTGGTCACGGACATGCTCCTTCGAGCTTGGGGGAGGGCAGGCCGGGCCAGCTACCTTCCGCACAACCTTGCCATGAACGCGCCAAACGTTGACCGACAGGGGTGGGCGGGGGCCGTGCGACAAGGGCACGCGAACAGGCCCGCGGGGGGACGAGCCGGCGGAACGACGGACCCGGACTCCACCGACGATCACCTCTCAGCTGCGACGACCACTCCACTCGGCACCCCTCCGCCAGGTGGCGGAAATCGAACACAAGTGGATCACTCAAATGACAATTACTCCGGCATATGGCGGAGGCGTCAAGAGACCAAATCTCGTCAGCAGAGCGCTAGTTGACGTGCATTCCGGTTGTGTTCCGGAGCGAGGTGTGTGTGCCGGGTGAACGATCTCGGCCGAATGCGGCCACTACCGGCCATGACCGGCTCAGAGCACCTACGGCGCACGACGGGCGCACGGGCGCATTCGCCCGTGCGCCCGTCGTGAACCGGTCACACAGTGAGACACCGAGAACGGTGATTACCGCCGGCGCACCCCCAGGCGCGAGGCGAGCGCACGCCACCAGGAACGGCGCTGCGGAGGAATCGCGGCCGCCGGCCGCGGATCGTACACGGGCTCCGGCTGCGCGGGCGGCAGTTCGGCCCCCACCGTCGGAGCCGTTCCGGAAAGCCTCGGCTTCGGCGGCGTCTGCGGGATCCGGGCCTCCCCGGACGGCTGCGGTTCCCCCGGACCCGAGGCCTGGTCGCCCAGCGGCTTGGCCGGGCTGAACTCCGCGGGCAGCGCGACCAGATGCCGGGAGATCCACGCGGCCTCCGAGGTCAGCTCCTCCTCGGGCACGGCGATGCGCAGGTCCGGCAGCCGCATGAGCAGCGTGTCGATGGCGGTGTCGACGATCGCCCGGGCGATGTCCTTGCCGGGGCACTCGTGCGGACCGCTGCTGAAGGCGAGGTGCGAGCGGTTGCCGTGTACCGGCGTGGAGAGGTCCGGCCGGACCCGCGGGTCCACATTGCCCGCGGCGATGCCGAACATCACCATGTCCCCCTCCTCGATCCGCTGGCCGCCCAGCTCGGTGTCCCCGGTGGCCCAGCGGCCCGGGACCACGGCGATCGACGGCTCGTCCCACAGCACCTGCTCCAGGGCGTCGGGGAGCGTCATGTGGCCGCCGGAGAGGTGGGCCCGGAAACGGGGGTCGGTCAGCACCATCTTGAGCGCGCCGACGATGAAGTTGACGGTCGGCTCGTTGGCCGCGATGAGGATCAGCCGCAGGTGCTCGGCGACCTCGTCGTCGGTGAGCTCGGCCTCGTGGCGCAGCAGCCAGGAGGTCAGGTCACCGCCGGGATCGGCGCGCTTGCGCTGGACGAGCTGCCTGCACGCAGACAGCACGTACTCGTTGCTCGCCACCGCCGTCTCGGTGCCGCGCATCAGGTCCCGGCCCGCCTCGACCAGCCGCGGACCGTACTCCTCCGGCATGCCCAGCAGCTGGGTCATGACCAGAACCGGCAGCTGCTCGGCGAACTGGGTCACCAGCTCCACCTTGCCGGACTGGCAGAACTCGTCGACCAGCTGGTTGGAGAAGCGGATGATGTGCTGGCGGATGCCCCGGCGGTTCAGCCGGCCCATGCTGGTGGTGACGGCGCCGCGCAGCCGCTCGTGCTCCGCGCCGTCGGCGAAGACGCACAGCGGCTGCCAGGCCACCATCGGCAGCAGCGGCGAGTCCATGGCGACGTTGCCGTCGCGGAAGTGCCGCCAGATCCGCGAGTCCCGGGAGAACCGCGAGGGGTTGCGCATGGCCTCCAGGTTCTCGTGGTGCCCCAGGACGAGCCAGGCGTTCAGGTCACCGTGCACGAGTACGGGGGCCACCGCGCCGTGCTCGGCGCGCAGCTTCTCGTACAGGGCCATCGGATCGGCCGCGGCCTCGGGGCCGTAGAGCCGCCGCAGGCCGCCCGGGCCGAGGCCGTGGGCGGGGCATTCGGGGGGTGGGGTGGTCACAGGACGCTCCTGATCACGGGCGATGAGGAATCACAGGGCCGATGTGGCGGCGAGGGAGTGGAGATGGCGCATGAGCGTCATCAGCACGTCACGGACGGAACTGCGGGACCGGGCGTCGCACTCCACCAGGGGAACGTGATCCGGCAGGTCCAGGGCGGACCGCAGCTCGTCGAGCGGGTATGTCGGCGACTCCGGGAAGGAGTTGACGGCGACGACGAAGGGGGTGCCGCGCTCCTCCAGGCGCCCGATCACGTCGAAACTGACCTCCAGGCGCCGCGTGTCGACCAGCACCACCGCGCCCAGCGCGCCCTCGAACAGCCCGTTCCACAGGAACCAGAAGCGCTGCTGGCCGGGCGTCCCGAAGAGATAGAGGACCAGTTGGTCGTTGATGCTGATGCGGCCGAAGTCCATGGCCACCGTGGTCGCGGTCTTGCGTTCCACCCCCACGATGTCGTCCACGCCGACCCCGGCCTGGGTCATCGTCTCCTCGGTGGAGAGCGGTCGGATCTCGCTGACGGATCCGACCAGGGTCGTCTTGCCGACCCCGAAACCCCCGACAATCACTATCTTGACCGCGGCGGCTGCCGATTCCGGGAGAGCGTCCTCGCTCCGCGGCCCCCTGACGCCGTTCGCGTCAGAGCCTTTCAAGTCCATGCATCACCGCCTCAATCAGTGCAGCGTCGGGAAGAAGTGCGGGCGGGATGGGCGGTCGTGCCTCCACCCGCTTTTCGGCCAGCAGATCCGCGAGAAGTACGGTCACCACGCTGACCGGGAGGTTCAGATACGCGGAGATCTCGGCGACGGACAGGGGAGAGGTGCACAGCCGCATGATCGCGGCCTGTTCGGGCGCCATGCCCGGGGGTGGCCCCGAGCGGGCCCGTACCAGGGTGACCAGGTCGATGGCGGTCTCGTCCGAGGATCCGCTGCGGCCTCCCGTCACCACATAGAGCCGCTCGGGGTTTCCGTTGTCCCACTCCTCCACAGGTCCGTCGCTCATACGGCCTGCCCGTCCCGGCGCGGAGGACTCGTGAGGTGTGCGCCGATCCGCGCGACCAGGTCGCGCATCCGATTGCCCATGAGCCCGGCGTCCACGCCCTCGTCGGCGAGGACCGCGAGATAGGCACCCGCGCCCGCCGCCATCAGGTAGAAGAAGCCGCCGTCCACCTCGATGACGACCAGCCGCATCGTCCCCTCGCCGTGCGGGAACTCACCGGCGATGGCCGCCGCGAGACTCTGCAGGCCCGCGCAGGCGGCGGCCAGGCGGTCGGCCGCGTCCGTGTCGCCGCCGTACTGGGCCATGCGCAGGCCGTCCGAGGACAGCACCACGACGTGACGTGTCTCCGGGACGCTCGTGGCCAGGTCCTTGAGCATCCAGTCCATGTTGGCCCGCTGCTGAATCACGGCTACTCACCCTTATCTAACGTTTCGTCACTGTTGCTGTCAGAGGAGGCGGCAGTGCTCTCGCCGGACACGGCGCTGGTGAATGCGGCCAGCCACATGCCCGGTTGCACGGGCTCCTTGCCCGGCTTCGGGTCCGACGCGGCAGTGACCGCGCCGTCGGCGGGCGAGGCGCCCACCCGCGCGCCGGGGGCGGGGCTCGGTGCCGGATTGCGGCGGCGGCGCTGGGGAAGCCCGTTCGCCGTCCGCTCGTGCACCACCGGTACGTCCTCCTCCGCCCAGGAGGAGGACGCGGGGGGCGAGGGCCGGGGACCGGTGACGGGAACCGGCGCGGCCGCCGGGGCGGGCGCGGGAGCCGTACGGGGGTCGGAGGACCGCTGGTCCGGCACCACGGGCCGGGGGCCCGAGACGGAGCCGATGCCGTGCGCCAGGCCGGTGGCGTTGGCCACGGTCGTGATGACGTCCTGCGGGACGATGACCACCGCGCGCACCCCGCCGTACGCGGAGGACCGCAGCGAGACCTGGAAGTTCCAGGTCGCCGCCAGTCGCCCGACGACGGCGAGGCCGAGGCGGGGGGTCTCGCCCAGGTCGCCCAGGTCGAATCCGGCCTGGGCCTCCGCCAGGGCCCGCTCGGCCCGGGTCCGGGACTCCTCGCTGAGGCCGACGCCGCCGTCCTCGATCTCGATGGCGATGCCGGACTGCACCTCGACGGCGGTGAGATGAACCCTCGTGTGCGGCGGGGAGTAGCGGGTGGCGTTGTCCAGGAGTTCGGAGATCGCGTGGATCAGCGGCTCGACGGCGGGGCCGACGACGGCCACCTCCGACACCGAGTGCAGCTCCACGCGGGTGTAGTCGGTGATGCGGGACATGGCGCCGCGCAGCACGCTGAACAGGGGCACGGCCCGGCGCCACTGACGTCCGGGGCGGGCCCCGCCGAGGACGGCGATGCTGTCCGCGAGCCGGCCGATGAGGGCGGTGCCGTGGTCCAGTTTGAGCAGGTCCCCGAAGACCTCGGGGGTGCGGCCGTGCCGGTCCTCCATCTCCCGCAGATCACTGGCCTGCTGGTGGACGATGGCCTGCACGCGCCGGGCGATGTTGACGAAGGCCCGCTGCGAGGACTCGCGGATGTCCTCCTCCGCGGAGACCGCCTCGAGAATCGAGTGCAGCATCCGCTGGTGCGCGAGCTGGAATCCAGGGGTCAGGCCCTCGGCGTCCTCGTCGATGTCCTTGAGCACGTCGGCGACGAACTCGCCGCGCTGCAGACGCGCCACCGCCTTCGGCAGCTGCTCCCTCGCGAGGCGTTCGGTCTCCGCCTCCTGGCGGGAGAGCCGGAACTGCAGTTCTTCCTCACGCCGTACGAGCTGCTCGCGCAGGGCCCGGACGGCACCGCCCCTGCGGGCGGTCTCGGCCCCGAGGACGGCCACGGCCACCGTGGCGGTCACACCACACCACAGCACCGGCTCCCGGGCGGCCGACGGGACGGTCCATACGGCGACGGCCGTGACCGCCGCGACTATGACGACCGGCAATAACCACGCGGACGTGGCGGTGGGCCGGCGGTCTCCGGGGGACGATCCAGCACGAACCATCAGCATCCTCAGGTGATCGCTAGTCATGGAACGAACACGGCACGAGCGAGCGGAGTGCGGCCTCGGCGGGCTGGGCAATCGGCGGTCGTCCGGCAGCGAGCACCTGACCTGGCGTAATTGCTACAACACGCTGAGCCGCAAGTAGCATAGCCGCTTCCATTCTCTGGCTGATGCCCTCTCATAATGCCTTTGGCACATGCCTGTTGACGTATGGTTATCGGTTCTGCGGCGCTCGCGCAAACCGTTGACGATCATGAGGTCCGGCTCCGCGGGGCGATGAATCGATCATGTCCGGTGACCGATATAAACTGTTTGACCAAGGATGGCTTGATCAGGGACGACGCCGGTTCCCGCGTCCCGGGAGGCCCTCATGAGCGCGCAGGAACACACCGGGCGAGCCGCCCCCGCGAGGACCCCCGAGCAGCGCTTCCGCACGTCACATGCGCCCCGCGGGGCACGCGCGCGGCCCGCCGCCCGGCACCCCCCGGCGGTACGGACGACCGCCGCCCCGGATCCGGCGGCCCCACCCCGGCGGCACACCCCCTCGACCGCTCCCCGCCCGTACGGCGGCGCCCCCGGTGACCCGCCGCCTTGCCGTCGGCGGCGTGCGAGGACGGCGGGACCTGGGCGGGCCGCGGAGATGGGCTTCACCCGTACGAGTGATGGGTACTTGCGCCCGACCCGTTCGGGGAGCAATGTCACGCGCGCGGGAACCGGAGCGGCCCGATGACCGCCCGGGAACTGCGGGGTCTCGCCGCGATCGTCACCGGCGGGGCCACGGGCGTCGGACTGGCCACCGCGGAGACGCTGGCGGCGTGCGGCGCGCGGGTGGCCGTACTGGACCACGCGCCCGGCCGGGCACCGGGACACCTGCACGCGCTCGCCGCCGACATGACCGACGACGCCTCCGTACGGTGGGCGGTCGGCCGCGCCGTGGAGGACCTGGGCGGGCTGGACACCCTGGTCAACACCGCGGGGATCGAGGCCGTGGGCACCGTCGAGGAGAACCCGGACGAGGAATGGCGCCGGGTGCTGGAGGTCAACGTCCTCGGCGTGGTCCGCGCGAGCCGGGCCGCGCTGCCGTACCTGCGCCGCTCCCCCTACGCGTCGATCGTCCACGTCTGCTCGGTCACGGCCACCTCCGGGCTGCCGCGCCAGGCCCTGTACGCGGCCAGCGAGGGTGCCGTCCTGGCGCTCACCCTGGCGATGGCCGCCGATCACCTCGCCGAGGGGGTCCGGGTCAACTGCGTCACCCCCGGCACCGTCGACACACCCTGGGTGGAGCGGCTGATCGCCGCCGCCCCCGACCCCGCGGCCGAGCGGGCCGCGCTCTGCGCCCGCCAGCCCAGCGGCCGGCTGGTCACCGCCCAGCAGGTCGCCGACGCCGTCGCCTACCTCGCCGGGCCGGCGGCCGCAGCGGTCACCGGCACCGCGCTCCCCGTGGACGGCGGTCTGCACGCGCTGCGCCCCGCCGCGCCGCCCGGGCCCCCGGACCCGCTCTCCTGAGCGGGTCCGGAGCGAGGGAGCCCCCTCGGTCGGGAGGTCCTAGCATGAAAGACACGGAACCACGGGAATGGGACACCCCTGATGGTCACCCCGGAGGGAAGCGCGGCGGCGCCGGCCGAGGCACCGTTCGACCTCGCCTACGCCGCGTCGGCGCTGATCGACGACAAGGGCACGATCGTCGGCTGGACGGCCGCCGCGGAGCACCTGCTGGGCTATCCGGCCGCGGAGACGCTGCACCGGGCGGCGGCCCTGCTGCTCGCCTCCCCCGACCAGTCGGCCGAGGCCGCCGACGTCGTCGCCCAGTGGCGCGACCAGGACATCTGGGGCGGTCTGGTGGCCGCCCGGCACCGCGACGGACGGCGGATCCAGCTGGGACTGCGGGTGTCCGCGCTGACGGACTCCGACGGCCGGGAGCGCTGGCTGGTGTCCGCGATCGACCTGGCCAGGACCCCCTCCTGGGCGGTGAGCAGCGCGATCCTGGAGGGTTTCCTCACCCGGTCGCCGATCGGCATGGCCGTCCTGACCCCGGACCTGCGCTACGTGTGGCTCAACGACACCCTGGAACGCTTCGGCGGCGTACCGCGCGAGCGCCGCATCGGCATGCGCATGGCGGATTCCCTGCCCGGTCTGGACACCGGGGCGCTGGAGGACATCATGCGCCAGGTGCTGCTCACCGGTGAGCCCGTGATCGACCACGAGTACCAGGGCTGGACCCTGGCCGCCCCGTACCGCGAGCGGTCCTTCTCCACGTCCTTCTACCGCCTGGACGACCCCGAGGGCCGGGTGATGGGCGTCTGCTACATGGGCATGGACGTCACCGACCGGTGGCGGGCGCGCGCCCGCCTCGCGCTGCTCAACGAGGCCGGGGCCTGCGTCGGCAGCACCCTGGACATCACCCGCACCGCCCAGGAACTCGCCGACGTCGCGGTCCCCCGGCTCGCCGACTTCGTCACCGTCGACCTGCTGGAACCGGTGCTGCGCGGCGACGAGCCGCCGACCGGCGAGGCGCTGCGCGGGGTCCCGCTGCGCCGCTCCGGGATGCGCTCGGTGCACCGGGGCACCCCCGAGTCCATCGTCGCGCTCGGCGAGCGGATCAACGCCGGCGACACCTCCCCGCACGTCCGCTGCATGATCTCCGGCCGGTCCGAGCTGGAGCCCGACATCGCCATCGACCGGGCGTCCTGGCTCACCGACGACCCGGCCCGCGCGGCCAAGATCCGCGAGTTCGCGATGCGGTCGGTGATGTGGGTCCCGCTGCTGGCCCGTGGCACCGTTCTCGGCGTGGTGACCTTCCTCCGGCACCGCAGGCCCGGCTCCTTCGAGCGGGACGACCTGCTGCTCGCCGAGGAGCTGGCGGCCCGCGCCGCGGTGTGCCTGGACAACGCCCGGCGCTGGACCCGCGAGCACGAGGCGGCGCTGACCCTGCAGCGCAGCCTGCTGCCGCACGCCCTGACCGGCGGCACGGCACTGGAGGTCGCCTCGCGCTACCTGCCGACCGACATCCGGGACGGCGTGGGCGGCGACTGGTTCGACGTCATCCCGCTGTCCGGGGCGCGCATCGCACTGGTGGTCGGGGACGTCGTCGGGCACGGACTCACCGCGGCGGCGACCATGGGGCGGCTGCGCACGGCCGTCCACACCCTCGCCGACATGGACCTGCCGCCCGACGAACTGCTGGCGCACCTGGACGACCTCGTCATCCGGCTCACCGAGGAGGAGAGCGCCGACGAGTCCGTCGCCACGACCGTCACCGGCGCCACCTGCCTCTACGCCGTCTACGACCCGGTGACCCGCCGGCTGACGATGGCCCGGGCCGGGCACCCGCCGCCGGCGCTCGTCGACCCCTCCGGCCGGGTCACCTTCGCCGAGCTGCCCGCCGGCCCGCCGCTCGGCCTGGGCGCCATGCCCTTCGAGTCCGCCGAACTCGAACTGGCCGAGGGCAGCGTCGTCGCCCTGTACACGGACGGGCTCATCGAGACCTTCGGCGAGGACGTCGACGTCGGCCTGGACCGGCTCGCGCACGCCCTGGCCCGCCCGGGGCTGCCCCTGCAGGACCTGTGCACGGCCGTACTGGACACCCTGCTGCCCGGCCCGCCCGCCGACGACGTCGCCCTGCTCCTCGCCCGTACGTGCGCGCTCACCCCGGACCGGTTCGTCTCCTGGGACCTGCCCGTCGACCCGGCGGTCGTGAGCGAGGCCCGCGCGCTGGCCGGGCGCCAGCTCGCCGAGTGGGGGCTGGAGGAACTGCGGACGACCACCGAACTGGTCGTCAGCGAGCTGGTCACCAACGCGATCCGGCACGCCTCCGGCCCCATCCGGCTGCGGCTGATCCGGCAGTCGGTCTTCATCTGCGAGGTCTACGACGGCAGCAACACGGTGCCGCGGCTGCGGCACGCGAGGACGACCGACGAAGGCGGGCGCGGACTCTTCCTCGTCGCCCAGCTCACCCGCAGATGGGGCACCCGCTACACCGCGGACGGCAAATTGATCTGGGCGGAACAGGAGCTTCCGGGCGTCCCCCCGCGCTGAGCACCCGCCCCGCCCGGGCCCGGCGGTCAGCCCTGGAGCGCCGCCGGATCCATGTACGCGACCTCCCACAGATGGCCGTCCGGGTCCTGGAAGCTGCGGCCGTACATCGGGCCCTGCTCCATGGGCTCGTTCGAGGGCGAACCCCCCGTGGACAGCGCCGTGTCGACCAGTTCGTCCACCCGCTCCCGCGACTCGACGCCCAGGCAGAGGATGGACTCGGTGGTCTTCGTGGCGTCCGCGACCTCCTTCTTCGTGAACTGCCGGAAGAAGGGCTCGACGAGCAGCATCGCGAAGATGCCCTCGCCGATCACCAGGCACGCGGCGTTGTCGTCGGTGAAGCGGGCGTCGAAGGAGAAGCCGAGGCCGCCGAAGAAGGCCTTCGACCTGGGCAGGTCCTGCACGGGGAGGTTGACGAAGATCTGGGTCGGCATGGTCCGCCTCGTTCCGTTCCGGGGTTCTGTCAGTGCTCTGTGCTGAAGTAGACCCGTGGGCGCTCCGGAACTCATCGGAAGGCGGAGGAGAACCATGAGCAATCTCGCTGCACCCCCGGATGTGGCACAGGAGCTGGAGCGGTATCGCACCGAACTGACCGGCTACTGCTACCGGATGCTGGGCTCGGCGTTCGAGGCAGAGGACGCCGTCCAGGAGACGATGGTGCGGGCCTGGCGGGCGTACGACCGCTTCGAGGGCCGCTCCAGCCTCCGCTCCTGGCTGTACCGCATCGCCACCAACGCCTGCCTGGACATCCTGGGCGGCACCGGCCGCCGCGCCCGCCCCATGGACCTGGCCTCGCCCGGCACGGCCGACGGCCCGCTGCCCGGCACGCTGCCGGAGAGCACCTGGATCTCCCCCGCCCCCGACGGCCGCGTCCTGCCCGAGACGGGCGACCCCGCCGACCTCGCCGACCGGCGCGAGAGCGTGCGCCTCGCCTTCGTCGCCGCCCTGCAGCACCTCGCCCCGCGCCAGCGGGCGGTGCTCATCCTGCGCGAGGTACTGGCCTGGAAGGCCGCCGAGGTCGCCGAGCTGCTCGACACCACCGTCGCCTCGGTCAACAGCGCGCTGCAGCGGGCCCGCGCCGCCCTCGCCGCCGTCGGCCCCGCCGCCACCGACCCGGCCCGTCCGCTCGACGAAGAACAGCGCGCCCTGCTCGGCCGCTATGTCGCCGCCTTCGAGTCCTACGACCTCGACGCCCTCACCTCGCTGCTCCACGAGGACGCCACGCTGTCGATGCCGCCCTTCGGCCTGTGGCTGCGCGGGCACGCCGACATCCGGGGCTGGATGCTCGGGATCGGCTCAGGCTGCCGCGGTTCGCGGCTCGTCCCGGTCACGGCCAACGGCACTCCGGGCTTCGGGCAGTACCGGCCCGGCCCCGACGGGGGGCACGAGCCGTGGGCGCTGCAGGTCATCGAGATATCAGACGGCCGGATCACCGGGCTCAACTCCTTCCTCGACACCGAACGGCTCTTCCCGCTGTTCGGCCTCCCCGCCCGCCTCGAACCCGAGGCCGGGTAGCTCGCCCAGCCCGGTGAGCGCGAGCAGTCCGCGCAGCGCGCTCCCGGCGCCGCACAGCCGGATCCGGCCACCGTGGCGCCGGGCGGTGAGCTGGAGCCGCGCGAGCGCGTCGATCAGCACGGCGTCCGGGGCGCCCTCGAGTCCGCCCACGTCGCACAGCACCGTGCCGCCACCCCGCTCGCGCAGCAGCGCGCGCAACCGCTCGACCAGCGGGGGGATCCCGGCGCGGTCGAGCCTCCCGGTCAGGACGAGTACGGCGGGCCCTCCGTCCGGCCGGGGCGCGGACGGGGGCGGCGCGGGCCTGGCCATGGGCGACCTCCTGGTGCGGGTCCGGGGATGCGTGGCGCGTACATCCCTAGGTCGTGTCGTCAAATGAGCTCCCCCAGCTACCGCCGGGAGGTGCCCCCACCGCCCGAAGGGCGGGCCCAGCGGCGTCTGGTGCGGTGCATCGCAAGGCGGAGAGTCGTCCTCGTAGTGGGCTACTCGGACGATTCGACAACGCAGCGAGGCGCCGTGCCAGGCACCGCGGGGCAGGCGGGCATGTGACGACACGACCTAGGACCGGCGGCGGCGCCGTAATCCATCGGCGACCGCGGTCACGGTCCGAGCAGCGCCGCGATCTCCCGTGCCTCCCACTCCCCGTCGGCGCACTCGGCGAGGTAGGCCACGATGCCGGGCAGATCCCAGGCGCCCGAAGCGGCCAGCCCCTCGGCGATGTGCCGGAGATAGGCCCCGGAGGGCCTGACGTGCTCGGTGCCCGCGGCGTCCCAGGGCGCGGTGAAGGTGAGCACGGGGTGGCCGTCGACGTCTCCGGGGTACAGCAGCGTCTCGTACCTCCCGTCGCCGAGCCGCGCCCGGCCGTGCCGGAGCACCTCGGCCAGGTCGAGGTCCGTCCCCGGCTGCCGGTACATCTCCTGGGCGGCGATGTCAGAGAACTGGCCGACCGTCACCAGATGGGCGAGGGCGCGCACCCCGCCGCCCGGCGCTTCGGCGTCGTAGAAGGCCCGGCCGCCCGACCAGACGGGCGACCGCGTGGCGAAGTACATCCGCCCCGGCAGTTCCAGGGGCACCGACCGCAGCGGCGGCCGCGCGTCCCGGCAGCCCGGATACTCCCGGCCGCCGCCGGGCGGCACCCCGCCGGCGAGATAGCTGTTGAGGCGCACGAGATGGGTGTTGGAGCCGTACGCGGCGTACCAGACGAAACCGGGCCGCCGGTCCCTCCCGCCGGATTCCCGGGGCCCCACGCGCTGCGGTGTGGTCACCGAACCATGATGCGGGGCGGGGCGGGGCGGGCGTGGCGAACGGGTGCCGGGCCGTCACGCCGCAGGCACCGTGCCCCGGATCTGCCGCAGGAAGGCGGCGTTGTCCGGGGTCGCCCGCATCCGCTCCAGCAGCGTCTCGAAGCTCCCGGCACCGCGCAGCGCCCGGCGCAGTCCGCGGGAGGCGGCCAGTTCGGCCGGGCCGAGCAGCAGTTCCTCGCGCCGGGTGCCCGACGGGGCCACGTCCACGGCCGGGAAGACCCGGCGGTCGGCGAGCGCCCGGTCCAGGCGCAGCTCCATGTTGCCGGTGCTCTTCAGCTCCTCGAAGAAGTAGTCGTCGGCCCGGGATCCGGTGTCGACCAGCGCGGTGGCCAGGATCGTCAGCGAACCGCCCTCCTCCGCGAGCCGGGCCGAGCCGAACACCCGCTTCGGGCCGAGCAGCGCCGCCGCGTCGACGCCGCCGGACAGCGTCCGGCCGCCCGAGGACGCCGCGTTGTTGTGCGCCCGGCACAGCCGGGTGAGGGAGTCCAGCAGCACGACGACGTCCCGGCCGGTCTCGACGAGCCGCTTGGCCCGCTCCACCGCCAGCTCGGCGACGGCGATGTGCTGCTTCGGCGTGCGGTCGAAGGTGGAGGCGACGACCTCGCCGCGCACCGCCCGCTTCATCTCGGTGACCTCCTCCGGCCGTTCGTCGAGGAGCACCACCATCAGGTGGCACTCGGGATGGTTGTCCGCGAAGGCGTCGGCCAGGTTGCGCAGCAGCATGGTCTTGCCGGCCTTCGGCGGCGCCACGATCAGCCCGCGCTGCCCCTTGCCGACCGGCGCGAGCAGGTCGACGACCCGGGTCGCCAGACCGCCCTTGGGAGACTCCAGGCGCAGCCGCTCGCGCGGGTGGAGCGGGGTCAGCTCCGCGAAGCGCCGCCGCCCGCGGGCGAGATCGGCGGGCAGCCCGCCGACGTGTTCGGCGCGGACGAGGGCGCGGGACCGGCCGGCGGTGGCCACGCCTTCGACGGCGTCGCCCCTGCGCAGCCCGTGACGCCTGATCACCTCCGGGGGCACCAGGACATCGTGGGGGCCCTCGGCGTAGCCGGCGGTGCGCAGGAAGCCGCGTCCACCCTCGGTGGTGTCGAGGACGCCGGCGACGGCGACGAGCCGTTGACCGGAGGAAGCGGGGGTGGATGCGGGGGTGGACGCGGGGGTGGGCGCGGGGGTGGAAGCGGAAGCGGAAGCGGAAGGGGTGGGAGCAGTGGACATACGCGGTCCTCGGGGAAAGGCGCGCGCGGCGGCGGATCGGCCGGCCGCCGGGTCACGCGGCAGAAGAGGCGAAGCCTCGGGGAGTCGCCGACGCGGGGCGAGGGCGAACGGGAACACCGCAGCGGACTGCGGGAGCGGACCGCGGCGAGGCGGTCACGCGGAAAGGCACCGGCGCCGAAGAGCGGCGCACAGCCGTGCTGTCCGCACTGTAGCACCGCGTCCCGGTCCCGTCTCGGCCTGCGTGTCGCGGCCCTGCCACATCCTCGTGCGGACACCGCACGTCCGCCGGGCCCCGGCCCCGCGGCCGTTACGGTCGCCGGGTGCGGTCCGGGCCACCTCCCGCCGGCGGGCACGAGGTCAGGGCGGTCGCAACCACCCGGATCACCGGTGCCGCGGGGCATCCGCGCCCCGGCACCGGCGGCGCCCGCCACCGGCCGGCAGCCCGCGGGGGCGGCACGGAGTGCGGGCTCTCCCCACGGCGCACGCGCGTGGCACCCGCTGCACGGGCGGGTTCGGCATCTCGTACGCGTTCCCGGCCGCGTCGGGCGGCGTGCTCGGCGGCAGCCGACGACGACCGGCGGCACCGCCACCGGGAGCGGCACCAGGTAGGCGACGTACCGCTACGACGGCCACGGCCCCGAGGCGCTGCCCGCGTGCCGCCCCGGAGCCGCCGCTCTCCGCGTTGCGGCGGCGCGTCCGGCACAAGGCGATGCGTCCGCGCGACGAGTGCGGCGGCCGGGCGCCCATACTGGAGACGTGCGCCGAGCCTTCGCCCACGACGCGGTCGTCACGCTCGCCCCCGGAGGCGACGAGCGCGCACCGGGCGCCGCGATCACCGCCGCCCTGTGCGGCCACTGGGAGCACGAACCGCCCTGCCCCCTCGCACCCCACCACACCGCCGCCGCTCCCGGGGACGGTGGCGAACTGCGGCTGCGCGTGCTGTTCGCGTCCGCGCCCGACGACGAGGCCGAGGTCCGCCGCCGGATCGACGCCGCCCTGGCCGCGGGCGGACTCGGAGCCACCCACTGGGAGTTCGGCGGCTCCCGGCCGGGCGCCGTCGGAGCGGACGAGGCCGCGCGGGCGGCGCGACTCAGCGGCTGAGCGAGGCCGCGTCGCCCATCACGACGACCGGGTGCAGATCCGGATCCAGGGTCCGCAGCAACTGCCGCATGTGGGCCTTGGACAGACCGACGCAGCCGTGCGTGGGCCCGCCGTGGTCGACGTGGAACCAGATGCCGCCGCCCTTGGCCGCGCCCATGGGGCGGGTCCAGTCCAGCGGCGAGGTGCCGGGCTTGCGGTTGTAGTCGATGGCCACGACGTAGTCGAACGAGCCCTCCAGCGGCTCCCCTTCGAGGCCGGTGCCCACGATCCGGAATCCGCCGGAGCGGTCGTACGGAAGCCGGGTGCCCGGGTCCGCCTTCAGGCCCCCGGCGTCGGTGAGGCCGAACACGCCGATCGGCGAGCGCCTGTCGCCGCCGTGGTGGTCACGCGTCCAGCCGCGCTGCGCGTTGCGCGCGGGCCAGCTCGCGCCGCCACGCCAGCCTTCGGGCGTTCTCTCGTGCACCACGACCCGCGACCGGGACGAGTTCCTGCCGTCCCCGGTCACCACGACGACCTGGCGCGCGTCGTCCGGGATGGCCGCGAGCGTGCGCCGACCGAGCCCGGGCACCTCGTCCGGAAGCGTCGGGACGGCGGGTTCGGGCGTGGCCTCGGGGGACGGTGCCGCGGCTGCCGGCGCGGCGAGCGACGGCGCGGCGGCCGCGGCTCGCGGCGCCCCGGCCACGGTCGCCGCGGGAGCGCAACCGGCCAGCACACCGGCGGTGGCCACCGCGACCGATATGCCGGACAGAACACCGCCACGGCGGCGGAATGCGGGCATGGACATGCCTTTCGTGTCATTCGGAAAGAACAGGGAGGAGGGGGCGGAGTGAAGAACTTCGCCGACGGGCCGGTCCGGGACCGTCGGTTCAGCCCGGAGCGCGGGACCCGCGCGGCACGACGAGTGACGGCGAGCCCAGGCTCGCGGACTCCAGGCGCGCCGACTCCAGGCTCGCCATGACCGCGTCGACGACGGCCGACGTCGGACGGTGGAAGCAGGCGCTGACCGTCAGCCCGACGACCGACTCGGGATCGGGGTTCGCCCTCCAGGCCGTCAGCTCCCTGTCACCGCCGAGTACGCGACAGCCCGCGCGCGCGGGCAGCACGCCCTTCACCAGGAACCTCCCGTCGCCGTTCTCGGCACCGACCCCCTCCACCTGCCGGAACGAGATCAGCACCTCGCCCTCGGCGATCGAGCCCACCGGCGCGCAGACCGAGTAGCTGCCCCGCTCCTCCTTCGGGCAGTCGCCGCGCTTGCGGAACGGCCCCGAGCCGACGAAACCGACCACCAGCGAATCCGGGTCGGCGGTCTCGAAGGACCGCCAGCCGTCGGGCACCCGCAGGGTCAGCCCGTACAGACCGTCCAGCCGGACGATCGCGAGCCCGGACCCCGGACTCCGGGTCGGTTCCGGGAGGGACGGTCCCGGGGCCGGCACCGAGCGGGACGGCGACGCCGCGGGATCGACGCGCTGCCCCCGGGGCGTCACGGCGCCCTCCGGCCGCAACAGCGCGGCGGCCACCACCATCGCCGTCACGCCGCCGATCGTGGCCGCCGCCGCGGCGGCGGCCACGCGGCGCCGCCTGCGCCGCCGCACCCGCCGCCTGATCCGGGCCATCCGGTCCCCCGGCGCCGGCGGCTGCGGCACGACGCGCTCCAGCAGCACGCTGAGCTCCCACTCCTCCTCCGGCTCAGGTCCCGTGTTCACACCGCTCACCCCCTCTCGCCAGGCTCGGCACCGCCGCGATCTGCCCCCGCAGCACCGCCAGCGCCTTGGCCGCCTGGCTCTTGACCGTGCCCGGCCTGCAGCCGAGCACCTCGGCGGTCTCGTCGACGCTCAGGTCCTCGAAGTAGCGCAGCACCACGACCGCCCGCTGCCGCGCGGGAAGGCGGCGTATCAGGACCGCGAGGGACTGCTCCAGGTCGACCGAGGCGAACGGGTCCGCCCCGGCCGCCGGGGCCGCGTCCGGCACCTCGCCGTGCGGCACCTCGCCCCGCCAGCGGCGCTGCCACCACGACGAGGCCGTGTTCACCAGCGCCCTGCGGACGTAGGCCTCCGGGTTCTCCCCGGCTATGCCCCGCCACTTCGGCCACACCTTGGCCAGGACCGTCTGCAGGAGGTCCTCCGCCAGGTGCGCGTCCCCGGTCAGCAGCCAGGCGACCCGCAGCAACCGCGGCCCGCGCGCGGCGACGAACTTCTCGAAGTCCGTCTCCGCATCCCTCACCGTGGTGTCCTCGCCATCGCGTTCCTGTCCGTGCTCCCGACCTCACACCCGATGAACCATCTGGGACGGGGGGTCGGTTGCCAGGAATCCGGGGTCACCCTCGTTCGTTGCCGCCTCGGGCGGGCGCGCGGAGCACGACCGCCCCCAACTGATGGCATACGAAAGGGCGTTACCTGTGCCAGCCGTACTCTCGGACGGTCCGAAGAACCACCTGCGGGGCAGGAACCTCCGCCGCGACCCGCGCGTGCCCGTCATGGTCGACCCGCCCGAGAGCCCGTACGCCTGCGCCGAGATCCGCGGCGACGCGATCGTCACCGCGGACACCGGCCACCGGCTGCTCGGCGAGCCGCCGCGGAAGTACACCGGCCTGCGTTACGCCGCCTTCCACCCCGCGTCCCGCGACGCCGGCGAGCGCGTCACGGTCCGCGTCACCCCGGTCCGCGTCACCGGCCGCCGCTGAACCCGACCCCGTGAAGCAAGGAGAGCCAGAGTGAACAACGTCACCAAGGGCCTGGGCAAAGTCCAGGTCCAGCTCAAGTGGGACCCCAGCCCGATCGGCGCGCCGGCCAGCGACCTCGACATCGTCGCCGCGACGTACGCCGCCGCCGACCCGCACGGCACCCCGGCGTACCTCGTCCACTTCGACAGCCGCTCCCCGGACGGCACCATCACCCTCGACCGTGACAGCAAGACCGGCAAGGGGCTGGGATTCGACGAGGTGATGACCCTCGAACTCGACCGGCTCGCCCCCTCCTACGGCCGGGTCGTCGTCGGCATAGTCGTGCAGCAGCACGGCGGCCGCCTGACCTTCGGCGACGTCGCGGGCACCGGCGTCCGCGTCGTCGCGAGCCACACCGACCTCGCCGCCTCCGACCTCGGCGAGGTCGCCGCCGCCACGGCGGCCACCGTCGGCGAGTTCCGCCGCGGCGAGGCCGGCGAGTGGCGGTTCCGTCCCGGCGTCCGCGGCTTTGACGCCGAACCGGCCGCCTTCGCCCGCGTCATGGGCGGCGGCGCCTCCTGACCCCCGTCCGGGAACGCCCGTGCCCTCCCGTGCCGTGCGGCACGGGAGGGCACGGCGCCCCGGGCCCCGGGGTCGTTCCGCCTAGACGACGCCTTGCGCCGCCATCGCCTCCGCCACGCGCAGGAAGCCGGTGATGTTGGCGCCGAGGACGTAGTCGTCCGGGGTGCCTCCGTACGCCGCTGCGGTGGCGCGGCAGCGGGTGTGGACGTCGCGCATCACCTGCGCGAGCCGGGCCTCGGTCTCCTCGAAGGTCCACACCTCGCGGGAGGCGTTCTGCTGCATCTCCAGCGCGGAGGTCGCCACACCGCCCGCGTTCGCGGCCTTGCCCGGGCCGAAGAGGACACCCGCCTCCCGGAAGACCTCGATCGCCTCCGGGGTGCACGGCATGTTCGCGCCCTCGGCGACCGCCAGCACGCCGTTCTTCACCAGCGCCCCGGCGTCCTGCCCGTCCAGTTCGTTCTGCGTGGCGCACGGCAGCGCGATGTCGCACGGCACGTCGAAGACCGAGCCGCGCTCGGAGTACCGCGCCGTCGGCTTGGCCTCCGCGTACGCCGACAGCCGGGCCCTGCGCACCTCCTTGACCTCCTTCAGCAGCTCGAGGTCGATGCCGTCCTCGTCGACCACGTAGCCGCCCGAGTCCGAGCAGGCCACCACCGAACCGCCCAGTGCGCGCACCTTCTCGATCGCGTACACGGCGACGTTCCCGGATCCGGAGACCACCGCCCTGCGCCCCTCGAAGCCCTGCCCGCGCGTGGCCAGCATCTCGGCGGCGAAGTACACCGCCCCGTACCCCGTGGCCTCGGTCCGCGCGTGCGAACCGCCCCACGCGATGCCCTTCCCGGTCAGGACGCCCGCCTCGAAGCGGTTGGTGATCCGCTTGTACTGCCCGAAGAGGTAGCCGATCTCCCGGCCGCCCACGCCGATGTCCCCGGCCGGCACATCGGTGTGCTCGCCCAGGTGGCGGTGGAGTTCGGTCATGAACGACTGGCAGAAGCGCATGATCTCGCCCTCCGAGCGGCCCTTGGGGTCGAAGTCGGAGCCGCCCTTGCCGCCGCCGATCGCCAGCCCGGTCAGCGCGTTCTTGAAGATCTGCTCGAAGCCGAGGAACTTCACGATCCCGAGGTCGACGCTCGGGTGGAAGCGCAGGCCCCCCTTGTACGGGCCGAGCACACTGCTGAACTCCACCCGGAACCCCCGGTTGACCCGCACGCGTCCCTGATCGTCCACCCACGGCACACGGAAGATCACCTGCCGTTCCGGCTCGCACAGGCGCTCCGCGATCCTCGCCTCCGCGTACTCCGGGTGCGCCTCCAACGCCGGCGCCAGCGAGTGCAGCACCTCCCCAACCGCCTGGTGGAACTCCGTCTCCCCGGCATTGCGCCGGCGGACGTCCGCGTAGACGGCCTCGATGTGAGCACTGACGTTCATGCGCGCCTTCTCTCGTCTGATGTCCCGGACGCGCCCGCAGCTGCGCCGCGCCCGGCCGTCGCCGTGTCAACGAGTACGGACGGAAGAAAGCAAGGTGTCACCTGGAGCAACCGCGTACGCCGAATGTCACCGGGTCGCCCCTGCGACCCGCGCCCTTTTGGTAAGGACCCCGGGAAACCGCGCTCCGGACCGCGATCGGCTGCGCGCCGCCGATCGCGGGGGAACCGGCGTGGCCCGGACTACCCGACGGGAATGGGCCGGGCCCCGATGCGGGCGCAGGCCTCGTCCTGCCCGAGACCCTCGGCGGGCCAGACGACCTTGCCGGCGGCGCCGGGGTAGTAGCAGGCCGCGAAGGACGAGGGGACGGGCTCGGCCGGGCCCCACATCTCCTCCCAGCGCTGCGCACAGGCCTTGCCGGGGTCCCGCGGGTCGAATTCCTTGATCGCCTCGGACGGCAGCCCGGAGAGGTCCGCGCCGCGGGCGAGCGTGCGGGCGCACATCACCTGCGCCCCCGAGTCCTTCCCGAACGGCAGGCCCCCGGCGACCGCCACGACCCCGCCTCCCGCCAGCGCGGCGACGACCGCGCCGCCGGCCACGACGACCCGCAACGAGCGCCGCCCCGTGCTCCGGGGCGCCGCCCGGCCCAGCACGTTCCGCAGCGTCTCCCGCCCGTCGACGGAATCGCTCCAGCCCTCGGCGCCCTGCGGGCGCAGGTCCCGGACAGCGTCCAGAACAGGGTCGTTCGTCATGCGTGTACCTCCGAATCATGTGTGGGGAAGGACGCGGCCCGCTGCTCCAGCGCCGCGCGGAACCGCTTGCGGGCCCGGTGGAGGCGCAGCGCGTAGGCCGCCCTGCTGCACCCCAGCGCCCCGGCCGCCTGCTGCGCGCTCAGGTCGTACCACCCGGTGAGCAACAGGACTTCGCGATCGCCCTCCGACAGGGACATCAGCACCCGGAACACGCGCTCGCGGTCCCCTATGCGGTCCTCGAACACCTCGTGCGGAGCACGTTCCATCACGGCGGCCATCCGCTGCGCGAGCGCCTGCCGTCGCAGATCGGAGCGCACCCGGTTGGCGAGCAGGCGGCGAGCCGCCGCCAGCAGCCAGGGCAACGCGTCGTCCGGTACGGACCGCTGCTTGCGCCACGCCAGCAGGAACGTCTCCGACAGGATGTCCTGCGCGGTCTCACGATCCGTGCGGTGCAGCAGATAGCCCATCACCCGGTCGGCGTGAGCCCTGTACCACTCTTCCAATATCTCGTGCCGTTGCGGATCCTCACGTGCCGGCATGCGCGCCCTTCCTCCCCGGAACCAGCTGTCACCGGGTAATGTCCGGCCACGCGCCGGCGATTACAGCGCGGCGGCACGGAGCACCCCCCACCAGAGACGCCGAGGGCTCGGCTTCGGTCACGTTCCCGCTGGTCATCGGCATATCCACATAGCCTCCGCGATCGGGAGGCAGACCGAACGATGTGCGGTCCCCCACGCGGGATGCCGCGATCCGTTGCCGCGGATCGGCCCCGGCGTCCGATCGGGTCGTCTTTCCGCACAACCGATGCGCGCCTGATGAATCGGTCTCCCGATTGAGCCATGAATGGAGCGATAAGTCGGATTAATTGCCGCTTGTCACTCCACCAAGCTCGAAGGAGACGCACAATGCGTCGTTTCAAGGCAATGGCGCCGGTCGCGGCGACCGCACTCGCCGGGATCCTCGCATACGGACCGCTCGCGCAGGCCGCCTCCCCGGACCGGGACCCCGGCCCGCACGGTGCCGGCGAGAGGGTCATCAAACTGGACGACTCCGTGAAGGAATTCTCCACCGTCGACGTGGGTTCGACGGGATTGAGCCTCGGCGACCAGGCCATCGGCTTCTCGGACTTCTCCCAGTACGGCCGCAGGGTGGGCACCGGCGGCTTCGTCTGCACCGTCGTCAGCCTCGAGAAGCGTCTGCGGCAGTGCGAGTCCACCCTCCGGCTGGCCAAGGGCGACATCACCCTGCAGGGCTTCGCGCCTTTCATCGTCAGCTTCCCCACCAGGTTCACGCTCGCGATCACCGGCGGTACCGGCGCCTACCGCGACGCCCGCGGCTACATGGACGGCGTCAACATCGACGTTTCGCATGCCAGGCTGACCGTCCACCTCTCCAGCTGACTTCCGGGCGCCGCCCGTACCGGCCCGGGGTGCGGCGGAGCCGGAACGCGGGTGCGGCATGGCCCCCCGCCGCACCGCCGGCTGGGCGACGCTCGCGGCCGGGCACCGGGACCGGAGATGCGACCCGCCCACGCGGAACGCGTGCGCCCGCCGCCGTCGCTGTGTGCGACAGGCCGAAGGGCCCAGGTCACCGTGGTGACCTGGGCCCTCCCGCCACTGCTGTAAGCCTGCCTCCCGCGCCTCATCACCACCGGCTGCCGCGCCGGGGTTCCGGTGCGGCAGCCGGTGGTTGCGATCACCAGACGCGTGGATGACCGTTACCTCGTGTTGGCCGTCCTCAGCGACCCCAGGTCGGGCTCGGGGGCGCTGGTGCTCTTCCCGTTGCCGCCCATAGGGGTGGTGAGAGAACGGGGTCCGGCCGAAAGCCTGGACACACTGGAGATTTCACCGTTCTGGTAGGGCCGGTAGTCGATCAGGCTGCGGCTTGCGCTGATCGCGGAGCCCGCTGTCTCCAGTGCGGCGGCGGACACCGAGGTGGTGCCGCCGAAGGCGACGACTGTGTTGACGCCGGCAGCCTGCTCGATCAGGTAGTACTGAGACCAGTAGGACAGTTCGTCGTCGGTGGTCCACAGCAGCGGGCCGAAGGTGGCCATCGCGGAGGACGCGGTCACGCCGCCGCGCCAGCTGTCGATGTTCGCCAGTGCCGCAAAGTTCGGGGCGCGCCACCAGAACTTGGCCAGTGCCCTCGCCGTACCGTCGTGACCCTCGCCCTTGACCGGGTAGTAGTGCCAGCTGCTGGGCCAGTTCGAGAACGAGGTGTGGGTCAGGGCGTAGGCAGCGGAGTCACCGACGGGGATCATCATGGTCTCGTCGGGGTCGAGGCTGTTGAGGTACGACTTGACCGACGAGGTGAGCTTGTTACCGTCGTTGAGGACGACGACTGCCTTGCCGCTGGTGCCGAGGGCGCCGGCGGCGGAGGACGCGGCGAGCGCGGAGTGGTAGTCGTTGCCGGTGGCGAGGAACACGTACTCCGGGGCGCTGGTGATCGACTTGGCGACGGCGACGGAGGTCGAGTAGCGCGAGGTACCGGACAGGCGCTTGGCGGTGTAGCCGAGGGAGGTCACCTTGGAGGCGACGCTGCTGCTGAGGACCTCGGTGTTGCCGACCAGGTAGACCGTCGAGCCGGGCTTGAGCATCCGTTTCAACTCGGTCTGCGTCGCCGTGGACAGCGAACCGGCCGGTGTGGTCAGGACCGGGCCCCATTTCTTGCCCCCGAGCGCGGCCGCGGTGAGGGCGTAGGACGGGCTGGCCGCGTTGATGAGTACGGCCGACTTGGCGTCGAAGAGGCCGGGGATGTGTTGGCCGACAGTGTTCCAGGTCCACTTGGAACCGGCGATGTTGGTGCCGGCAGAGTCGGCACCCCACACGCGAGCGGTGCCGTTCCTGCGCAGCGGCTGCCAGGCCGCGTCCCGGGTTTTGTTGCTGTAGGCGGGGGTGGTGACCTGCGCGGTGGCCAGGTCCAACACCCGGGTGTACAGGGTGCCGGCGACGGTGGTGTTGTAGGCGATCTTGGTGCCCGAGCCGGACCAGGACGGAGTGGTCACCGGCTCGGTGCCGTGGGACACCTGCGTCAGCCCGGCGCCGTCCACGCCAATCGTGAACAACTGCTTGACACCGCTCACCGACCGCACAAAGGCGACCTTGGTGGCGTCCGGGGAGATCGCCGGGTGCTCGGCACTGGTCGCCAGACGCTTGAAGACGCCGGTCTCACCGTTGTAGAGCCAGACCGCCGGGGTACCGGCCGCAGCGCAGGTGTCGCCGGTGCGGGTGAACGCCAGCAGGCCGTTGACGGCCCCGCTGGGCTGCCCGTCACAGCCGTCCTCGGCGGTGGAGAACAGCGCCCGGCCGACGAGGGAGCCGTCGGAGGGCGCGATGCGCAACCGCCCACTGGCCGAGTAGACGAGGCTGTCACCGTGGTACCAGTACGTCGGGTTGCTGGCCGCCCCGATCCCGGACGCCTCGCGGAGCTTGACCGAGGCATTGCCGGTGTAGCGGCGGGTCATGATCCGGCCGCTGCTGACCTGTACGTATGCGATACGGCTGCCGTCCGGTGACCACGACGGCTGCTTGCCATCGGTGAACAGGAATGACGAGTTGGACCCGACCGACACGTAGTCGGTGCCGAAACCCCAAGCCAGTTTGCCGTCCGTGGCCGGCCACCCGACCGGGTCGGCACCGGACGCGCCAGGCGCCGTCAGCGCCAGGACGCCCGCCGCCAGAGCAGACGCCGATGCGAGCACCGCGAGACCGCGGCGCAGAGAGGTGTTCACACTGCCCCCACAGAAGGATGAAAGGCCACCACAGCGATCCCCCGGTGGGAAACACTCCGTGTCACTCCCCCGCACAGGTGGCGGCGACACTGTAACCACATCGCGGACCAGCAGAAACACCGGCCTCAGGTGACACAGCTCACCGCACGGCAATGATGGAATCAGCCGGGAGAGACTGCCGCTGCCAGCCCGCACGCGTCAGCACATCAAGGCCACTCTGCGGGCGGCCCTCAGCAACGCGGTCGGCCGGCACATCATCACGTTCCATCCCGCGGCCCACGTCGAGATCGATCCGGTCCGCAGGTCGAAAGCCCTCGTATGGACCGGCGAACGGGTCGCCAAGTGGCAGGAGACCGGCGAGAACCCGGATCCGGACCCGGTCAGGAGCAGGCGCCCACGCCTCGCTCGCAAGCCCGCTCGCGCCTTCGGGGCCGCATGACGCGCCCCGGGCAACACGAAAGGCCAGGTCAGAAATTCTGACCTGGCCTTGTCGGAGCCGCCTAAGGGAATCGAACCCTTGACCTACGCATTACGAGTGCGTCGCTCTGGCCGACTGAGCTAAGGCGGCAGGCTGCCGAGACAGCTTCGCATCGGCAGCGGGCACAAGTCTACACAGTTATCGAGGGGCCCCTGACCAGGGTCGAGCCGCGCTCGGACCGGCGTCGGATCGAAGGCCGGCCGGGGGCCCCGGCGGGTTCAGCAGGTCTTGCCGTCCTGCGGGGGCGTGCCCTGGAGGAGGTAGCGGTTGACGGCGGTGTCGATGCAGTCGCTGCCGCGGGCGTACGCGGTGTGGCCGTCGCCGTCGTACGTCAGCAGGACGCCGGAGTCGAGCTGGCCGGCGAGGGACTTGGCCCAGGCGTACGGCGTGGCGGGGTCACGGGTGGTGCCGACGACGAGGATGGGGTCCGCGCCGGTCGCCTCGATGCGGTGGGGCTTGCCGCTCGGCGGAACGGGCCAGTAGGCGCAGATCAGGCTGGACCAGGCGAGGTTCTTGCCGAAGTGCGGGGACTCGGCGGTGAACGCCGAGACGGACTGCTCGGCGGCCTGCGGGCCGGACAGGGCCGGGGGCAGGTCGAGGCAGTTCACGGCGGCGTTGGCGTACATCAGGTTGTCGTAGTGGCCGCGGTCGTCGCGCTCGTAGTACGTGTCGGAGAGCGCCAGCAGACCGCTTCCGTCGGCCTTGTTCGCCTTGGTGAGGGCGGTGCGCAGGGTGGGCCACATCGACTCGTCGTACATCGCGGCGATCACGCCGGTGGTGCCGAGCGCCTCGGTCAGCTTCCGGTCGCTGCCGGTGTTCAGGGGCTTCGCGTCCAGCTGCTTGAAGAAGGTGTCGAGCCGGTGCCCGGCGTCGGCGGTGCTCTTGGTGCCGAGCGGGCAGTCGCGGTGGGTGATGCAGTCCGCGGCGAAGGCGTCGAAGGCGGTCTCGAAGCCGGAGGCCTGGCCGCGGCTGGCGTCGAGGGCGGAGATCGACGGGTCGACGGCGCCGTCGAGGACCAGCCGGCCCGCCTTGTCGGGGAAGAGCTCGGCGTAGGTCGCGCCCAGGAAGGTGCCGTAGGACTTGCCGACGTAGTTGAGCTTGCGGTCGCCGACCAGCGCGCGGAAGACGTCCATGTCCCGGGCCGAGTCCACCGTGCTGATGTGCTCGAGCAGCTTGGCCGAGCGCTGCTCGCAGCCCCCGGCGAACTTCTTGTCGGCGGCGACGAGGGCGTTGACCTCGGCGCCGTCGTCCGGGGTGACGTCGGTCGCCGTGAAGGCGTCCATCTGGTGGTCGCTGAGGCACTCGACGGGCTCGCTGCGGGCCACGCCGCGCGGGTCGATGGCCGCCATGTCGAAGCGGGAGGTGACCGCGGTCGGATAGCCGAAGGCCGCGTACTGCAGGTAGTCGATCGCGGAACCGCCGGGGCCGCCCGGGTTGACCAGCAGGGTGCCGAGCCGCTTGGCGGAGTCCTCGGCCTTCTTCCGGGTGACCGCGAGCTTGAGGTCGGTGGCGGCGGAGGGGTGGCGGTAGTCGAGCGGGACCCGCATCGTGGCGCACTGCATGCCCGGCATGTCCTTGCACTCGTGCCAGGACAGGCGCTGCTCGTAGTACGGCCGGAGGTTCCCGTAGGAATCCGCCGGCGCGCCCGAGGGCGGCGGCCCGCCCAGCGAACCGGCCGGGGACGAGGCGGCGGCGCTGTGGGTACTGCCGCCCGTCGTGCACGCGGACAGCATCAGCCCGGCGACGGCGAGGACGGCGCCGGAGGTGCGGAGCAGGCGCGGGGTGAGCATCAGGGCCTCGGTTCCTCGTGATGGTGATCTGGAGCGTATCCGCAGGGCCGGTGACGAACCGTCCTCCACAGTCCTCATATGGGTGATTCCACCCGTGCCGTCAGGGACGGTCCGGGCCGTCGAGCTTCTCGGTCGCGTAGCCGGCGACAAGGGCGAAGAGCCTCCGCCGCGGGGCGATGCCGTCCAGCACCCGGACCTCGGCGGGCGCGCCGCGCAGCCACGCCCGCAGGGCGAGGGCGGAGCGCCGCGCGTCCTCCTCTCCGGAGGGTACGGCGAGCAGCAGCGCCGGGCGCGGCACGCCCCGCCCGGCGTACCGGTCCGCGGAGGAGTACCGCGGCGGCTCGGGGCGCTCGAACGGGCTGTAACCACCCGAGACGCCGATCGCCGTCGCATACCTCTCGGGGTCGGCCAACTGCTGCCGTACGACGCAGGCCGCGGACTCGTCCACGCCCAGCAGCGCCCGCGCGGGGCGGCCGGGCAGGACGCGGTAGAGCCGGGAGACCTCGGCCGGGAGGGCCGCGGGGCCGGATCCCGGGCCGGAGTCGCAGCGGGCCGGCAGCACCACCACGAAGGGGTCGGCGCCGCCCCGCAGCACCTGGGCGGCGAAGCCGGCGAACAGATCGGGGTCGGCGGGGTCGATGTGGGCGACCACCAAGGGGAAGTACAGGTCGGCGGAGCGGGGGTAGTCGTACTGCGGAGGCAGCCAGACGCGCGTGCCGTCGGACAATTCCTGGAGCGTACCCCCGGCTGGGTGACCGAGGGTCCGCGGCGGTTCCAGCCCGGCGTCCACGGGATCGGACGGCACGCGCGGCGGCGCGGAGGACGGGCGGGCGGACGGCGGTGCGGCGGCGGTCACCGGGCGGGGCGGCGAGTGCGACCGGTCCCCCGCGCCGGGCGGCAAGCAGACGGCCAACGTGATCGCCACCGCGGCGGCCAGCGCGGACCCCGCGCCGCGCAGCACCGTGCGGGCGCGCTCGACGGGCAGCTCGTACACGCGGCCCGCGCGCTGCTCCCACCAGTGCCGCAGCGCCGACCGGGCGAGCGCCACCGCGACGGCCCCGGCCACAGTCAGCAGCGCGTACAGAACGACGACCTCGGCCACCTCGGGCACGTGCGGCACCACCTCGGGACGTTCCCCACGGCGCTTCGGGCACGGATGGGGCTCCCGCGCCGAAGGCAGGGGTGAGCGCCCCCCGTGTGCTGGGATCACCCCCGCGGGGACAGGGACCGGGGGCACCGCACAGCAGCCTGGGGCAAGCCCCGGCGCGGCGGGGAGCGGCAACGCGGGGCACCGCAAACGATCACCCGTCCGCCGGATGATCAAGGGCGGGGCGCGGGCCGCGGGGCCGGCCCCGGAGCCGGGGCCGGCGGCGGAACCCGAGGTCAGCCCGCGCGCAGGGCCAGCGTCATGGCCTCGACGGCCAGCAGCGGCGCGACGTTCCTGTCCAGTGCCACCCGGCAGGCGAGCACGGCCTCGATGCGGCGCAGGGTGTTCTCCGGACGGGAAGCCGCCGCGATCCGCTCGACGGCGTCCCGCGCCTCGATGTTGGCGATGGCGACGGACGTGCCGACCTGCACGGCCAGCACGTCCCGGTAGAAGCCCGCCAGGTCGGTGAGGGCCAGGTCGAGGGTGTCGCGCTGGGTGCGGGTGGAGCGGCGCTTCTGCCGGTCGGCGAGCTCCTTCATCACCCCCGCCGTGCCGCGCGGCATGCGGCTGCCCGCCCCCGCGGCCGCCCCGAGCGCCGCGCGCAGTTCCTCCGTCTCCTTGGCGTCCATCTCCTCGGAGACCTGCTTGGCGTCCTCGGTCGCCGCGTCCACCAGCTCCTGGGCGGCCTTGAGGCAGCCGCCGACGTCGTCCACACGCAGCGGCAGCCGCAGCACGGCCGCACGCCGGCTGCGCGCCGCCTCGTCGGTGGCCAGCCGGCGCGCGCGGTCGATGTGGCCCTGGGTGGCGCGGGCGGCGGCCTCGGCGACCACGGGGTCGATGCCGTCGCGCCGGACGAGCACGTCGGCGACGGCCGCCACGGGCGGCGTGCGCAGCACCAGATGCCGGCAGCGGGAGCGGATCGTCGGCAGCACGTCCTCGATGGAGGGCGCGCACAGCAGCCACACCGTCCGGGGCGCGGGCTCCTCGACCGCCTTGAGCAGCACATTGCCGGCGCCCTCGGTGAGGCGGTCGGCGTCCTCCAGCACGATCACCTGCCAGCGGCCGGAGGCCGGCGACAGGGAGGAGCGGCGGACGAGGTCACGGGTGTCCTTGACGCCGATGGAGAGCAGATCGGTGCGGACCACCTCGACGTCGGCGTGCGTGCCGACCAGGGTCGTGTGGCAGCCGTCGCAGAAGCCGCAGCCCGGCGCCCCGCCCAGGGCCCGGTCCGGGCTCACGCACTGCAGCGCGGCGGCGAAGGCCCGTGCGGCCGTGTCGCGGCCCGCGCCGGGCGGACCGGTGAACAGCCAGGCGTGGGTCATCTTCGACGCCGTCGGCAGCGGGGCGCCCCCGGCGGCCGCCGTCACAAAGGCGTCGGCGTCACGCGCGGCGGCGGCCAACTGCTCCGTCACCCGGTCCTGGCCGACCACGTCGTCCCATACCGCCATCGCGCCCGCCCGTCCTGGTGCTCCTCTGTGTCCTACGGCTCCACCATTGTCCGGTACGCCACCGACAACCCGGCCCGCCGGGGCGGCACGGCACCGAGCGCCCTCCCCCCGCGGCCGCCGGCACGTGCCGCCGTACGGGCCCGGTCCCCGGGTCAGCCCGAGACGCGGCGGTGCCGGCGCGGCGCGGGCCTGCGGCGCAGCATCACCAGCGCGGCGACGGAGGCGATGCCCAGGGCGGCCAGCACGGAGGCCACGCCCGCGGTGACCCCCGAGACGCCGGACGGGGCCGAGGCGGTCGACACGGACGTCAGCCCCGCCCCGGGAAGCCCCGTTCCCGGTCCGGTCGACGCCGCGGCCGTCACGCCGGGCACGGCTCCTGCCGACGCGGACGGCACGGCGGACGCGGTGCCCGGCGACGGCGTCCCCGTCCCGTCCGGACAGGCCACGGTGAAGCGCTGCGGCTTGGCCGTGGAACCTACCCACCGCAGCCGGTAGTCGCCGTCGGCGAGCACGATCCGGCCGGTGCTCCCGGTGCCCTGGTCGCCGGTGACCAGCGTGCCGATGATCGCGTCCTCGCCCCGCGCGTGCGCCACCGTCCAGTTGACCGGCTGGTCCGGGGCGAAGCCCTCGGCCTTGAAGTAGAAGGTGCACACCCTGGCGCCGTCGCCGCGCACACCGCCCAGCGCCTCGTCGTAGAGGCGGACTCCGGGCCGGTCGGCGGGTGCGCCGGAGGCGTGCGCCGCCAGGCCCAGAAGGGCCGCGGCGCCGGCAGCGGCGGCCGAGGCCGTCGCCTTGGTACGGATGCGCATGCTCCGAGTGTCCCGGAGACCGGCCCGGGGGGCTGCGCCGGGGTCCCTTTCCGGCCACCGACATATGCGGAGCAACGGCGTCCATGTCCCCGGGCGGCGCGAGCGGGGGCGCACGGTGGCAACGCGCGGCGTGAAAGCGGGCGTTGAGGGCGGGCGTTGAGGGCGGGGTTGAGGCGGGCGTTGGGGGCGGGCGTTGGGGACGGCCGCACAAGGCCGGCAGCGGCCCGGCGGTCCCGCCGGCGCGGAACGCACCCGTCCGGCCGCGGGCCCGGAACGCCGACCCGCCCCGGCGACCGCCCCCTTGCGCCGCCCGGGCATCCAGGCATCCGGGAACGGGCCGCCGCCTACAGGGTCAGCCGGTGCACCCCGCTCGCCACCGCGCGCTGTTCCGGCACCTTGGTGCCCGTCCAGCACGAACCGCGCCGCGCCAGCAGCCTGCGCAGCCACACCTCCGTGGCGACCAGATCGGCGAGGCCGTCCATGGGCACCGGTTCGCCTTCCGCCGCCGCGCGCAGGGCGGCCCGCACGACCCTGGCCTCGACGAGCCCGGCGTCCGCGAGCAGCGGGGCGTCGAAGAGGTCGAGCAGGTCGTCGACGGCCGCGCGCAGGCCCGCGCGCACGGCGACCGCCGTGGAGACATGGGAGTTGGCGCCCCAGCCGGGCGGCAGTTCGCGGATGCCCGCACCCGCCAGCACCGAGCGCAGGATCGTGGCCCGGGCCCCCGGCTGGACGCGCAGCGTCTCGGGCAGCGCGCGGCAGGCCCGTACCACCTGGTTGTCCAGGAAGGGCGCGTGCAGCCGCTGGCTGCGCACCTCGGCGGCCTGCTCGAAAACCCGGTGGTCGGCGGCGTGCCGGGCCAGCACGGCACGCGCCCGGCGCTCACCGGGGCGCTCCACCGTCCCGCCCGGCCGGGCCGCCGCCTCCTGGAGGCGAACCGATACTTCAGCCAGGGCCTCACCGGTCAGCCAACCCGCCGCCGGACCCGGTCTGCACCACGTCAGCGCCGCCAAGGACGCGGCCAGCGCGTCCCCGTGCTCCTCGAAGCGCCGGGACAGCAGCCGCGCCGCGGCGTCCTCCACACCCTGCCGGTAACTCGTGCGCGCCAGCCGCCGCGCCGCCCGGTACACCGTGAACGGCACGAACACCGAACGCCCCGAGGGGCCGTCCGCCCGCGCCAGCGCCGTGACGGGACGCAGCAGGCCGCGCCGCCGCCGGTCCATCAGCAGGTCCGCCAGCCGCGCCGGATGGGCGTCCAGCACCTGCCGGGCGCCGTGCCCCACGAAGTGGTCCGCGCCCCCGGCCGCCAGGCGCCGCCGGTGCCGCTCCGCGGTGATCAGCGAGGGGCCCGGCTCGTCGGTGAGCGGCCCGCTGTCCAGGAGGTCGGCGTACGGCAGGGCCTCCGCGCCGCCCGGCACCACGACGTGGTGCAGCCGGGGGTCGGCGGCCATGCTGCGGGCGCGCTCCAGCTCCGCCTCGCGCGCCTGGACGCCGCCCGTGGCCAGGTCGTTGAAGGTCACCGCGAGCAGTCGCTGCCCCGCCGCGGAACCGTGCCCGAGCGGCGTGCCCGGCATCCCGGGCAGGCCCGCGGCGAGCAGGGCCAGCGTGGAGGACGCGCTGCCCCCCGACAGGTCGGCACCGATCCCCGGCGCCGGGTCCTCCCCCGGATCGGGGACGAAACGGGGCTGCGCGAGCCGCGCCCGCACGGCGTCCACCAGGGCGTCCCGTATGCCGGCGATCGCGCGGTCGGGGTCGACGGAGGCGGCCGGGGTGCCGGCGACGGCGAGCGAGGCGGTGGGCTCGTACCCGCTGACCTCGGGCACCCCGTCGCGCATGATGAGCGCGTGCCCCGGCGGCACCCGGCGCACCCCCGCGTACGGGGTGCCCTCCCCGAGCGCCTCGGGCGAGTCGGGGCAGGCGAGCAGCGCCGCCAGGTAGGTGACGTCCAGGGCGGCCTCGGTGAGGTCGGCCAGTGGCAGCGCGGCCGTCCCGTACGCCGTGCCCCGCGCCCACCGGGTGTGGAACACCGGCCGGGCGCCCGCGAGATCGCCGAGCACCGTGACACGGCGGCCCATCTGCAGGACGCAGGTGTAGCTCCCGGCCCAGGCCGTCAGATGGCGCAACGCCCCGCCGCGCGCCGCGAACAGCCCCACCCGCAGGTCGGCGTCGGAGGCGGCGCAGCGGCCCAGCACGGCCAGCCGCGCCACGGAACCGTTCTCGGCGTGCACGACCCGCACCTCGTCGGCGCGCCAGTCGCCCACCATCCACAGCGGGTCGGGGTCGCCCCACAGGAGTTGCGCGCCGATGGGCTGCAGTGTGCGGTCGTCGCGCGCGCCGGGAACCTGCCCCACGGCAGCGCTGCTCCACCCCACCAACCACCGCATCGCCGCCTCCACAGGTTGTGGATTACGTGGGCCATCGTGGCCAACCGGCCCTGCGGCAGGCCGAACTGCCGCCCCGTCCGAGGAACATGCTGCCACGGAGCGGCGCACAAAGAGGCGCATGAGGACATGGTTGAGCGCCGGGCCGCACGTCACGTGCGGCCCGGCGCGGGGCCGGTTCGGCCCAACTCCCCCCTGATCATGGTCACTTGGAACGGCTTCCCGGATTTCAAACGTCATTTTCCGGTCAATGTCCGGGCAGCCCGCATTCGTCCCTTGTGCGACATGTGGGAGCCGCGGTCCGGGAGGCGTGGCGCGCCTCCCGGACCGGTCCGCCACCCGCGGGGATTGTGGTGGCGGAGCCCCCTGACCCGCCGCCGCCCCCCATAGCCGCAAATGAGAGCCGCGGGCCAACCCACGGCACCATGGAACCCCTACCGCCCGAACCGGCACAGAGCGCGCGGATGGGCGCACAGCCGCATACGCCGGTAGCACGCGCCACCAGCAGGAGTCGTCAGGCCGCATTCAGGGCAGGAATCTCGCCATCCGGGACAACAGCTCTTAACGGGCGGGATACGGCGAACTACGCTGGGTTCACCCGAGAAGCGATGTCCCGGCAGCTCGGGGTCCGGCGCATGCCCGGTGACGGGTGGCGGCGGCCCCGGCACGCCTCCACAAGAGGCGCCGGGCCAGCCGTTGTTGTGCGTCGAGAGGGTGTGACAGGCGTGGCAGGCGTACGCGGCCCTCGCGCTTACGGCGAGAGGTGGTAGTGGTCGTGACCAAAGAACCCCGAGGGCCCAACGAGAAGCTCGGCACCCTCCTCGCCCTGGCCGGCATCAGCAACGCGGGACTCGCCCGCAGGGTCAACGACCTCGGCGCCCAGCGCGGTCTGACCCTGCGGTACGACAAGACCTCCGTCGCCCGCTGGGTCACCAAGGGCATGGTGCCGCAGGGCGCCGCCCCGCACCTCATCGCGGCGGCCATCGGCAGCAAGCTCGGCCGCCCCGTGCCGCTGCACGAGATCGGCCTCGCCG
The DNA here is from genome assembly GCF_040638135.1 of Streptomyces sp. NPDC026673. Classification (NCBI taxonomy): domain Bacteria; kingdom Bacillati; phylum Actinomycetota; class Actinomycetes; order Kitasatosporales; family Streptomycetaceae; genus Streptomyces; species Streptomyces sp. NPDC026673. The sequence continues at coordinate 101,722 of NZ_JBEZXR010000001.1, read as the reverse complement.
ACGCCGACCCCGCGCCCGAGGTCGGCCTCGCCTTCCCACGCGACGTCGGGGAGGCCGTCAAGTCCGCCACCGACCTGTGGAAACTCGACCCCGGCCGGCGCGGCCCCGGAGGCGGCGGCATCTGGCAGAGCCTCGCCGGTTCCTTCGCGGTCAGCGCGTACGTCACCCCGGCCTCCCGCTGGCTCATAACCCCGGCCGACGCCCGCGTCGCCCGCGAGGACCCGGCCCCGGGCACGCACCACGTCGGCCACTCCGACGTCGCCAAGCTCCGCGAGGCCGCCGAGGACGCGCGCCGCTGGGACTCCAAGTACGGCGGTGGCGACTGGCGTTCCGGCATGGTCCCGGAGTGTCTGCGGGTCGAGGCGGCGCCCCTGCTGCTCGGCTCCTACAGCGACGAGGTCGGCCGTTCCCTCTTCGGCGCCACCGCCGAACTCACGCGGCTCGCCGGGTGGATGGCCTTCGACACCGGCCAGCAGGAGGCCGCCCAGCGGTACTACATCCAGGCCCTGCGGCTCGCGCGCGCCGCGGCCGACGTGCCCCTCGGGGGCTACGTCCTGGCGTCGATGTCGCTGCAGGCCACGTACCGCGGCTTCGCGGACGAGGGAGTGGACCTGGCCCAGGCCGCCCTGGAACGCAATCGCGGCCTCGCCACGGCGCGCACGATGTCCTTCTTCCATCTCGTCGAGGCCCGCGCCCACGCCAAGGCCGGCGAGAGCGCCGCCTGCGCCACGGCACTGGCCGCCGCCGAGTCCTGGCTCGACCGCGCCCGCGACGGCGACGCCGACCCGCCCTGGCTCGGCTTCTACTCCTACGACCGCCTGGCCGCGGACGCCGCCGAGTGCTACCGCGACCTGCGTGTACCCGGCCAGGTGCGCCGCTTCACCGAGACGGCGCTCGCCCGGCCCACGGAGGAGTTCGTGCGGTCGCACGGGCTGCGGCTGGTCGTCTCCGCGGTCGCGGAGCTCGAATCCGGCAACCTCGACGCGGCCTGCGCGGCGGGCGTCAAGGCCGTCGAGGTCGCCGGGCGCATCTCCTCGGCCCGGACGACGGAGTACGTGCGGGATCTTCTGCACCGGCTGGAGCCCTACGGCAACGAACCGCGCGTGGCGGAGCTGCGCGAACGCGCGCGTCCGCTCCTGGCCGCTCCCGCGTAGGGGGCGGCCCGGGTCGCCTGCGGCGTGTGGTGGTGCGGGTGCGGGGGTGCGGGTACGGGGTGCGGTGGGGTGCTGCCGGTGGGTCGGCTGTCCCGCCGTCTCGCTCCCTTCGGTCGCAAAGATGCGGGCTGCGGATGGGGAGGGTGAGGGCCTGGGGCTGGTCGCCAGTGTGCGGGCCGGTGTTCGGTTGAGGTTCAGGCGCCGGAGCGGGGCCGATTGTTCGTGGGGTGCCGGTCTCGTCGCCGTCCGCGGGTAGAGATGGCCGGTTGCCACGCCCACCCTTCGTGGGTGGCGCGCCCGCCGTAACCGGCGTCTGCGGGTGATTCCCCGACTGGCGAAGGGCCCGGCGGGTGGTCTGCCGAGATCGGGCTCTGTTTCGCCGAGTATTTCGGCGAAAGCGAGCCCGATGTCCCCTTCAACGGCTCAACAGCACCCCGAATCAGCCGCAGACGCCGGTTACGGCGGGCGCGCCCACCACCCACCGATGGCGTGGAAGCGGTCATCTATACGCGCGGACGGCAACGAGACCGGCACCACCGGAAAGGCGCCCCGCTCCGGCGCCTGAACCCCCGCCACCCACCGGCCCGCACACCGCAGCGAAAGCCCGCCCCCACCCTCCCCACCCGCAGCCCGCCGCCGTGCGACCGAAGGGAGCGAGACGGCGGGACAGCGAAACACCGGCAGCACCACCGCACCCCTCACCCCGCACCCCGCCGACCACCCACCCGCACACCGCAGCGAAGGCCCGCCCCCACCTCCCCATCCGCAGCCCGCATCTCCACCACCAAAGCGAGCGAGACGGCGCGACAGCCGAACCAACAGCGCCTTCACAGGTTTGCCGCGGGCCCGGACGGGCCAAGCCTTACCCGGGAGGTGACCGCGCGCATGGACACCGCGGACGTCGTCGTGATCGGCGCCGGCATCGTCGGCCTGTCCACCGCGTACGCGATCACCCGCGCATCGCCCGGCACATCCGTCCTCGTCCTCGACAAGGAGGACGGCCCCGCACGCCACCAGACCGGCCACAACAGCGGTGTGATCCACAGCGGGATCTACTACCGCCCCGGCTCCCTCAAGGCCCGGTACGCGACACAGGGCGCCGCCGAGATGGTGAAGTTCTGCGCCGGCAACGACATCCCGCACGACGTGACGGGCAAGCTGATCGTCGCCACGGAGCGGGAGGAACTGCCGCGGCTGCACGCCCTCGTCCAGCGGGGGCGGGAGAACGACATCCCCGTACGGGAGCTGGGCCCGGCCCAGATCGCCGAGTGGGAACCGCACGTACGCGGACTGGCGGCGATCCACGTCGGCACGACGGGGGTCTGCGACTTCACCGCGGTCGCCGCGGCCATGGCCCGCCTCACCACCGACGGCAGCCGCGGCGAAGCCCGCATCGCGTACGGCACAAAGGTCCGGGCGCTCCACCGCGACGGGCGGACCGTGATCGTCGAGCCGCACAACGGGCCGCCCGTCCGGGCCGGGGCCCTGGTGAACTGCGCCGGCCTGCACAGCGACCGCATCGCCCGCATGGCCGGCGGCGCGGACGAGGGCGCCGCAGGCGTCCGCATCGTTCCGTTCCGCGGCGAGTACTTCGAGTTGCGCCCCTCCCGGGCGGGCCTCGTCCGCGGTCTGGTCTACCCCGTCCCCGACCCCGCGTTCCCCTTCCTCGGCGTACACCTGACCCGCGGCGTCGACGGCTCCGTGCACATCGGCCCGAACGCCGTGCCCGCCCTCGCCCGCGAGGGCTACCGGCGGCGCACCGTCCACCCCCGCGACCTCGTCGAGACCGCGTCGTTCCCCGGCACCTGGCGGATCGCACGCCGCCACTGGCGGTACGAGGCCACCGAGATCCGCCGGTCGCTGTCGAAGCGGGCCTTCACCGAAACCGTGCGGCGGCTGCTGCCCGACGTGACCGCCGACGACCTGGTGCCCGCGGAGGCCGGGGTGCGGGCGCAGGCCGTGCTGCGCGACGGGACCCTCGTCGACGACTTCCTCATCACGGGCGGCGGACCCTTCGTCCACGTGCTGAACGCCCCCTCGCCCGCCGCCACGGCCTCACTGCCCATCGGCCGGGAGATCGCCCGCAGGGCTCTGGAGGTGCTGGGGCGTACGTAAAATCGACGCATCATGTCGAAGCCCCGCACCCCCCACTTCCCGGGCGGCCCCGCCTCCCACCCGCATCCGGACGCGCACACCGAACAGCGCATCCGCACCTTCCACCCGCGCCGCGGCCGGGTCACCCACGGGCAGCGGGCCGCGCTGGAGCGGCGCTGGTCTCACTGGGGCGTCGACATCGACGGCACCCCGCTGGACCTGGGGAAGCTCTTCGCCGACGCGGACCTCGACGCGGACCGCCCCGTGATCCTGGAGATCGGCTTCGGCATGGGCGACGCCACCGCCGCGATGGCCGCCGCCGACCCCGGCACCGGCATCCTCGCCGCGGACGTGCACACCCCCGGCCAGGGCAACCTCGTCCACCTCGCCGAGCGCGAGGGCCTGCGCAACATCCGGGTCGCCAACGGCGACGCCGTCGTCCTGCTGCGCGACATGATCGCCCCGGGCTCGCTGGCCGGACTGCGCGTCTACTTCCCCGACCCCTGGCCCAAGGCCCGGCACCACAAGCGCCGCATGATCCAGCCCGAGTTCGTGGCGCTCGCCGTGTCGCGGCTGCGACCGGGCGCGACCGTGCACTGCGCGACCGACTGGGAGCCGTACGCCGAGCAGATGCTCGAGGTGCTGCGGGCGGACCCCGACCTGGTCAACGCCTATGAGACGGAGAGCGGCTACGCCGAGCCGCGCCCGGCCTTCCGCCCCATGACCAAGTTCGAGCGCCAGGGCATCGCGAAGGGCCACGTCGTACACGACCTGCTCTTCAAGCGGCGGTGAACGTTCGGCCGCGCGGTAATCCGCAACACCATCGCGCCATGCGGCCGGCGCCCCGTAAGGTCATCGGGTGTCCTCGTACTCGCATTCGTCCGACTCGCCCCTCCCGAGCCCGGCAGCCCGACCGGCCGTACCCGAGTATCCGGAACACCAGCAGCAACCGCAGTTCGCGCTGCCCGCGCCCGGGCAGTGGCACTACAAGCCGCGCCGGCACTTCTGGGAGAACAGGACCTTCCGGCTCGTGGTGCTCTTCGCCGTGCTCGCGCTGTGCGGGGTGATCATCCTCGCCCTGGTGCGCCGGCAGACCGGCACGGAGGGCTTCCTGGTCGGTCTCTTCCTGGCGGTCCTGCCCGTCCCGCTGCTCGCCGGGGCCTTCCTGTGGCTTGACCGGGTGGAGCCGACCCCCCTGCGCAACGCCGTCTTCGCCTTCGCCTGGGGCGCGTGCGCCGCCACGCTGGTCGCCCTCCTCGCCAACGAGTACGCGACCGAGCTGCTCGCCACGACGTTCACGGCCAGCGACTCGCAGAGCGACATCTGGGGCGCCACCTTCGTCGCCCCCGTCGTCGAGGAGAGCGCCAAGGGCGCCGCCATCCTGCTGCTCTTCCTCTTCCGCCGCCGCGACTTCACCGGCATCGTCGACGGCGTCGTCATAGCCGGGCTGACCGCCACCGGCTTCGCCTTCACCGAGAACATCCTCTACCTCGGCTCCGGCTTCGCGGAGGACCAGGCGTACGGGACCGACGGCCTGGGCTCCACGACCGCGGCGATGTTCTTCGTCCGGATCGTGATGACGCCCTTCGCGCATCCGCTGTTCACCTCGCTCACCGGCATCGGCTTCGCCATCGCCGCCACCTCCCGCCCCGGCCGGGCCCGCCGCTGGCTCGCCCCGTTCGGCGGCTGGCTGCTCGCGATGGTCCTGCACGGCACCTGGAACGGCTCCGCCTCGCTCAGCCCGCTCGGCTTCCTCGCCGTGTACGCGACGCTGATGATCCCGCTCTTCGGCCTGCTGGTCTGGCTGGCGATCTGGTCCCGCTCCAACGAGCTGAAGACCATCCGCACCCAGCTGCCGCTGTACGCCATGGCAGGCTGGCTCTCCCTGCCCGAACCGGCCGCGATCGGCTCCATGAAGGGCCGGAGCCTCGCCCGCTCCACCGCCCTCCGCGCGCAAGGCAAGGCCGCCTCCCGTACCGTCCGCGAGTACGTGTCCTTCGCGACCTCGCTCGCCTTCCTGCGCGCCCGCGCCAACCGCGGCGCGGCCGGCTCGGACTTCCAGGCGCGGGAGCAGGAGCTGCTGCACCACCTGTGGGAGCGCAAGGGCGTCGCCCAACCGGCGCTCACCCACGCGGCCCATGTCATCCGCCCGCCGTTCCCGCCCGCGTACGCCTGGGCGGCGCCGCAGCCGGGAGCGCCGTACGGGCCGTATCCGCAGGCCCAGCCCTATGCCCAGCCGTATGCCCATCCGTATGCACAGCCCTACACGCAGCCCTACACACAGCCGTATGCGCAAGGGTGGCCTCAGCAGCCGCAGCCGCAGCCGCAGCCGGGGGCGTACCCGCAGCGGTGGGGGCCGCGGCAGCCGCAGGTGCCGCCGCAGGGGTGGAACCCGCAGGCCTGGGAGTCCTACCGGGATCCCCGGGGCGGACGCCACCGCTGACCCCGGTTGCCGGGCCCCCCGGCCGGGGTTGCAATGACCGTGTGATCCCGCCGACCCGACGCAGGAGCCGTTCCGGCCCGTGTCCCTCCGACCGCACCGGCCGCTCCGGCCGCACCAGTTGGACGCGGACGGCCGTCGTCCTCGTACCGACGCTCGCCGTCGCCACCGCCGCGGTGATCGGCATGGGTGCCGGCATGGTGCCCGTCTCGATGGCGATCTCACCGGCCGCGACCGCCCTGTCCGGCCACAGCATCCAGGTGGCCGCCGACACCCTCACCGGCCGGGGCTTCACCCAGTACGTCACCGTCGACAGCACCGCCGCGGGCGACTTCCCCCAGGCCGTCTCCGCCATCGGCTCCGCCGACCTGCACAACCTGTGCCAGTCCGTGGTCGGCGTCTTCCCCGGCTTCGGCGAGATCACCCTGCGGATCACGGCGGGCACCGACGGCCGGCCCGTCCACGCCGAACGGCTGATCGTCGACACCGACGACCTGACCGGCGACGCCGAGTTCCACGACATCCGGATCGGAGTGGACGCCTCCCGTACGGACACCGAGGGCAGGGCCAAGGGTCCGGCCGGGGCCCCGGGGCTACAGGCCGAGAGCGTCCGCATCGACCGCCTGCGGCAAACCGCGAAGTCCGTGAGCGCCGCGACGTTCACGCTGAACGGCCTGCACATGACGGTCGACAGGGGCGCCAAGCCCTGCTTCTGACCCGAATGGGCGAGTGCGTACGGCTATCGGGGTGATTACGGGCCGGCACCGAGCGACCGATCAGACTTTCCCACGGTTGACCGGACGTGCTGACCACCGAGCCCACCGGGTCCCGGCCCGCCACGTCCCAGGCCGCCGCCGACGCCTCCGGCCGCACCAGCTGGAAGCGACTCGCCCTCGTCATGGTGCCGACGCTGGCCGCCGCGGGAGCCGTCGTCGCGACGATGGCCACCGGTGCGCTGGCCGCGTCCTTCGGGGTCTCCGCCAACTCCTTCACCGTCGCCGGCGAGAGCTTCCAGATCTCCTCGTCCCTTCTGGAGGGCGACGGCTTCGTCCAGTTCGGCGTCCTCGACCGGAGCCGTGACGCGGTCTACCCGGAGGCGCTGTCCGGCATCCGCCGCGCGGTCCTGCACGACCTGTGCCAGTCCGTCGTCCAGCCGGTGCCGGTCATCGGCCCGGTCACGCTCAGGCTGACCGCGGACCCGGCCTCCGCCGAGCGCCTGATCGCGGACGCCCACGACATCAAGGGCGACGCCGTCTTCGAGGACATCCACATCGGCCAGGACGCCTCGACGGTGGACGAGGTCCCCGGCGTCCGGGGCCCGGCCGGGGCCTTCGCCCAGCAGGCGGCCAGTATCCGCGTCCGTGACCTCCGGCAGACGAACCGGTCGGTCAGCGCGGCCACATTCCGGCTGCCGGACCTGCATGTGCAGGTGCTGCGCGGCGACCACTCCTGCTTCTAGGAGGGGCGCCGACCATGACCCGCATGCTGAGCCGCGCCGGGGCCGTCCGGTCCCGCTTCCGCGCCTGGCGCCGCAGCCGTCCCTTCTGGGCCGGCGTGTGGACCCTCCTCGCCGGGGTGGAGATCCTCTCCATCCCGCTCGCCCCCCTCTCGCTCCTGATCCACGAAGGCATCGCCGGCGTCTCCGGCCTGCTCATGGGCCTCTTCCTGGTCATCCTGGGGCTGACGCTGTGGCTCGCCCCGCACTACCGCGCCTTCGCGGGCATCGCCACCCTGGTCTTCTCCGTCGCCTCCCTGGTGCTGTCGAACTTCGGCGGATTCCTCGTCGGCTTCCTGCTGGGCGTCATCGGCGGCGCCATGGCCGTGAGCTGGGTGCCGGACGGGGACGGCGGACGCAGTGGACGGTCCCGGCCGCTGCCCGACTGGGGCGGGGGCGGTGGGAGCGGCGACGCCGGGGCGCCCGGGCCGAGCACCCCGCAGGGCGGAGAGGACGTGCCCCCGGCCCCCGCGGCGCCCCCCGGCGGCGGTACGGGGGAGCCCGCGCCGCCCGCGGCCTCGCTCGAGGCGCCGGCCGCGTCCGAAGGGCCGGCCGCGTCCGAGGGCGCGGGCAACACGGGCACGGGGGCGAGCCGCTCGGCCGACCGCCCGCCCGTACGCCCCACGGCCCTCCGACCGGCGGCGCTGCGCCCGGCGGTCCTGCGCAACCGGGCCGTACGGCTGAGAGCCATCGGGGCGCTCCCGGTCGGCGGGGCGCTGCTGGCCGGCGGGCTGCAGCCGATGGCGCCGATGGCCCTGGCCCACGACGGCGGCTCCCCCAGGGGCGACGGCACCACCGCGTCCGCCGGGTCCGCCAGGTCCGCCGAGGGCTACAGCAGTGCGGGCGAGGCCATGTGCGACGTGCTGGACGGCCTGTACCACTCCCGCAACCCCACTGTGCACGGCACGGGCTCCGCCACGGGGAAGTCCGCACACCGGGCCGCCCCGGGCGGTCTCCACCTCCGGGCCGACGCGCAGGCCCCGCTGCCCGTCCGCGGCTCCGCCGACGTCTCGCCGGGCGGCGCCGGATCCCCCGGTCCCGCCCCGAGGGGCCACGGCCCGGCCCCCGTACCATCCCAGCGCACGGCCCCGCAGCCCCCGTCGGGCGGACTGCTCGGCGCGGTCGGAGACCTGCTGGGCCTGCGCGGCGGACAGCCCTCGTCGCAGGCACCCGCACAACCGCGGCAGGGCGCCGCCCCGTACGCACCGCCCGTTCCCCGCACGGGCGGTTCACCGGGCCGTACCGCCCCGGCCGAGGCCCCGGCACCGTCCCCGGGCACACCGCCCACCGGAATCCTGTCCGGCAACAAGGTCGGCCCCGATTCGCTGCTGGATCTGATCGTCCCCCGCCAGCCCTCCGACGGCGGCATGGACGAACCGCTCTCCCTGCTCCCCGCCCGCATCCGCCTCGGCACCCCGGAGTCCCCCTGGTGCCTGCCGAAGGTCTCCCTGGACCTGTCGATCGGCGCCGCCCGCTACCGCGCCCACGGGCTCACGGCGGAGCAGCCGTTCCGCGTGCTCACCCCACTGCTGGTGCTGACCGGGCTGACGTACCGCGGCATCACGGCCGTCCCCACCCGCGCCGGCGCCGAGCGCGTCCTCGTCTTCACCGCCTGGCGCGCCGACATCGCGAGCCTCCGCCAGACCGCGGGCCTGCTCTCCCCGGCCTGCGCCCGCCACGGCGCCCGCGACTGGACGCCGCCCTTCCACGGGCTCCCGGGGATCGGCCTGCCCCTGCTGGACATCGGGCTGCCCGGCATCGGCCGCGTCTCCCCCGAACCGACGCCCTGGGCCCCCTGCCAGGGCGAACTCGAGTCGGACGCCCGGCCCTGGAGCACCACGACCGCCACCGGCCGCCCCGTGGTCCTGCTCACCCGCGTCCTCAGCGGCAACCTCCTCGGCCTGCTCCCGGTCACCTTCACCCCGGACATGCCGCCCCCGCTGCCGCCGGGGCTCACGATCCCCATCCCGCTCTTCTTCACACAGGTCGTGGCGTACAACCGGCTTCTGACCGCGAACCGGCTCTCGATCCCCGGCCTGCACCAGCGGGCGTCACTCCACTGACTGGCAGACGATGGCCCCGGCCAGCAGCACGGCGGTCAAAGCGGTGACGACAAGAGCCCTGCGGACAACGGACATGACACACCTCGGTGCAGCGACGGATGGTTCGAACAGGCCATAACCTACCGAAGCCAATCCGCCACCCAGCGTCACGCCGCTGCGGTGTGCCACCCGTCCGGACGTACCGGCTCCGGGCTCTCGGACCCTCGCGCCCGAGCGGGGACGAGGGCTCAGGAGGCCCGCTGCCCCCGCACCTGGATCCCGGCCAGCAACTCCCGCGTGGCCGCGGCCACGGCGTCCACCGCCTCCTCGAACGCCTCCCGGTTGTGCGCCGCCGGCGCCCGGAACCCGGAGATCTTCCGTACGTACTGCAGGGCCGCGGCCCGGATGTCCTCTTCGCCGACCTCGGGCGTCATGGGCGGGCGCAGGGTCTTGATGCTTCGGCACATGCCTCCAGTGTGCCCGCGACCACTGTCACGCCCACCCCGTGCGCGGCCGCCGCCCCCACCACCAGCCGCCCTCGCCGCCGGGCGCGGCCGCGTCCTCCACCGTCAACTCCAGGTACCGGCCGTCCACCTCCCCGAGCGACTCCCCGAACAGCTCCGCCACCGGCCCCGGCAGCCTCCGCACCAGCGCCGCCACCCCGTCCCGGCACTTCAGCTCCCCCCGCTGCGTCCCCCGCCCCGCCTCCAGCCGCCGCACCACCCGCTCCCACTCCTCCAAATGCCCCCGCGCCTCCCGCAACGCGCTCCCCTCCACCTCCCACAACGCCTCGTCCACCACCCCGTACGGCGCCCGCCGCAACGCCTCCATCGCCTGCTCGAACCCATCCGTCACCGGCGTCTCGCTCTGCTCCATGCGCCCATGCTGCGCCCGAGGGGCGTGCGCGTCGCGCCGAACGAGCACGCGAGCCGCGAACCGCTCGAACGCCGACCGTCGCCCTTGCCGCAGGCGGCAGAATGGGCGTGTGAGGCGCTTGGAGACGACCCCCCAGATTCGAGCCCGGATGAGCCGGCAGCGCAGCCGGGACACAGGGGTGGAGATGGCCCTGCGCCGCGCCCTCCACGCCGTGGGACTGCGCTATCGCGTACACAAGAGGCCGGTGAAAGGGGTGCGCCGCGAGGCGGACATCGTGTTCGGACCCACGCGTGTCGCTGTCTTCGTGGACGGCTGCTTCTGGCACGGATGCCCACAGCATGCGACATGGCCCAAGAACAACGAGGACTTCTGGCGCGCCAAGATCGAGGGCAACCGCGCCCGTGACCTGGAAACCGACGCCCGTCTGACAGAAGCGGGATGGCTGTCGGTCCGAGTGTGGGAGCACGAGACCGTGGACGCCGCGGTCGTCCGCGTGCGCGCGGCCGTGGAACGGCGTCGCGCCAAGGACTGACACCCGGCTTTCCCGGTCGCCTCGCCCGAACCGATCACCGGCTTCGGCATGATGCCGGGGTCGCTGCGCGCGTCCCGCCATGCCGAGTCGGCGCCCACAACGTACCGGAGAGGCAAATATCTCCACGCCCCCGGGATCCAGGGGGAGATGACGAACTCAACGGACGCTTACGCCCCGCACTTCCCGCCCATCGGAGGAGAGCACTCTCTCTCGGGATCGTCAGGCAGATGCACGACCCACGTCACAACTTCCATTGCAGGACTGTGGCTTAAAGGTTCCTGCACCACTCCCCCGAGCGACCTTCTGTCACCGGCACGCAACACCACGTATCGCCCGAATCGGATCCGACGTTCCTGGTGCGTCACGACATCCAGAGCACCGGAGGAATCCCATGGGTCGAGCCAACGCGGTGACGCGCTACGTGTCGCAGGTCGCGCTTGCCACGTCGACGGCAGTCGCGACGGTGATCAGTTTCTCGACGCCCGCATCGGCCAGTGCGGTGGGCTACGGAAAGGTCACCGGATTCTGCTTCGACGCAAAGGGCGTCGAGCTCTGCCTGCCAACGACGTCCATTGGTCACTTCATCCAGGGTTCAGGGCGCACCATCACCCGACAGGAGGCTTCCGTCCAGGACACTCTCGGCGGTGACACGGCTGGCGGCCGGTGGTGCAACTGGCACATCGACTGGCGGTACTCCGACACGGATGGCCGTACCTACCTCGTCAGCAAGGGGCAAGTTCACCAGAGCTGCGCAGACCTGAGCTCGATGGGCCGCATCGACACGACACGACGGACGTTGAAGCACTACGGAAAGGCGTGCGCCGACTTCTTCGCCGCCGGAGCCAAGCGCGGAACCCAGTGTCACAACATCATCAAGTAGCAAAAGCGGAGCATCAGAATGAGCAATGGCACGCAATCGGCGATGCGGAGCAAGATTCTTCGCGGCGTACTGACAGTCGTGGGGGGGTACGTGGTCGCGGCCATCTTTGTGCCTGTCGGCCTAGCTCTGCTCCCGGATGCCACGCAGAACTCATTTTCCGATGCCGAAGTCGGCTGGTTGGTGTTCCTGATCGGCACAGCACTCAGCGCCCTCGTCTTCTGGGTAACCAGGTCCCGCCAACGTTGATGGTGGCCGCCGGGGCGGCCTATCCGGCGCCCAACTGTGTATACAGTTCCCGCGCTTGCGCCAGGCGCCCCGGACGCCGGTAGCTCATTCACACCAGTCCCGTGAGCAACACCCGCGAATTCGTGACGCCGTGTGCCCGTGTCGGGGACTGTGGGCGGGCGTTGAAGCACTGCGGAGGGGCCCGGCGCGAGTCGGCCCCCGGTGTCGCGACATCGTCAAGAGCAAGGCGGAATCCCGATGAGCAACAAGTCGCCGAATGTGCGGACGGGCCGGTTGATGCGGTGGGTGCTGACGGCCGGGCTCAGCTACCTGGGGGCGATGTTCGTCGTGCTCGGGTGCATGTCGCTGCTGCCGAAGCACACGCAGACGTCGCTGTCGGAGACCGCCGTGGGGTGGGCCGTGCTCGGGGTGAGCGTGGTGCTGTTCACGCTGTTCGCCGGGCGCAGTCGCGGGCGGTCCTGACCAACCCGCACCGCACCCACCCCCGGCGCGGCGCTCACGCCCGCATCCACGCACGCGTGCCGAACGAGCCGCAGGAGCGGGCGGCGATGTCCGCCGCGAAGGCGAGGGCGGCCTCGAAGGTGGGCGGGGTGAGGCGGGTCGTGACGTGGGCCGCGAGGTAGTGGGCGAGGGCGCCGTGGAGGACGTCGCCCGCGCCGAGGGTGTCGACGACCGGGGAGACCTCGGGCACGGGGACCTCCCCGCCGGGCCAGAGGATGGGAGACGGGCCCTGGGTGACGGCGGGCCAGCGCACTCCGGCGTCGCAGAGGAAGGCGAGGGCCTCGGCCGGGGTGGAGGCGCCGGGAGGGCGGAAATCGGCGGAGCAGACGGCGACGTCGATGTAGGGGAGCAGATTGGGCGTGGCGGGGCGCCAGCTGCCCGCGTCCAGGACGGCGGGGACCCCGGCGGCCCGCGCGTGGCGGACGGCGGGGACGGCCAGGGCGGGGTGGTGGGCGTCGACCAGGACGACATCGGCGTCGGCGACCAGGGCGGAGAGGTCGCCGGGCGGGGACACGGAGGTCCGGGACGCCGCGTTGGTGGAGACGACGGCACGGTCGCCCGTGGCGGCGGTGACCAGGATCGTCGACACCGCCGGGGGCTCGGGTGACTCCGCGGTGAGGTTGACGACGTCGACGCCGAGAGCCGCGAGGTCCGCGTCGATCGCGCCGGCGAGGGCGTGGCCGCCGAACGCGGTGAGCAGGACGGCCTCGCCCCCGAGGTGGGCGAAGGTTGCGGCGGCGTTGGCGGCGGGACCGCCCGCGGCGACGGTCTGGGTGCGGGCGTCGAGTTTCTCGTTCGGGGCCGGAACGTGGTCGACGAGCGTGATGACATCGAGAGTGCAGAGGCCTACGAAGAGTGCGCGCATGGGCGCATAGTGGCAGCAGGGGGCGTGCGGTACGCGGTTTACGCGCCTCCTACGGGTGGGGGTGCACCATTTTTCCGGGAGACCCAACGCGCAGTGCGTCGGAACCACTACGCTGAGTGCTCGCAATGGTGCGCGGGGAATGCCGTGAGCAGGAGGACCGCATGGGGAACGCGCGACCAGGTGGGGCAGGTCCGGCGGACGTCGAGGTGGTGCTGGCCAGGGCGCAGAACGCCTTCGACATCGACGACGACGTGCTGGGGCGGCTGGCGACCGCGCTGATGGGCTGCACGGAGCTGGCCTCCTTCCGGCAGCGCAAAGGACCGCCGCGGCGGCTGAGCCGGCGGACGTTGCGGCACGCGTTCCTGCTGGCGGACGGCAGCACGCAGCTTCTGTGGGAGATCGAGCACAACACCGGTCCCGGCGACGAGCCGCTGTACGAGGTCTACTCCGACCCGGCGACGCTGGCCGCGGCCCAGCACGTGATCGACGCGCGCTTCGGGGAGCCCTCGCCGGAGGAGCTGGAGGCGGAGGCGGCGGAGTGGCTGGCCCGGCTGCCGCAGTTGGCGATGGAGCTGACACCCGGGCCCCGGCAGTACACGGAGGCCCACTCCGCGGAGCATGCCTGGCGGGTGCTGCGGCGTGCCGAGAACACCGACGTGCCGGGCGAGGAGCTGCTCACCCGGCTGGGTTCGGCGGTGGGTCATGACATCGCGTACGTCACCGGGCGGCACACCCGGATCGGCACGGGCCGGGTCGCCGGCTGGACGCTGTACGAGCACGCCTTCCTCCTTTCCACCGGTGAGGAGGTCAGCCTCTGGGAGGTCGAGCACACGATGACCCCCGACGGGCGTCCGGTGTGCGAGGTGTACGCCGACGAGACGGCGGCCTGCGACTCCGCGGACGTACGGCTCGAGGCCCTCTAGCCGCCCTCTAGCCGGACGCCGCGGATCCCGGCGGGATCCCGGCGGGATCCCGGCCGGATTGCGGCCGGAGTGCAGCCGGAGGAAATTGGGGCGTAGGCGAGTCGATGGGAGGCGGGAGGTTCCCATGGCGGTCCTGGCGGAGGTCGAGTTCCCCGGCGTGACGGCCCTGCAGTACGAGGAGGCGAACCACCGCGCGGGGTTCGGGCCCGAGCACCCTCCCGCGGGACTGCTCTCGCATGCCGCCGTGATCACCAACGAGGGTCTGCGACTGGTCAATGTGTGGCAGTCCGCGCAGGCGCTGGAGGCCTTCATGGAGATCATGATGCCCGCCGCCAAGGAGTCCGGGTTCCCGGAGCCGAGCGGGCCGCCGAGGGTCTCGGAGCTGTACAACTTCGTCGTTCCCTAGGCGGACCGCGAGGGGGCCCGCGGGAGCGGAGACGACGGACCGGCGGCACTGGTGTCGGGGGGTGTCACCAGGCCGCCGGTGTCTGTGGCGTCGTTCGCCGTCGGGTTGCCCCGGACGGACTCAGACGGAGATGCCCTTGCTGCGCAGCCAGCCCATCGGGCCGATCGGGTCGCCGCCGCCGGGGCGCACCTCCAGGTGCAGGTGCGGGCCGGTGACATTGCCGGTCGCGCCGACGCGGCCGATGGTGTCACCGGTGTTGACCTTGCCGGAGGTGACGATCATCGAGGAGAGGTGGCAGTACCAGAGCTCGGTGCCGTCGTCGAGGGTCAGGATGATGCGGTAGCCGTAGGAACCGGCCCATCCGGCCTCGGTGATGGTGCCGCTGTGGATGGCCTTGACCGGGGTGCCGGTCGGGGCGGCGAAGTCCTGGCCGGTGTGGGTGTTGGCCCACAGCGAGCTGGACTCGCCGAAGCCGGCGGTCAGCGTGTACGAGGAGACCGGCTTGACGAAGCTCTTGGCGAGCTCGGCCAGGCGCTCGGCCTCGAGCTTCTTCGCCGCCTCCGCCGCGGCCTTCTTCTTGGCGGCGGCCTCGGCGCGGACCCGCTCAGCCGCCGCGGACTTGGCGGCCTTGGCGGTGGCCTCCTGCTGCGCCGCGTTCCTGGCGGCCCGGTCGGCGGCGTTCCGCTGCTGCTGGGCCTGGTCGAGGATGCGGTTGCGCAGCGCCTCCCCCGCGTCGGGACGCAGGGCCTCGGCGACGGGCTTGGCCTCGGGGGCGCTGTCGTCGTCGACCAGGGCGCCGATGCCGGGCAGCTGGGACGCGTCGGGCAGGTGGGGAAGGGAGACGGGAAGCGGGTTCTTGCCCTCGGCGGTGGCGACCCCTCCGACGCCCAGCACGGCCACGGCCGCCACTCCGAAGACCGCGGAACCGCGGCCCATGGAACGCTGCTTGGCGACGCGGTGCCGGCCGCGCACGGGGGCGGTGGACTCCTCGGTGGGGTTCCACGGCTCGGCCTGCGGGCCTTCGTAGAGTGCGGCGCCGGACTGCGGGCCGTCCTCGGGCTCGATCTCGCCGAACGGGTGCGCGACGGCGGCTGTCTCGTACGCCTCGCCCGCGGCACCGGTCTCGGGCTCCGTGACGGGCTCGTGCTCCGCGGCGGCCTCGGACTGCGTGGGGGCCTCGGACTGCGTGGCGTTGGCGGCTTCGAACCAGCCGGCGGCCATGTTCCACTGGCCGGTGTCCCAGCCGTCGATCGCGTTCTTCGTCGGCGGCGCCTGCTCGGCAGCCGGGGGGTTCCAGCCGGCTGCGATGTTCCACTCGGCGGTGTCCCACTCGGGGTACGAGGTGACGGACCCCTGTTGCTGTCCGGGTATCAGGGCAGGCTCGTTCGACGCCACTCGGGCGCGCTCCTTTCCTTCCTTCTCGCCTACCGGGTTAGCTGACGGGTTCGGAGCAGGAAGGTCTCCTACGAGGACCGCGAACGGCCCCCGATTCACCCCAGGAAGTGGTTCCCCGGTTCCCGCGGACGGGATTCGGCAAGCGCACGGCGCCGCCCTGTCGGCGGCGGGACGACCGCGCTGCGTTATCGAACGTTAATAGAGGCGCCCGCCAATTCCAAGCCACTCAAGCGAGTTCATGACGGGAATCTATGGGGATGGAAAGGACATTAACGGACATCAGGGCGTGACAGCCGTGACCTACGGGAGATGTGAGTGTGCGTCAGTCGTTATGCGGAAGGGAGCGGCCTGCTCACGAGGAGTGATGGTCACCCCGGGATCCCGCCGCCCAACGCGCGGCCCAGACGGCCGTCGAGACGCCCGGTCGCCACGTCGGCGCCGCGGTGCGCCGAGAGCATTCCGTGCACTTCACGCCGCGGGACCGGGGAGAACGTGACGTAGTGCGCGGTCGCCGGACGCGCCCTGGCGGCCTGCGGCGCGCACCGCGGCGAGGCCGCGCAATCGGAGGCCGCGGCGGACGGCGCGGGCGAGGGTTCCGAGCCGCGACCCTCGGGGCGGTCGCGGAACCAGGCGCGGGGGTCGTGAGGATCGTCACAGTTGACATCCCCGGTGCCGTATGCAGACTGCCGCGCGAGGGCTAAACCCGCCCGGAGCGGGTCATGTTGGGCATCGCGTCCGGTCGGGAAGCGGATCGGGTCCGCGGCGTCGCCGGTCACCAGTCGCCGGTCACCAGTCGCCGGTCACCGGTCACCCGTCACTGGTCACCGCGACGCCCAGGCTCTGCCCGCCGTGGGCGGCGCCCCCGGGGAGCCGGGCCACACCGAAGCGGACACCGGGGCGAGGCTGGCGTCGAGCCGGTTGCAGGCGTGGGACCAATTGCGCATCAGCGCACTCCGCCCTCCGTGAACCGGGCGAGGACGACCGCTCAGTCCGCTTCCGGGGATTCCGGGTTGAGGTTGTCGGCCACCGAGCCGGCCGAGCTCGTCCAGGCCCTCGCGCAGCCCGTCCTCGGTGCCGATGTAGCGGGCCGTCGCCGTCGGCGAGTTCGACCCCCGCGGCCCAGAAGGTCTCCAGGGTGTTGACGGTCAGGCCCTCATACGCCCGCAGTTGGGTGGTGCGGGCGGCACCGGTGACCCGTCCCGTCCCCGTGGCGTCGGCCCCTCCCATGTACCCCGGGCCGGCCCGTCCCGGGGCGCCGCACGGCAGGCGCACACGCGGCTTCCGGGGCGGGCCTCCGGAGGACACGCCGCGGGACCGGGCGGATCGTGCACGGCACCGCGTACGGCGCCCTGTGCGGCCGATGCCGCCGGAACGCGGGCCCCGACCCGCGCCGGGCCCCGTACGCGCGGAACCGGACCACCGCGCCCACCGGCGGGGCGTGCGGCCCAGGAACGCCCGCGCCGCACGCCCGGCCGCGCCCCGGGGAACGTCACCGCGGACGTCACCGCGGACGCCACCGCGGACGCCCCCAACGGCACGGCCCGGGACGTGACCCGGGACGTGACCTGCGGGCCGATCCGCGCCGGGCCGCCTCATGATCGGCCGCCCATACTGGAACACATGGAGCACAACGCCGAGCTCAGGGACTTCCTGCGGGCCCGCAGGAACCGGCTGAGCCCGCAGGACGCCGGCATCACCGTCAGCGGTGCGCCGCGCCGTGTGCCGGGGTTGCGGCGGGAGGAGCTGGCGCGGCTGGCCGGGGTGAGCACCGATTACTACACCCGATTGGAGCAAGGCCGGCACCTCAATGTCTCGGAGGCGGTGCTGGACGCCGTCGCCCGCGCCCTGCGGCTGGACGCCGCAGAGCGCGCGCACCTCTTCGAGCTGGCGCGGCACCGCACCCCGCCCCGCCGCCGGCCGCAGCGGCCGCAGCGCGTGCGCCCCGAGGTCTACCGCGTACTGGACCTGCTCGACGACCGCACCCCCGCGCTCGTCGTCGGCCGCCGCACGGACGTACTGGCCGCCAACCGGCTGGCCCGCACGCTGATCACCGACTTCGACGCGCTTCCGCACCGGGACCGCAACGTCGCCCGCTTCATGTTCCTCGACGACGCGGCGCGCGACCTGTACCGCGAATGGGACAAGCACGCCGCCGAGACGGTCGCCGCCCTGCGGCTGGACGCGGCGCGCCACGCGGACGACCCGGGGCTGACCGAGCTGGTCGGCGAGCTGACCATCAAGAGCGGCGAGTTCCGCACCTGGTGGGCCGACCACAACGTGCGGCAGAAGTCGCACGGGGTGCGGCTCTACCACCACCCCGTCGTCGGAGACCTCACCCTGTCGTACGAGAACGTGCTCTTCCCCGGCGACAGCGACCAGGTCATGTGCATCCACACGGCCGAACCCGGCTCCACGTCCGAGGCGGCCCTGCAGCTGCTGGCCGCCTGGACGGGATCCGAGGCGACGGCGAGCGGGTTCCCCGACCCCGAGCCCGACCCCCGGTGACGGCGTGAGGGCGGCACCGGCGTCGCGCCGGTGCCGCCCTCACCATGGGTGCGTCAGCAGCCGTCCGGCTTGATGCGGACGATCTGCGGGTCGTGGTCGCTCGCCTGGTCGGCGAACTCCGCGTTGATGTGGACGACGTCGTAGTCGAAGTCGCGCAGCGCCGGGCTGAGCAGGATGTGGTCCAGCGACTGCGAGTTGCCTTCGTAGACGTAGGTGTAGCGCTCGGACTTCGGGAGCGTGGTCAGCAGGTCCTTCAGCACGCCGCCCGAGGTGAGCGTGGACACCGTGTCGGAGAACTCGTAGTCGTTGAGGTCGCCGAGGACCACGACGTTGGCGTGCTTGTCGGCGGCCAGCAGCGACTTCACGAAGGTGTTGACCTCGGTGGCCTGCAGCTTCCGCTGGGTCTCCGAGCTGCGCACGGGCTGCTGGTAGCGGCTGTGCAGCGGCTGGTCGCCGCCCTTGGAGTTGAAGTGGTTGGCGATGACGAAGACCGGCTCGCCGTGGAAGCGGAACTCGCCGACCAGCGGCTTGCGGCTGGCGTTCCAGGCCTCGCTGGTCGGGTTGATCCGGCCGGGCGAGACGGACAGCTGCGGGCCCTTGCGGGTCTTGACCGCCGTGACCGCCGTGGTGGCGTCGCCGCCCGCGCGGTCGGTGAACTGCACGCGGTGCGGGTTGAAGAGGAAGACCTGCCGGATGTTGCCGCCCGGCTCGCCGCCGTCCGTGCCGTTCGCCGGGTCGACCGAGCGCCAGCTGTAGCGGGGACCGCCGGCCGCGACGATCGCGTCGACGAACTTCTGGACGGTCTGGTCGGCGGCGACGGTGCCGTCGTCGGTGGCGCCGTTGTTGTCCTGGATCTCCTCCAGCGCCACGATGTCGGGCGAGGAGAGGTGGGTGACGACACCGTCGGCCAGCCGCGCGAACTTGTCCGCGGGGTCGGTGGGGTCGAGGTTCTCCACGTTGTACGTGGCGACCGCGAGCTCGCCGCCCTTCTGCTTGCGGGTGACCTCGCGCTTGAGGTTGTTGTCGACCAGCGTGCCCAGCTGGGTGGCCTGCAGGTTGTAGCCGCCGAAGCCGTCGTAGTCGATGGTGCCGGTCGTGGTGCCCGCCAGCTTGTCGCCGACGTCGGCGGTCGGGACGTCGGCGGCCGAGTCGAGCGACATGACCTTGAGCCGGCCGGTGTTGGGCTGCTCGTACGAGCCGTAGACCGTGCCGCCGCGCCGGGTGGGGTTCTCGGCGGCCTTCACCGTCACCCAGACCTCGTGGTACTGGGTGGTGCCGCCGGTGACACGGGCGTCGGAGAACCGCGCGAGCTCGCCCTCGTGGGCCTCGTAGAAGTCCAGCGCGTACGCGGCCGGGTCGAGCGGCAGGTCCTCGATGCTGCCGCCGCCCGCGTCGGGCGCGTACGCCGCCGGGACGGTCTCCGCGGCCAGGGTGACGGGCGCGGGCAGGGCGTTGCCGCCGGAGAGCACGGTGGAGGTCGGACCGGTGATCTCGGTGACCGACTGGGTGGTGCTGCTCGGGTAGTACTCGGTGACCTTGCCGGTCACCAGCACCTTGTCGCCGACGGCGACGGTGGGCGTGGCGGAGCCGGTGTAGACGAACACGCCCTCGCTGGTGCGGGCGTCGGCGTCGGCCTCCGGATCCTGGATCCAGTAGCCCTTGGAGCCGGTGGTGCGGACGCCGGTGACGATGCCCGGGACCCGGGTGACGGTCTGGCCCTTGAGCGGGGAGACCCGGGTGGTGCCCTGGATGTCGTGGATCCGGGTGGTGCCGGGCTCGGTCGGCTCGGGGGTCGGCGTCGGGTCCGGGGTGCCGCCGCCCGGGGTCTGCCCGGCGGCGTTGACCGGGGTCGGCGCGCCGGCGGTGAGGTCGGCGGCGTTGTCGTCGGTGTCGGCCAGGGACGCGCCGCGGGCGACGGAGGCGGTGTTGCTCGCGCCGGCCGCGGGGCCGCTGCCCTCGCGCACGACCGCGGTGCCGTAGCCGACGAGGTCGACCACGCGCGGGTCGGCGGTGCAGTCGGCGGCGGTGATGCAGGTCAGCGGGGTGGTGCCGTTGACCAGGGCGATGGTGCCGGCGGTGCCGCTCATCGCGATCGAGCCACTGGCGTCGGCGGCCGGCAGGGGCGTCGTGCCGCCGGTGCCGGCGGACTCCGACACGAGGTAGCGGCCGCCGGGGGCGATCGCCCCGGTCAGCGCGGTCGCCTGCCACTTGGAGGAGGCGGACGGCGTACCGGGCAGGTACTGCACGCTGTAGCCGGACAGGTCGTACGCGGCCGAGCCGGCGTTCGCGAGCTCCACGAAGTCGTTGGTCAGCGTCGCGCCGGAGTTGCCACCGCCGCCGTACACCTCGGCGACGACCGCCTCGCTGGAGGGGGTCGCGTGAGCGGCGGGCAGCCCGGTCAGAACGACGGACGCGGCGATTCCGGTCGATATGAGCGCGAGCGCCGCGGCGCGGCTGCGGTGTCGGCTCGGTCTGGCGATCGGCACGAGGGTTTCTCCTATCGGGTCCAACAGCCCGTCAACCACGGGCAGCGCACGGCGGACCGGCTCAAGTTACGCGCGTAGAAACGGACATGACAAGGGCAATGAGGTTAATTCTGCGAGTCCGCGGTGGCGTAACCGCGACACCGGACCCGCCCGTGGACGCCCTGGCGCGGACGCGCCACCGTTCGGGCGACCCCCCGATGGGTCACCCGGGGGGCCGGGACCGGCGGGGATTGCCACATTGATGACGTCCCGTCAGTGCCGGTCGCCCCACCTCACCCCGCGGAGCCCGACGTGCGCCCACCCCTCGGACGGCCAGGCCGCCGCCACCGGCCCGCCCTCCCCGCCACCCTCCCCGCCGCCGCCCTGCTGGCCGCGGCCACCGTCCTCCTCACCCCCGGCACCGCCGCCCCGGCCCCCGGCAGCGGCTGCGCCCCGGTCGCCTACGCCGGCACCGGCACGCCCGGCCGGGGCGGGGACGGCGCCGCCGCCGTCGCCGCCGGCCTGCGCGACCCGGCCGGGCTCGCCACCGACACCGCGGGCCGCCTCTACATCGCCGACTCCGGCAACCGCGCGATCCGCCGCGTCGCCTCCGCCGCTCCCGGCGCCCCGCCCGTCATCACGACCTTCGCGACCACCGACTTCGCCCCGTACGGGCTCGCGGTCGGCAAGGACGGCACGGTCTACGTCTCCGGCGACGGCAAGATCGTCTCCATGGGCGCCGACGGCCGCGCCACGAAGACGCTGCTCACCGAGGCCGGCCGGCACGACGCCGTCGCCGTCGGCGGCGACCGCTCGGTCTACGTCACCGGGGGCGCGGCGGGCGGTCTGCGGCGGATCCCGCCCGGGGGCGGCAAGGCGCCGGCCCGCTACTTCCCCGGCGCCACCGTCGGCGCGCTCACCGCCGACCGGGCCGGCAACGTCTACGCCGTCGTCGACGGGCAGGTCCGGCGCATCGACCGCAAGGGCCGGGTCACCCCCGTACCGGGCGCGGCATGGCCCGCCACCGACGACGTACGCGGACTGGCGGTCACCGAGGACGGCGCGGTCTTCTACCCGGCCCCGCGCGCCCGGACGGCCCCCACCGCCCTGCGCCGTCCCTGGGGCACCGCCCTCGCCCCCGGCGGCCGGCTCTACGTCGCCGACCGGGCGGCCCATCGCGTCTACGTCGTCGCCCGGCCCGTGCGCGTACCGGGCCTGCTGCGCGTCACGGCGGGCCCGCACGGCCACGCCACCGGCGACGTCCTCAAGGGCGTCAGCGGGAACGGGACGACCGTCAGCGGCCACAGCGAACCCGCCCAGGGCGTCCTCGTCCAGCAGGCGAACGGCCTCTTCACCTACACCCCGCGCGACGGCTTCTCCGGCACCGACGCGTTCACCGCCGACATCACCGACGCCTGCCGCGCCACGGCGACCCGCACGGTCCTGGTGCGGGTCGCGGCCAAGCCGCTCCCGGCCGACGAAAGCCGACGCGGGGGCGCCCGGAACCCCGGGCGCCCCCGCGTCGGATGACGTACGGTGCGGTCCTGTCAGGCGCGCGCCTCGGCGACCGCCGCGCCGAGCGCCTCCTTGATGCGCGGACCGAGCCGGGCGAAGCCCAGCTCCTTCATGGCGGCACGCAGCAGTTCGTCGTCCGACCGCTTCTCGCCGTCGCCGTCGATCCACCGCACCAGCGCGGTCAGTTCCTCCGCCGAGTACGCCGTCACGGCCTTGCCCGGCGTGATCGACGGCTTCCCCGGCCGCCCCCCGGGCTCCTCGGCAACCGGCTCCGCCTCGGCAACGGGTGCAGCCTCAGCCGCGGGCTCAGCCACCACGACCGGAGCCTCGACCTCGGCAACGTCGGCCTCGACGACCGGCTCCGGCTCCACCTCCGCAACGGCCTCCAAAGCCTCCGCCTCCGGAGCAGAAACCTCCTCGGCAACGGGGGCGGCCTCGACAACCGGATCCGCCACCGCGACCACCGGAGCGGCCTCCACGACCTCCGCCTCGGCAGCCTCCTCCACAGGCTCCTCAACAACGGCCTCAGGCTCGACAACCGGCGCCGGCTCCACAACCTCCGCCTCCGGAGCAGAAAGCTCCTCGGCAATGGCGGTGGCCTCGACAGCCTCAACCGCGGGCTCAGCCTCCGCAACCACCGGAGCGGCCTCGACAATCGGCTCCGCCACCGCGACCGGCGCCTCGACCTCGACAACAGCGGCCTCAACGACCGGCTCCGGCTCCACCTCCGCAGCGGCCTCCACAGCCTCCGCCTCCGGAGCAGAAACCTCCTCGGCAACCGTTTCCGCCTCGGCAACGGGGGCGGCCTCGACAACCGGCGCCGGCTCCACGACCTCCGCCTCCGAAGCAGAAAGCTCCTCGGCAACGGGGGTGGCCTCGACAGCCTCAGCCGCAGGCTCCGCCTCCGTGACCGGAACCGCAACCTCGACAACGGGGGCCGGCTCGACCTCCGCCACGGAAGCCTTCTCGTCGGCCTCGGCTGCCGGCTCCTCGGCAACCGCTTCCGGCGCGGCCGACACGGCCTCCGCGGAAACCGCTTCCTCGGCAACGGGCGCCTCGGCAACCGGCACCGCGGCAGGAACTTCCTCCGCAGCCTCAACCACGGGCTCCTCGGCAACCGCCTCTGCCTCAGCCTCGGCAACCGCCTCCGGCTCCACAACCTCCGCGACGGCTTCGCCCTCGGGCTCGGACGCGGTCCGGGGCTCGGGGACGGCGGCGGTCTCCGCCTCGCCCAGCAGCGCGACGACCTCGGCCGCGTCCGCCCGACGCTCCGTCAGCTCCGCGAGCACGGCGCCCAGGCCCTGCTCCTCCAGGCGGGCGCGCGTGGCCCTGAGGTTGGGCAGCCGGTACAGCGTGCCCTCGTCCGCGGCAAGGCGCTCGAGCAGCTCCGCGAGTTCCTCGAAGGGGAGGGTGTCCAGCGCGCTCTCGGGGCGCAGGAGGCGGCTCAGTTCGCCGAGCCCGGTGACGGCGGCCTCGGCGGCGCGGGAGGCTTCGTCGAGGAAGTCCGTGTCCGCGGGGACGGCAGGGCGGCCGGCACCGCCGAGCGCGGCCCAGTCGGTACGTTCGGCCGCCGCCGAGGCGAGGGCGGCGTGGACGGCGTCGCGCCGCGGCCGCCCGGTGGCCAGCCCGCGGACGCGTCCGCGCAGGGCGCGGCGGCGCAGCCAGGTCACCTTCACCCCGCGTTCGCGGCGCCAGGCGGCGCTCGCCGTGGCGGCGACCAGCTCGTCCAGCTCGGCGTCGGCCACGTCGTAGGTGTCGGGGGTGAGCGTGCGCAGCGTCAGCCGCACACGCAGCAGGAGTGCCACGGCCAGGCTGCTCTCGGCCACCGTGCGGGGGGCGTCGATGCCCAGGGCCTCGGCCTCCGCCAGGCTGCGCGCGGCGGCGCTCAGGGCGGGCAGGTCACGGCCGCGCAGTTCGGCGAGGGCGGTCGAGGCCGCGCGGGCCTCCTCGGGGCCGGCGACGGTGTCCACGGCGGCGTACCAGGCGTGGGTGTCGGTCGTCACCGTGAAGCCGCCGAGCTCCGCGTAGGCGCGCAGGTCGTCGCGCACTTCCGCGGGGAGGGAGGCGATGTCGGCGGTGCTGTGCAAGGAGGGTGCGGTCATATGAGGTCCGGTTCCTGGCAAGTGCGGTGGGCGGCGGCGGCGTACGCGCGGCGGAGCGGCCCCGGGCCGGCGTGCGGTGGCCCCACGATACGGGCGTGGTCCACCCCGGCGCACGCGCCCCGTCCGTTACGGACGGACCGGCGGATCGCGGCCGTGCACGGAGAGAGAAGGGCCGGATGCCCCATGTGACCCCAGCGCTCTCCCGGAGCCCCCGCACCCGCCACGACCCCTGCGCAGAGAGGGGACGATTTCCACCAAGAGGCGACATAAGACCTCCATGGGATAATCGGAGTTGGGCACGAAAGGGATTTTTTCGTGATCGACAAGACCGTGTGGCGCGGTTATGAGAGCGGCCGACCTGACCGGAGCGGCCAGGCCGAGGCCTTCGACGCCATCGGCGACCGCTACGACGAGGCCTTCCCGCACAAGGAGGGGCAGTCCTCCGCCGGGCTCTGGCTCGTGGACAGCCTGCCGCCCGGGTCCCGGGTACTGGACCTCGGCTGCGGCACGGGGCTCCCCACCGCACGGCAGTTGAGCGACGCGGCGTTCGACGTCGTCGGCGTCGACCTGTCCGCCGGCATGCTCGAGCTCGCACGGACGTACGTCCCCGGTGCCACCTTCCACCAGTTGGACATCGCCGACCTGCGCCCCGGCGGCCCGGCCTCCCTCGGCCACTTCGACGCCGTCGCGGCCTTCTTCTCCCTGCTGATGCTGCCGCGCGCCGAGATCCCGCACGCGCTCCGCACGATCCGTCATCTGCTCGTGCCGGAGGGGCTGTTCGCCCTGTCGATGGTGGAGGCCGATGTGGACGACTTCGCCATACCGTTCCTCGGCTGCACCATCCGCGTCTCCGGCTACCTCCGGGAGGAACTGCTCCACGTGATCGAGTCGGGCGGCTTCGAGATCGTCAAGGAGTTCTCGTACACCTACGCCCCGGCCTTCAGCGACGTACCGCCCGAGGAACAGGTCTTCCTCTGCTGCCGGCGAATCGGCTGAGACGGGACGGGACCAGGACGTGGCGCGGCACCGCACCCCCGACGAAGACCCCGGCGCCACCGGGGGCGGAGCGGAACCGGCCGAGCGGCGCGCACTGTGGCCCCGTGACGCCGACGCTCCCCGCGCGCCCGGCCGGCCGCAGACCGACCGGCTCCGCTACCTCGACGCGGCGACCCGGCGCATCGCCGCCGGCATGGACCTGGACGAGACACTGCGCGAACTGGACGCGGCGGCCGTCCCCGCCTTCGCCGACGCGATCTTCGTCCATCTGCACGATCCGCTCCTGGGCGGGGAGGAGACGGAGGAGCGGGACATCCCCGATCCCGTCGTCCTGCATCTGCACCCCCTGCAGCGGCACCCCCCGGAACGGCCGGCCCCCGGACTCCCGTCGCCCGACGCGGAGGCCGTCACGCCGGAGCCGCCGCCGATCGCGTTGCGCTGCGTCCACCACCCGGCGCAGCGCGGGGTGTCCGAGTGGGTCCGGCTCAGCGTCAGCGGCCGGCTCACCCGGCTGCTGATGGAGGGCCGCCCGGTCTTCGGCGACGCCCCCGGCCTCGCGCCCGCCGCCAGGGAACTGCTCGGCCCGGTGGTCGGCCCGCCCGGCGCCCTGCCGCCCGACCGCCGCCTGATCATCGCCCCGCTGCACGGCCGCCACCGCCTGATGGGCACCCTCTCCCTGCTGCGCCGCCCCCAACGCGCGCCCTTCACCGCCGACGACCTGCTCGTCGCCTCGCAACTCGCGACGCACACCGCGCTCGGCGCCCACAAGGCCCTGATGTACGGCCACGAGGCCTCCGTCGCCGACGCGCTGCAGCGCACCATGCTCCCGGCCTCCCTCCCCGAGCCCACCGGTGTCCGGCTGGCCAGCCGTTACCTGCCCGCCTCCGAGACCGCCCGGGTCGGCGGCGACTGGTACGACGCGATCCCGCTGCCCGGCAGCCGCGTGGCACTCGTCGTCGGCGACGTCATGGGCCACTCGATGACCTCCGCCGCGATCATGGGCCAGCTCCGCACCAGCGTGCAGGCCCTCGCCGGGCTCGACCTCCCGCCGGACGAGGTCCTGCACCACCTCGACGAGCAGGCCCAGCGGCTCGGCATCGAGCACATCGCCACCTGCCTGTACGCGGTCTACGACCCCATCTCGCACCGGCTGCTGATCGCCAACGCCGGTCACCTGCCACCGGTGCTCCTGCTGCCCGGCGGCAAGGGCGAGGTGCTGCCGGTCCCCGCTGGCGCGCCGATCGGCGTCGGCGGGATCGACTTCGAGACCGTCGAGATGCCCGCCCCCAGCGGGGCCACCCTGCTCCTCTACACCGACGGCCTCGTCGAGTCCCGCGGCCACGACATCTGGACCGGGGTCGAGAACCTGCTCGCCCGTGTCCAGACCCCCGGCCGCGACCTCCTGCCGCCGCCCCTGGAGGTCCTGTGCGACCAGGCACTCGGCGACCTCGGCCCCGGCGGCTCCCGCGACGACGACATCGCGCTGCTCGCCGCCCGTTTCGACGGGTTCCCCACGCACAGCGTCGCCTACTGGTACCTCGCCCCCCAGCCCGAGACCGCCTGCCGCGCCCGGCGCCTCACGCGCCGCGCGCTGCACCGCTGGGGCCTCGACCCGATGCTGGAGACGACCGAACTCCTCGTCAGCGAAGTGGTCACCAACGCGGTCCGGTTCGCCTCCCGGCCGATCACCCTCCGCCTCCTGCGCACCGACGTGCTGCGCTGCGAGGTCGGCGACGACTCCTCCCTCGTCCCGCGCCTGCGCCGGGCCGGGCCCGACGACGAGAGCGGCCGGGGCCTCCACGTCGTCGACCGGCTCGCCGCCCACTGGGGCGCGCGCCGCCTGGGCACGGGCAAGGTCGTCTGGTTCGAGCTTCCGATCCCCGAGGAGGCCCGGCGTCGCGGCACGACCCCGGGGTGACGGCTCGCCGCGCGCAGGCCGGGGCGGGCGCCGGTACGCGGCACGGAGGGCCGTCGCCCGTGACGAGCGACGGCCCCCTCGTGGTGGCCGCGGCCTAGCCCTTGCGGTCGGTGATGGTGCGACCCAGCACGTCGATCAGCGTCTCCTTACGGGGATCCGCGGACGGCTCGAGAGAGCTGTGACGTACGTCGATCTTCCCGGACGGCGACGCCTTGTCGATGACGTCCGGGAGTTCGGCGGCGAGGGCGTCGGGCTTGACGCCTGCCTGCTTGCTGGCTTCGGCCACCTTGTCCGCGCCGAAGGCGTTCTCGATCTGCCTCGTGGTCACCGGCTCGTTGGGGCCGTTGCCGAGCCAGGAGTCGACGACGCCCTTCAGGCCGCTGTCGCTCAGGAGCTTCGTCGCACCCTCGAGTAGCGCCTGCAGCTCGTCCATCATGCCGCCGCCGCTGCTCTTCGTCGGGTCAGCCATGGGTTACTCCCGTGGTCGTGCTCTCTGCGGGTGACGCACGGCGGAACGGAGACTGCGCCGGTCGGCGAACGGGGGCGGCCGACATGTTGTTGGCACAGGTCACGCGCGGTGTCACCTCGCTCTTACGCCCCCTTCCAGGCCAGCACGAGCGGCCTGCCGCCGCCGTACCGATTAGGCCATTCGGGTGATGCCGGGAGGCTCCCGCCGCCGGAAGGCCGGTCCTGGCACGGCACGCGCGTGCCATGCCGCCACGCGCCTCCGACACCAAAGCCGGGGCGAAACGTCATAATCCCGGCATGCGCCTGCACATCGTCACCACCTCACTGCTGCTCGCCGCCGCGGGCATGACCCTCAGCGGCTGCGGCTCCACCAAGGACACCGCGGCCGAGGGGCCCGAGTCCGTCAAGTCCGCCGTGTCGTCCGAGGCCCCGCTGTCCCAGGTCGACCGCGACAAGGCCGCCGCCGACGCCGGCATCCCACCGATCCCCACGGGAGCCGAGCGGGCCGCACTCATCGCCGCCCTTCAGGCCATCAACCCCGACTTCGCCAAGGATCCCGACAAGTCCATCGACGCGGCACGCAACCAGTGCGCCGCCATCAACAGCAACAGCGCCCAAGTGGACCGGGAAGCCAGCCAGCGCTTCACGTACCACGGCAACGAGATCACCGATGCGCAGGGCAAGGCCATCAACGAGGCGTTGAAGCGCCTCAAGTTCTGCGACGCCTGACCCTCGCACCGACCTCGGCCCGGCCACGCGGCAGCGAGGCCGGGCCGTGCCATGCCCGCGCCTCCACTCGACGCGCCCCGCGGCGACGCCGACGCACGCGCCACCCGCCCGGGCCGCTCCGTCCCCGGGCGCGTCGCCGAAATGCCACAGCCGCTCCTTCACGAGGAAGGCACGCGCGGCAGATCGCCATACCCAAAAGCCCCCCGGCGGAGAACCGGTCCCCGGGAGCTTCGGCATGTCACAGAACGATCACCCAGTAGACGCCCGGCCACGATCCCGCACATGATGCCCCTCAACCAGCAAGATCATGAGGGAACCATGCGCATCCGCACCGCCACCATCGCCGTTCTGCTCCTCGCCGCGCCCATCACGGCCTGCGGCACATCCGAACCCAGTGAGGCCGCCTGCAAGGCCGCCCTGGTCCAGCTGCTCAAGGACCACGACCTCGAGGGCAAGAACGGCGAATGGCCCGCAGAGTGTGAGGGGCTCGACGACGACACCACGGCTCACCTCGGCGTCGAAGCTGTCAGCGAGTGGGAAAAGATCCAAAGCAACGCCACGGACGACGCTGCGACGACACCCTGAATCAGGCCGCTTCCAAGGCCCCGCCCCCCGGTCGGGGCCTTCGGCATGCCACAGGCAGCGGGCCGGCAGACGCCCGTTCCCATGGGGTGAAACGCCAAGCGGCCCCGTCCAGATGACGCCTGGACAGGGCCGCTGCCGGTAGGCCGTGTGGGACTCGAACCCACAACCAATGGATTAAAAGTCCACTGCTCTGCCAATTGAGCTAACGGCCCGCACCCCGCAGCATAGCCGGACGGCGGCCGTGGCTCCGAGCGCATTCGGCCCGTGCGGCGCGGCCGCCGCCGGCGAGGGGGTGCCTGCGGGTCAGCCGGGGGTGTCGGCCGGAGCCGCGGCGGGGGTCTCGGCGGAGGCCGGGCCCCGGTCGCGGAGGAACCAGGTGCGGGCGGAGGCGAACCACCACGTCGCGGCGAAGCCGAGGACGACGAGGACCGCGATCGGGGCGTAGTTGAAGGTGTCGACCGTGACCGGGCTCACCTGCGGCAGCATGAAGAGCACGGTGATGAAGGCCACCCAGATCACGGCGACGACGCCGATGGGCCGTGACCAGCGGCCGAGGTGCCAGGGGCCGCGCTCGAAGTCGTCCCCCTTCCCCAGGCGCAGGAAGGTGGGGATGACGTACGCGATGTAGAGACCGATCACCGCGATGGAGGTCACGGCGGCATAGGCCGTGAGGTTGATCAGATACGGCAGGCCGAGGACGAGCGCGCCGAGCGCGGCCAGCCAGACGGCGTTCGTGGGCGTCTTGGTACGCGGGTTGATGCGCTGCCAGAGCGACGAGAAGGGCAGCGCGCCGTCGCGCGAGAAGGCGTAGATCATGCGGCTGTTGGCGGTGACGGAGGCCATGCCGCAGAAGAGCTGGGCGCCGATGACGACGAGCAGCAGGAGCTTGCCGCCGACGTCGCCGAGGCCGTCGATGAGGATCTGCGCCGGCGGGACCCCGGTCGGGGTGTCGAGGACCTTGCCGTACGACTGGATGGCGTAGGTGAAGCCGAGCAGCAGCACGAAGCCCGCGATCCACGAGATCCAGATGGAGCGGACGATGCCGCGCGGCCCGGCGGTGGCCGCGTCGTGGGTCTCCTCGGTCATGTGGGCGGAGGCGTCGTAGCCGGTGAAGGTGTACTGCGCCATGAGCAGGCCGAGCAGGACGACGTAGAAGCCGCTGCCCCAGCCGGTGTTGTTGACGAAGTGGGTGAAGACGAACGAGGTCGACTGGTGCCGGTCCGGCACGAAGGCCAGCGCGCCGACGATCAGGCCGACGCCGAGCACGTGCCACCAGACGCTGATGTCGTTGAGGAGCGCGACGATGCGGACGCCGAAGGTGTTGAGCAGACCGTGCAGCACCAGGATCGCGGCGAACAGCACGATCGTGTGGCCCGGGGTGCTCGCGAAGCCGAACTGCAGGTCCAGGTAGGCGTTGAGGAAGCTCGCGGCGCCGAAGTCGATGCCGGCGGTGACGGCGACCTGCCCGAGCACGTTGAACCACCCCGCGAACCACGCCCACGCGGCGGCGCTGCGCGACGGGGCGAGCCGGTGGGCCCAGTAGTACAGGCCGGCGGAGGTGGGGTAGGCGGAGCAGATCTCGGCCATCGCCAGGCCCACGACCAGCGTCATGAGGCCGACGGCGATCCAGCCCCAGGTGATGACCGCGGGGCCGCCGGTGTTCATGCCGAACGCGTAGAGCGTCAGGCAGCCGGACAGCACCGAGATGATCGTGAACGAGACCGCGAAGTTGGAGAACGCGGACATGCGGCGGGCCAGCACCTGGGTGTAGCCGAGCTGGCGGAGGCGTTCCTCGTCGGAGACCGGGGCCGGGGGAGTCCCGGCCTCGTCCGTGCCTTTTGGAATTGTCATGCCCCCAGCGATTCCCTCGCTGGGGGCATGACATGCG
The DNA here is from genome assembly GCF_040638135.1 of Streptomyces sp. NPDC026673. Classification (NCBI taxonomy): domain Bacteria; kingdom Bacillati; phylum Actinomycetota; class Actinomycetes; order Kitasatosporales; family Streptomycetaceae; genus Streptomyces; species Streptomyces sp. NPDC026673. The sequence continues at coordinate 70,702 of NZ_JBEZXR010000001.1, read as the reverse complement.
TCTACGCCTGGCCGAAATTGACCGTAATTATCCTTCGGGCGCCCGGCGCCGAAGACGGCCTTGGGGGCCCGACCGGAACGAGACGGGACGGGACGCGACAGAACGGGAAAGCCGAAGGGCCCGGCGGATGGATGTCCATCCGCCGGGCCCTTCCCGGTGAACCTCGGTCAGCCGTTGCGCTTCCAGCGCGGCTTGTCCGTACGGCGGTCGAACCCGCCGGGGCGATGGTCGTCACGACGGCCGTACGGGCGGCGGTCGTTGGCGTCACGGTCGCGGTTGAACGACGGGCGGTCGTCCCGACGGTCCCGGTTGACGGGGCGGTCGCCGCCGAAGTGGCGGTCGCGCGACTCGTGGGAGCGCGCCGGACGGTCGTCACGACGGTCGAAGCCGCGGTCACGGTCGCGGTCGCGGTTGAACGAGGGACGGTCGTCACGACGGTCCCGGTTGAACGAGGGACGGTCATCACGACGGTCCCGGTTGAACGACGGACGGTCGTCACGACGGTCCCGGTTGAACGACGGACGGTCGTCACGGCGATCCCGGTTGAACGACGGACGGTCGTCACGACGGTCCCGGTTGAACGACGGACGGTCGTCACGACGCTCGTACCCGCGGTCGCCACGCTCACCGCGGTCCCGGTCGCGGAACGACGGGCGGTCGTCGCGGCGGCGCTCGTAGTTGCCCCGGTCGTCGCGGCGCTGGAAACCGCGCTGCTCGGACGGCGGCTCCTCCGCGGCCTGGGCCGGGACGGCCGCCGCGGCGGCGGCCGCCTCCGCGGCTTCGGCCTGGGCGGCGGCCACGGCGGCCTCCGGGTCCTCGCCGCGCTCGCGGGCGGCGCGCGCGGTGAGGCGGTCGGCCTCGTCGCGCAGCTCGGCGGCGCGGCGCTGCGCGCGCTCCAGCGACTTGGTGAGGTCGGCGACCTCACGCTCGGCCTGCTGGGCGGCGTTGCCCGCGGCGTCGGCCTGCACCTCGGTCAGCGACCGGGCACCGGTGATCTTGGCCACGTCCTCGTCGAACGCGCCGGCGCCGCCGACGACGTGGCGCGAGGCGTCGACGCCCGCGTCCTCCATCAGCCGGAAGATCTGCTTGCGCTGGTGCGGCAGGGCGAGCGAGACGACCGTGCCGGACTGGCCGGCGCGGGCGGTACGGCCCGAGCGGTGCAGGTAGTCCTTGTGGTCGCCGGCCGGGTCCACGTTGAGGACCAGGTCGATGCCGTCCACGTGGATGCCGCGGGCCGCGACGTCGGTGGCGACGAGGACGTTGACGTAACCGTCCTTGAAGTCGGCCAGCGTGCGGGTGCGGGCGCCCTGGGTCATGCCGCCGTGCAGGGCGTCGGCCTTGACGCCCGCGTCGCGCAGCTGCTCGGCGACGCGGTCGGCGCCCATCTGGGTGCGGACGAAGATGATGGTGCGGCCCTTGCGGGCGGCGATGGCGGCGGTGACCGGGGCCTTGTCCTTGGGCTTCACGACCAGGACGTGGTGGGTCATGGTGGTGACCGCGCCCGCCGAGGGGTCGACCTCGTGCGTGATCGGGTCCTTCAGGTACCGCTTGACCAGGGTGTCGATCTCGTTCTCCAGCGTGGCGGAGAACAGCAGCCGCTGACCGCCCTGCGGGATCAGGTCGAGGATCTCGGTGACCTCGGGCAGGAAGCCCATGTCGGCCATCTGGTCGGCCTCGTCGAGGACGGCGATCCGTACCTGGTCCAGCGAGCAGGCGCCGCGCTCGATCAGGTCGCGCAGCCGGCCCGGGGTGGCGACGAGGATGTCGACGCCGCGCTCCAGGGCGTAGATCTGGTTCTGCATGGAGGTGCCGCCGCAGACGACCTTCATCTTCAGGCCGAGCACGTCACCGTACGGCTGCAGCGCGTCGGCGACCTGCATCGCCAGCTCGCGGGTCGGGGTGAGGATCACGCCGCGCGGGCGCTTCCGCTCGGTGCGGCCCTCGGCCAGCGAGGTGAGCAGCGGCAGACCGAAGGAGAGGGTCTTGCCGGACCCGGTGCGGCCGCGGCCGAGGATGTCGCTGCCGGCCAGGGCGTCGGGGATCGTCGCCGCCTGGATCGGGAAGGGGGTGGTCACCCCGTTCTGCGCCAGCTTGCGGACGATGGACTCGGGCAGACCGAGGTCGCCGAAGGTCACGGTGGGGGTCTCGGGAGCGGAGTGCTCCTCGGTGACGGCCTCGTCGGTGCCGTCGGTGTCGATGGGCATGGCGGAACGGTCGGCAGTGTCAATAGACATGCTGAAGCTAAAACCTCTCGGAGATTTCGGCACGCGCCAGCTCCGGAGGTTGCTTACAACCGCCTCGATGCGGTCAGCCACAGGAGAAAAGGAACGCGCCAACGCGGCGCGCTTCGGTTCGGCGCCGGGCAGTGGGATCAAACGATCTGCCAGCATACGCATACGAGACCGCTTTGGCCAATTCGGTCCTCTCGGTCCCCTGTATGCCTCATGCTGCCCCGTTCACCGACGGGGCGCTGGACGGCGACGGCTCCGGCGACGGGCCCCCGGACGGCGGCGGGGAGGTGTCGCCGGGCGAGGGGGTCGTCGAGGGCCGGTCCGACGGGGGCGCGGAGTGCGAGGGCCGCCCCGAGGACGACGGCCGTCCCGAGGGCTTCCCGCTGTGGGAGCCCGGCCCCTGGGTCGGCCCCGGGACCGACTCCTCGGCGGACGCCGAAGGCGAACCGGACCCCGGGGAGTGTCCCCCCGACCGTCCCTCCGCCCCGCCCGGGCCGCCCGCGCCCGGCATCACCATGCCGCCGTCCTCCCAGGTACCCCCCGTCCCGCCCGCCTCTCCGGCCACACCGGACGAGGCACCTTTCGGCTGGGCGTCGCCGCCCTTCCCGTCCACGCTCACACAGCCGGTCACGGAGCCAAGGGCGAACACGGGCAGGAGCAGTACGGCCGCCGTACGCGCGCGGGCGGTGGCAGGGGTCACGGGGGCACCTCTGGGGAATCTGACGAGACCGGCGGATCCACCGGCGGTCGTCGGGAAATCGGGTTCCGCGCTGTCCAACGGGCACGCGGCCCTCGGGGACACGCCCCGCGCGGCGCGCACCCGCCGCTCCGCCGGCGTCGGGCCCACGGGCAGGGACGATGCGCGGGGCGCCGACGCCCCGTCGCACGCCCCCGTCGCACGCCCCCACCGGTCACCCCGACGGTCACCCCGACGGCCCGCGCGGTCCGGTCTCCCGCCCGGGCGACGCGCCGCGCGCGGCTCCAACTCGTCCGCCGCACCCGCCGGTACGGGCCGCACCCCGCCGCGCAGGGCCGGCGCCGCCGTCGAAGGCACCTCGCCCGCCCGACGCCAATCCGCGTCGAACGCTGCCCGAACGGCCGTCCGTCCCGGACAATGGCGGTGTGCTGGAGATGTCACGCGAAGCGTTCGAGGAACTGGTCAGCGACGCGCTGGACCGGATCCCGCCCGAGCTGACCCGGGTCATGGACAACGTGGCGGTGTTCGTCGAGGACGAGCCCGACCCCTCCGACCCGGAGCTGCTCGGGCTGTACGAGGGGACGCCGCTGACCGAGCGCGGGGAGTGGTACGCAGGCGTCCTGCCGGACCGGATCACGATCTACCGGGGCCCGACCCTGCGCATGTGCGGCACGAAGGAGGAGATCGTGGACGAGGTCGCCACGACCGTCGTCCACGAGGTGGCGCACCACTTCGGCATCGAGGACGAGCGCCTGCACGAACTCGGCTGGGGCTGAGGCGCCCGCTCCCGGCACGTTGGCGCCGCGGACCCCCGGCGTCCGGACTGCGCGCGCTCGCGGCACGGGGCGCGCCGGACCCCGGCGGCGGGGCATGGCCCGTGACGGCCCGGGGCATACGTCGGCAATGGTCCGTGTTCGCTCTCGTGTGCCCCGCATCCGTGACCTGTGGCGCCGTCGCCGCACCGCCGCCCCGCCCGCGCCCGCACTGCCCGCCGCCCCCGCCCGCCCGTACCTCGGCGCGCTCGGGCTGCTGGCCGTGACGCTGGTCGGCGGCTGGCTCGGCCTGGTGGTGCTCGGCAGCGTCGAGGAACCGGTCGGCCCGATGAACACCCGGATGTCGCTGCATCCGTCCTGGACCGGGGACACCAAGGTGAACGTCTCACCGTTGGGCGCCCTCCAGCTGGACAGCCACGACGGCCCGCTCCGCCTGGTCGTCGACGTCGACACACTCGACCCCGAGCGGGCCAGGACCCTCGTACGGCACCCCGAACGGCTCAGCGGACTGCAGAGCGAGGTCACCGCCGACGTCGAGCGCAGCACGGCCGAACTCGCGCTGCGTTCCTCGGTGGCCGCGCTGACCGGCGCGACCGCCCTTGGCCTCGTCGTCTACCGCAGGCCCCGCCGCGCGCTCGCCGCGGGCGGGCTGTCCCTGGCCGTGCTGGTGGCCTGCGCGGGCACCGCGTACGGCACCTGGAACCCGCGCAGCGTCCTGGAGCCCCGCTTCTCCGGGCTGCTGAGCAGCGCCCCCTCGGTGGTCGGCAACGCGCGCAGCATCGTCAGCGACTTCGACATCTACCAGCAGGAACTCGCCCGCCTGGTGACCAACATGACCCGGCTGTACGACGCGACGTCCACGCTGCCCGCGTACAACCCGGACCCGACGACCCTGCGCGTGCTGCATGTCTCGGACATCCATCTCAACCCGGTGGCCTGGCAGATCATCGAGTCCGTCGTCACCGAGTACAAGATCGATGTGATCGTGGACACCGGCGACCTGATGGACCACGGCACCACCGCCGAGAACGGCTTCACCTCCGCCATCCCCGACCTCGGCGCGCCCTACGTCTTCGTCCGCGGCAACCACGACTCCATGGACAGCCAGCGCGCGGTCGCGAGCCGGGCCAACGCGCACGTGGTCGACGACGGCCGCTCCGTGGTCGTGAAGGGACTGCGCATTGCCGGCATCGGCGACCCCCAGTTCACCCCGGACCGCTCGGTCGCGGCGGCCGGCGACCCGGCGGAACGGGTGGCCGGGCAGAAGCTGGCCGACGCCGTACGGCGGCAGAACGCCACGGGCGCCAAGGTCGACATCGCCATCGCCCACAACCCGATCGCCGCCGCCCAGTCGGACGGCATCGTCCCGCTGCTCCTGGCCGGGCACACCCACACCCGGGACGTCGGCGTCCTGAAGCAGGGCAGCCGGCTGATGGTCCAGGGCACGACGGGCGGCGGCGGACTGCGCGCGGTGGAGGGGGACACCCCCCAGAAGGTGGAGGCCTCCGTGCTCTATCTGGACCGGGACACCCACACGCTCCAGGCCTGGGACGAGATCACCCTGGGCGGGCTCGGCCTGTCCACCGCCGAGGTCTCCCGGCACCTCCCGGAGGACGTCACGCCGGGACGCCCGCCGTCGCCCACCCCCTCCCCAACGCCCTCCGCCACGGCGACGACCAGCCCGTAAACCGTTTTGGCGATCCCCCGTCGCATCCCATATGCTGCTGACCTGTCCCGACGGCCGACTTCCGCCCGGCGGGCCGTTCAGCCCTCATCGTCTAGTGGCCCAGGACGCCGCCCTTTCAAGGCGGTAGCACGGGTTCGAATCCCGTTGGGGGCACCCACATCGTCTGCGTCGTCCCGCAGACCATGCACGCGTAGGCAGTGCGACCGGTCCACCGGTGGCGCTGCCTTCTGTGTTTTCCGGACCCGAAAGAGGTGCCGCCCCGGACAGGGCCGCAGGTCACACGTGCGTGGCACCGTCCGGGGTCTGATACGCTGGTCCAGCGAGATCGGCCCGCCAGTGCGTGTCCGACCGGTCACCGAGAATCACCGACCGGCAGTCACACTCAGGCGATCCGCAGCTCGCACGGCGCGGCGGAATCCCGTTGGGAGCACGCACAAACGTGTGGGAGGATGTCTCTCGCGCAGAGCGCAAAGCAAGGTCCTGTGGAGCAGTTTGGAGTGCTCGCCACCCTGTCAAGGTGGAGGCCGCGGGTTCAAATCCCGTCAGGACCGCGCTGGCTGGGTAGCTCAGTTGGTACGAGCGATCGCCTGAAAAGCGATAGGTCGCCGGTTCGACCCCGGCCCCAGCCACAGCCCCTGCAAAGGGAGGAACGCCCGTCTCGAGGTTCTCGAGGCGGGCGTTTCGCTGTGCCCGGAGTCCGAGCCGCCGTGCCCGCGCGGGCATCGCCGGACGAGCCCACGAACGCCGGCCGGGCCGGCGACCGGCGACCGACCACAACGCCGCCGGGCGAGAGCCGTCGGAACGCGACGCCGCCCCGCCTGTCCGCGCGGCCTCTTAATGCGTTCGCCCGCGGGCTGCGGCGGATGCGATGCTGGAACGCGTATGTCTACGCAGCCCCCCTCCCCCGCATTCGGCGAGCTCGGCGCACGACTGGCCGAGCTCACCCTGCGCGACGCGCACCGCCTCGGCCGTCGCCTGGACGGCGCACGCCGCATCCGCAAGCCCGAGGCCCGCTCCGCCGTGCTGACGGAGATCGGGGCGGAGATCGACAAGGCCGCCCTGAAGGTCGAGTCGCGGCGCACCGCCATACCCGCGATCGACTACCCCGAGCAGCTGCCGGTCAGCCAGAAGAAGAACGAGATCCTCGAGGCGATCCGCGACCACCAGGTCGTGATCGTCGCGGGCGAGACCGGCTCCGGCAAGACCACCCAGATCCCCAAGATCTGCCTGGAACTGGGCCGTGGCGTCCGCGGTCTGATCGGCCACACCCAGCCCCGCCGGATCGCGGCCCGCACGGTCGCCGAGCGGGTGGCGGAGGAACTGCGCACCCCGCTGGGCGAGGCGGTCGGCTGGAAGGTCCGCTTCACCGACCAGGTCGGCGACAGAACGCTGGTCAAGCTGATGACGGACGGCATCATGCTGGCCGAGATCCAGACCGACCGCGAGCTGCAGCAGTACGACACGATCATCATCGACGAGGCCCACGAGCGCAGCCTCAACATCGACTTCATCCTGGGCTACCTCGCCCAGCTGCTGCCCCGCCGCCCCGACCTCAAGGTCGTCATCACCTCCGCGACCATCGACCCGGAGCGCTTCTCCCGCCACTTCGGCGACGCGCCGATCGTCGAAGTCAGCGGACGTACGTATCCGGTCGAGGTGCGGTACCGCCCGCTGCTGGCGGAGGACGCGTCCGACGACGACCGCGACCAGATCACCGCGATCTGCGACGCGGTCGACGAGCTCCAGGCCGAGGGCCCCGGCGACATCCTGGTCTTCCTCTCCGGCGAGCGGGAGATCCGCGACACCGCCGACGCCCTCAACAAGCGGCAGTTGCGCTTCACCGAGGTGCTGCCGCTCTACGCGCGGCTCTCCTCCGCCGAGCAGCACAGGGTCTTCCAGCGCGGCGCGGGCCGCCGCATCGTGCTGGCCACCAACGTCGCCGAGACCTCGCTCACCGTCCCGGGCATCCGGTACGTGATCGACACGGGCTTCGCCCGCATCTCCCGTTACAGCCACCGCACCAAGGTGCAGCGGCTGCCCATCGAACCGATCAGCCAGGCCAGCGCCAACCAGCGCAAGGGCCGCTGCGGCCGCCTCGCGGACGGCGTGTGCATCCGGCTGTACTCCGAGGACGACTTCCTGTCCCGGCCGGAGTTCACCGACGCCGAGATCCTCCGCACCAACCTGGCCTCCGTCATCCTGCAGATGACCGCCGCCGGCCTCGGCGACGTCGCCCGCTTCCCCTTCATCGACCCGCCGGACGCCCGGAACATCAAGGACGGCGTCCAGCTGCTCCAGGAGCTGGGCGCGCTGGACGGGCAGAAGCTCACCCAGACCGGCCGCAAGCTCTCCCAGCTGCCGGTGGACCCGCGGCTGGCCCGCATGGTGCTGGAGGCGGAGCGCAACGGCGTGGTGCGCGAGGTCATGGTGATCGCGGCGGCGCTGTCGATCCAGGATCCGCGCGAGCGCCCCCAGGACAAGCAGCAGCAGGCCGACGAGAAGCACCGCCGCTTCGCCGACGAGACCAGCGACTTCATGGCGCTGCTCAATCTGTGGCGCTACATCCGCGAGCAGCAGAAGGCGCTGTCCTCCTCGGCCTTCCGCCGGATGTGCCGCACCGAGTACCTCAACTACCTGCGCATCCGCGAGTGGCAGGACATCTACAGCCAGCTGCGCACGGTCGCCAAGACGATGGGCATCCAGCTGGCCGAGGGCGACCACGAGGTCAACCTCCAGCACGTGCACCAGTCGCTGCTGGCCGGCCTGCTGTCGCACCTCGGACTGAAGGACACCGACAGCAAGAACGAGTATCTGGGCGCCCGCAGCGCCAAGTTCGCGGTCTTCCCCGGCTCCTCGCTCTTCAAGAAGCCGCCGCGGTGGATCATGTCGGCGGAGCTGGTGGAGACCTCGCGGCTGTGGGCGCGGGTCAACGCCCGCATCGAACCCGAGTGGATCGAGCCCCTCGCCCAGCATCTGGTGAAACGGTCCTACAGCGAGCCGCACTGGGAGAAGGACCAGGCCGCGGTCATGGCCTTCGAGAAGGTGACGCTGTACGGCGTGCCGATCGTCGCCGACCGCAAGGTCAACTACGGGAAGATCGACCCGGAGACGAGTCGCGAGCTGTTCATCCGCAACGCGCTCGTCGAGGGCGACTGGCGCACCCACCACCAGTTCTTCCTCGACAACCGCAAGCTGCTGGCCGAGGTCGAGGAGCTGGAGCACCGGGCGCGGCGCCGCGACATCCTCGTCGACGACGAGACGCTCTTCGACTTCTACGACCGCCTGGTCCCCGAACACGTGGTCTCGGGAGCGCACTTCGACTCGTGGTGGAAGCACAGGCGCCGCGAGGAGCCGGAGCTGCTCAACTTCGAGCACTCCATGCTGATCAACGAGAACGCCGAGGCCGTCACCAAGGACGACTACCCCGACTCCTGGCGCCAGGGGAAGCTCAAGTTCCGTGTGACGTACCAGTTCGAGCCGGGCGCGGACGCGGACGGCGTGACCGTCCACATCCCGCTGCAGGTGCTCAACCAGGTCACGCCGGACGGCTTCGACTGGCAGATCCCGGGCCTGCGCGAGGAGGTCGTCACCGAGCTGATCCGCTCACTGCCCAAGGCGATCCGCCGCCACTACGTGCCGGCGCCGAACTACGCGAAGGCCTTCCTGGACCGCGTCGTCCCCGTGCAGGACCCCCTTCCGGAGACCCTCGCGCGGGAGCTGCAGCGGATGGTGGGCGTGCCCGTCACCGCCGAGGACTTCGACCTCGCCAGGGTCCCGGACCATCTGAAGATCACCTTCCGGGTGACCGACGAGCGCCGCCGCAAGCTGGCCGAGGACAAGGACCTCGACGCGCTCAAGCTGCAGCTGCGGCCGAAGACCAAGGCCGCCATCAGCAAGGCCTTCGACGCCGCGGGCTCCATCGGCATCGAGCGCCGTACGGGGCTGACGCAGTGGACGGTGGGCGCCCTGCCGCGCACCTTCGAGACCCGGCGGTCCGGGCAGCCGGTCAAGGCGTACCCGGCGCTGGTCGACGAGGGCGAGACCGTGGGCGTGCAGCTCTTCGACACCGAGGCCGAACAGGCCGCGGCGATGTGGCGCGGCACCCGCCGGCTGATCCTGCTGAACGTGCCCACGAACCCGGCGAAGTTCGCCGCGGACCGGCTGTCCAACCAGGACAAGCTCGCCCTGTCGCGCAGCCCGCACGGCTCGGTGGCCGCCCTGTTCGACGACTGCGTCACCGCGGCCGCCGACCGGCTGATGGCCGAGCACGGCGGCCCGGCCTGGGACGAGGAGTCCTTCCGGAAGCTGTACGACTCGGTGCGCGCCGACCTCGTCGAGCTGACCGTCAGGACGGTCGCCCAGGTGCGCCAGGTGCTGGCCGCCTGGCAGGCCTGTGAGCGTCGTCTGAAGGCCACCCAGAGCCTCGCCCTGGTCGCCAACCTCACGGACGTCAAGGAGCAGCTGGCGGCCCTCGTGGGGCCCGGTTTCGTGACCGCCGCGGGCGTGCGCCGGCTGCCGGACCTGCTCCGCTACCTGGTGGCGGTCGACCGCCGGCTCCAGCAGATGCCCACGGGCGTCCAGCGCGACACCACGCGCATGGAGAAGGTCCGGGAGATCCAGTCCGAGTACGCCGAGTTGCTGGCCGCCCGGCCGGCCGGGCGGCCGGTCCCCGAGCGGGTGCGTGACATCCGCTGGATGATCGAGGAACTGCGGGTCAGCTATTTCGCGCACGCCCTCGGGACGGCGTTCCCCGTCTCGGACAAACGCATCTTCAAGGCCCTCGACGAAGCCTGGGGCTGATCGGGTTCGCAATCACCCTCTGACCTGCTGTACAGTCTTCCTCGCGGCCAAGGAACAACGGCCGCGAAGCAAGGTCCTGTGGAGCAGTTTGGAGTGCTCGCCACCCTGTCAAGGTGGAGGCCGCGGGTTCAAATCCCGTCAGGACCGCAGTAGATGAAGGCCCGTATCCCGTGAGGGATGCGGGCCTTTTCGCTGCGTACGGGACACCTCCGGCGCACGGCGGAGGCGCAGACCGGAGGGTGGGCCCCCGGCAGGACGAGCGCCGGCGGAAGCGTCCCGCGGGCGGCGACGCGGCCGGAACCGGGAGGGGGTGCCTCCGGCCGGAGGCAGGAGGCGGAGGAAGCGGGTCCCCTGGTTCGGAACGTTCCCGCGTGGTACGCCTGGCACATGACGGCGACGCCGAGGGATCCGGGCCCGACGCCCCGGGACGTGACGCGGGCGCTGCTGCGCGCGCATCTGGCGGCCGCCGCGGGGGGCGGGCGACGGCACCTCACCCGGCACTGCCCGGTGTGTCACCGGCTGATGCGGCTGGCACTGCGGCGACCGGAGGCGCCTCTAGCGCACGAGGCGAGCACGCAACAAGACCCGGGCATGTGACGGGAGTCACGCGAAGAGTTTTGACTCTGGGGGAACCTGGGGTCTCCTGTGGGACCGTCAATTTAATATGTGCAATTGCACACCACACACGGGGCCCAGCCCTCACAAGACGGACACATCGCGCGCACAAAAAAGATCGCACCGGAGCCGGCGGACTCCGGTGCGATCAACGTTCCTACGGACGTCCCTGATGGGGGCAGGGACCCTTCGGAGCGGGCGTTGCGGCGGGTTGGGGGCCCCGCGTGGACGCCCGTTTGTTCAGGTCAGGCCTCGCTGCGCTGCTGCGGAATGCCCGCAAGCAGTGCACGGACCTCCGCCTCGCGGTAGCGGCGGTGCCCGCCGAGCGTGCGGATGGACGTGAGCTTGCCAGCCTTGGCCCAGCGCGTGACCGTCTTCGGGTCCACGCGGAACATCGTGGCAACCTCAGCGGGGGTCAGCAGCGGCTCGGCATCAGGGGTGCGAGCGGTCATGAGCGGCCTCCTCGAGAGAACCGAACCAACACGGTTCTTTCCTCTAAATTCTGCACCTTGACCCGCGTTGCCCGAAATGGCGGACGCGGGCCGAGTCGGTAATAGGACGAACGGCTTGTCCTTGGCACTACAACTACACCATCTGTCCAGCCGTGTCGGCCAAACCGATGGATTTGCCCTCCGAGGTGTCTAAGCTCGACGGAAGCCGATGGACCGGGCTATAACGGACAGTCACACCTGAGTGACGATCAGTCACAGCCGAACCACGAGCCACAGCCCCACCTCAAGGGATGCAATCCCGGACATTCCACCCAGAGCGAGTGGAAAGAGGTCCTTACGGACCCGATGTCCCATATTGTCATGGGCTGTGGGGATGAGGGCAAGACCCCTAAACGTGCTTTAGGTCACGCTTAGGCCAAAGGTACCGGTCGCCGGACTCAGGACCAAAGTCCCTGCCCCCGGCGCCGGATGGCCGGCGGACCCTCAACTCGCGTACTGCAGCTCGCGAACGGCCCGCCACCGGTCGGTGAGCCGCTCGTAGGCCTCGCCCGCCCTGGTGCCGTCCCCCTCCCGGAGCGCCGCCAACGCGTCCGCCACGTCGACGGCGGAACGGTCCCCGGCGAGGGAGTCCTGCGGGATGGCGTGGACGAGCCCGCCGTAGTCGAGTTCGACCAGCGAGCGCGGGTGGAACTCCTCGAGCCAACGCCCTACATCTACCAGGCCGTCGATCAGGGGTCCCTCTTCGAGTGAATCCTTGAGCACCCGCAGGGCGCGGGCCGTCCGCCGGCGGGCCTGGACCATGGGGGTCCGGTAGCGCATCACCGGCTGCTTGGACTCACCGGCGCCCGCCGGTTCGTACTCCCGCTCGGAGTCCTCGAACAGCACGAACCAGCGCACCGGGACGTGCCACGTCGCGCCGCGGATCCAGGGCCGGGCGTCGGCGTTCTCGGGCTTCTCGGCCCGCCACGTCTCGAAGTCGGCCTCCGCCTGCTCGCGTACGGCCCTGGGCAGCACCGCGTCGACCACGGGGGCCGGGAACTCGTCGGCCAGTTCGGACAGGGCCAGCCAGCCGCGCAGCCGGGTGCGCCAGGGGCAGACGTGCGTCACGCCGTCCACGACCGCGACGAAGGCGTCCCCGCTCTCGCGCACCGGTACGGCGATCGGCGGGACGGAGAGCAGACCGGCCAGCGACTGCCTCAGTTCGTCCTGTGCGGTCCGTTCCGGGCCCTGGGCGGCATACCGGTACCAGTAGCCGCGATCGGGCTCCGGAAAGGCCGCCAGCGGCTCGTACACCCGCAGATACGCCGCGTACGGGACCAGCACCGATGACAAGCCCACACCCGCTCCCTCGTGACGGCTTCCGCCCTGGCATCGTCCCACGTCGTTTCCGGCACGGGGAGTGATCCACGACACTGGGAACATGCTCTGGGTCGGGTGGCTCTACTCTTCTGCCAACCGGCCCTCCCCCACCCACCCGGAGGGCGACCTCTGGACATTCGGGAGTCACCACAGTGACCGACGTACGTCAGACACCCGGCATCGTCTCCACGCTGTTCCGATCGGAACAGGGCGGTCACGAGCAGGTCGTCTTGTGCCAGGACCGCGCCAGTGGCCTCAAGGCCGTCATCGCGATCCACTCCACCGCCCTGGGCCCGGCCCTCGGCGGCACCCGCTTCCACGCGTACTCCTCCGACGAAGCGGCGGTCGAGGACGCGCTCAACCTCGCCCGCGGCATGTCGTACAAGAACGCGCTCGCCGGGCTCGACCTCGGCGGCGGCAAGGCCGTCATCATCGGCGACCCGGACAGGGACAAGTCCGAGGAGCTGCTGCTCGCCTACGGGCGCTTCGTGGCCTCGCTCGGCGGCCGCTACGTCACGGCCTGCGACGTCGGCACCTACGTCGCCGACATGGACGTGGTCTCCCGCACGGCCCCGCGGTGGACCACCGGCCGCTCGCCCGAGAACGGCGGCGCCGGCGACTCCTCCGTGCTGACCGCCTGGGGCGTCTTCCAGGGCATGCGCGCCTCCGCCCAGGCCAAGTGGGGCGACCCCACGCTGCGCGGCCGCAGGGTCGGCGTGGCCGGGGTCGGCAAGGTCGGCCACCACCTGGTGGAGCATCTGCTCAAGGACGGCGCCGAGGTCGTGATCACCGATGTTCGCGGCGAGGCCGTCGACCGGATCACCTCCCGTCACCCGCAGGTAACCGCGGTCTCCGACGCTGACGTCCTGATCCGGACCCCGCTGGACGTGTACGCCCCCTGCGCGCTCGGCGGCGCCCTCAACGACGACTCGGTGCCGGCCCTGACCGCCACGATCGTCTGCGGCGCGGCCAACAACCAGCTCGCCCACCCGGGCGTCGAGAAGGACCTGGCCGATCGCGGCATCCTGTACGCGCCCGACTACGTGGTGAACGCGGGCGGCGTGATCCAGGTCGCCGACGAGCTGCACGGCTTCGACTTCGAGCGGGCCCGCGCGAAGGCGACGAAGATCTTCGACACCACACTCGCCATCTTCGAGCGCGCGTCGGCCGACGGCATTCCGCCGGCCGCCGCCGCCGACCGGCTGGCCGAGCAGCGCATGGCCGAGCGCACCCCGGCGGAGAGCTGGCTGCGCCCGTGACCTGCCGGGCGCCGCGGTAGTCCCCCGCGGACCCGTCGACACGCCCCCCGTCCGCGTCGGACGGGGGGCGTGTCTTCCGTCACAAAGCGGACGCGCGCGGGCCGTCCGCGACGTACGGTGTGCGCGTCCTCCACAACTTCCCGGCGGCTCCCGGCGGGCAGCCGCGTCGAGGACTGCAGGCTGGACATTCGACCGTTACCACGCCCCGGCAGCCAGACCGTGGCGGAAGAAGGTAAAATCGCGACTGACCAGCCAGGACGGGGCCGCGGCGAGCCCCTGCTCCGACGCGCGTCGTGCGGGCGACGTACCGTGCGGCCTCGGAAGCAGGTACCGTTGAAGCCCTACGGACCGGGACTCTCACCCGAGGGCCCGTTCCACATCGTGAACGCGTGTCAAGACTCGGGGCCGTCGAGCCCCACCGTTGAGGGGGTCGAGCCAATGGGGCGCGGCCGGGCCAAGGCCAAGCAGACGAAGGTCGCCCGCCAGCTGAAGTACAACAGCGGCGGTACGGACCTGTCACGTCTGGCCGAAGAGCTGGGCGCATCGTCGACACTGCCGGTCAATCCGGAGGTACAGGAAGACGACGATGACGACGAGCTGGAAGACGACCCGTACGCACGGTACGCGGATCTCTACGGCGACGACGAGGACGACGACGAGGACGACGAGTCCCAGTCCCCCTCACAACGCCGTCGCGCTTGACGCAACACATTCCGTTCCAGCTTGACCACTGACCCGGTCCGGGCATCGCCCGGACCGGGCTTTGTGCTGTCCCACTCCGGTCAGCCCGCGTACGCGCCGGTCAACTCGACGGCCTCGGCGTGCCCGCCGCGCTCCACGACCTCGCCCGCCACCCAGGCGTCCAGGCCCCGGTCGGCCAGCGTGGTGAGCGCCGCGTCCACCGAGCCCTCGGGCACCACGGCGACCATGCCGACACCCATGTTGAGGGTCTTCTCCAGCTCCAGCCGCTCCACCCCGCCGAGCTCGCCGACCGTGGTGAACACCGCGCCCGGGGTCCACGTCGAGCGGTCCACGGTGACGTGCAGGTGGTCCGGCACGACCCGGGCCAGGTTGCTGGCCAGACCGCCGCCGGTGACGTGCGAGAAGCCGTGCACCTCGGTGGTGCGGGTGAGCGCCAGGCAGTCCAGCGAGTAGATCCGGGTCGGCTCCAGCAGCTCCTCGCCGAGGGTGCGGCCGAACTCCGGGACCTCGCGGTCGAGCGCCCAGCCGGCCCGGTCGAAGAGCACGTGCCGGACGAGCGAGTACCCGTTGGAGTGAAGACCGGAGGACGCCATGGCGATCACCACGTCACCCTTACGGATGCGATCCGCACCCAGCAGCCGGTCGGCCTCCACCACGCCCGTACCGGCGCCGGCGACGTCGAACTCGTCCTCGCCGAGCAGCCCCGGGTGCTCGGCCGTCTCGCCGCCGACCAGGGCGCAGCCCGCGAGCACACAGCCCTCGGCGATGCCCTTGACGATGGCGGCGACCCGGTCCGGGAAGACCTTGCCGACGCAGATGTAGTCGGTCATGAAGAGCGGCTCGGCGCCGCACACGACCAGGTCGTCGACGACCATGCCGACGAGGTCGTGGCCGATGGTGTCGTAGACGCCCATGCGGCGGGCGATGTCGACCTTGGTGCCCACGCCGTCGGTGGCGGAGGCCAGCAGGGGCCGCTCGTACCGCTTGAGCGCGGAGGCGTCGAAGAGGCCGGCGAAGCCGCCGAGACCGCCCACGACCTCGGGGCGGGTGGCCTTCTTCACCCATTCCTTCATCAGCTCGACCGCGCGGTCGCCCGCCTCGATGTCGACTCCCGCCGCGGCGTAGCTGGCACCGGTGTTCTCGGACATGGCTGTGTTGTGTCCTTGCGTCGAATGCTTACGGGCGACGGAGCGCGTCGGCCGCGTCGGGGCCGCCGGCCAGCTCGGTCTCCAGCAGCTGCTTGCCCAGCAACTCCGGGTCCGGCAGCGCCATCGGGTACTCGCCGTCGAAGCACGCACGGCAGAGGTTCGGCTTGGCGATCGTGGTCGCCTCGACCATCGCGTCGATGGAGATGTAGGCGAGCGAGTCCGCGCCCAGCGACTTGCCGATCTCCTCGACCGTCATGCCGTTGGCGATCAGCTCGGCGCGGGTGGCGAAGTCGATGCCGAAGAAGCACGGCCACTTCACCGGCGGCGAGGAGATCCGGATGTGGACCTCGGCGGCGCCCGCCTCGCGGAGCATCCGGACCAGCGCGCGCTGGGTGTTGCCGCGGACGATCGAGTCGTCCACGACCACCAGGCGCTTGCCCCGGATGACCTCCTTGAGCGGGTTGAGCTTCAGGCGGATGCCGAGCTGCCGGATGGTCTGCGAGGGCTGGATGAAGGTCCGGCCCACGTACGAGTTCTTCACCAGGCCCGAGCCGTACGGGATGCCGCTCGCCTCGGCGTAGCCGACCGCGGCCGGGGTGCCGGACTCCGGGGTCGGTATCACCAGATCGGCCTCGACCGGGGCCTCCTTGGCCAGCCGGCGGCCCATCTCGACCCGGGAGAGGTAGACGTTGCGGCCCGCGATGTCGGTGTCGGGGCGGGCGAGGTAGACGTACTCGAAGACGCAGCCCTTGGGCTTGGCCTCGGCGAAGCGGGAGGCGCGCAGCCCGTTCTCGTCGATGGCGATCAGCTCGCCGGGCTCGATCTCGCGGACGAAGCTGGCGCCGACGATGTCGAGGGCGGCGGTCTCGGAGGCCACCACCCAGCCGCGCTCGGTACGGCCGAGGACCAGCGGGCGGATGCCCTGCGGGTCGCGGGCCGCGTAGAGCGTGTGCTCGTCCATGAAGACCAGGCTGAAGGCGCCCTGGACCTGGGGCAGCACCTGGCGCGCGGCCTCCTCGACCGAGAGCGGCTTGCCGTCCTCGTCCGCCTGGCCGGCGAGCAGCGCCGTCACCAGGTCGGTGTCGTTGGTCGCGGCGACCTTGGTGGCCCGGCCGTTGCCCTGGGGCAGCGCGGCGACCATCTCGGCCAGTTCCGCGGTGTTGACCAGGTTGCCGTTGTGGCCGAGGGCGATGGAGCCGCTGGCCGTGGCGCGGAAGGTGGGCTGGGCGTTCTCCCAGACCGAGGCACCGGTGGTCGAGTAACGGGCATGCCCGACCGCGATGTGGCCCTGCAGGGAACCCAGGGAGGTCTCGTCGAAGACCTGGGACACCAGTCCCATGTCCTTGAAGACCAGGATTTGGGAGCCGTTGCTCACTGCGATGCCCGCGGACTCCTGTCCGCGGTGTTGCAGGGCGTACAGCCCGAAGTAGGTGAGTTTGGCGACCTCTTCGCCGGGGGCCCAGACACCGAAGACGCCGCAAGCGTCCTGGGGGCCCTTCTCGCCGGGGAGCAGGTCGTGGTTGAGTCGTCCGTCACCACGTGGCACGGCACCGAGTCTAGGGCAGGTTCCGGTGTCGTCCGAACGAGGGAACCCGACAAAAGCGCGTTCTATGCGCGTAAACCCATGGGGCGCCTGGGCATGTGACCTTGGTCTAGGGGGATCTAGGGGCGCATTCCGGGGTCGCGGGCCATGGCCGTCAGCTCGGCCGCGGCCCGTGTCGCGGCGGACGGGCGGCGCAGCTTCCGCTCCCACCACGGGAGGACCACGACGCCCAGCGAGAGGTCCTCCTGCCCCGCGACGCGGCGCACGATCAGCTCCCCGTGCAGGGTGCGGACGACACGGGTCACGTCGGCCCAGGGGACGTGCCGGGTCCGCAGACAGCCACGGACCCGCAGGCCGGTGGCGTCGGCGGTGATCCGCCAGGTGACCGGGGACAGCACCACCGACGCGAACCACCAGGCGCCGAGGACCCACCCCACGCACTGCCACCAGCCCTCGTCGAAGGGCGGGTCGGACGCCAGCACGGCCGCCTCGCCCAGGAGCGCCGCGGCGGCGGCCACGCGCCCGGCCGTACCGCCCCGCCACCGCAGCGGGCCCGCGCCGGGCTTCATGGCCGCGGCCGCCTCGGCGACCCGGGCCTCCGCCTCGCGGCGGTGCTCGGCCTGCCTCCGCCCTTCGGCGTCGGGTCCCGGCTCCGCCGCCGGCTCCGTCCACCGCCGCACGGGCGAGTCGGCCGTCCCGACCACGACGTCCCCGGAGGCCGTGGCGCCCACCAGCACGAGTTCCACCGCCCCCTCGGCCGGCAGGCCGAAGAGCACGCACTCGCCGCGGGCCCACGCCCCGGCCCCGACCGCGTGGTACGCCAGGACCGGCGGAGCGTCCGCGCCGTCCACCGGCCGGATGACGGTACGACCGTCCGCGCGGTCCGCCAGCACTCTGAGCACGGGAACGGGGCCACGCCGCACCGCACGGGCCCGGAGCGCGGCCACCGCCCCCGACAACAGCAGGGTGACACCGGCGCCGCCCGCCGTGAGCGCCAGCAGCCGCGGCCCCGTGCGGTCCTCGTACGGCTCGGCGGCGAACCGCCGCCATCCGCCGTCGACCAGGACGGGCACCGGGGCACCGATCTCGTGCTCCTCCGGGAGCGTCACCCCGACGCGGTGCCGCGTACCGTCGCCGAAGCGGGCGACGACGTGGTCCTCGGCGCCGTTGGCGACGACCACCGCCTCGACGCGGACGGCCGCGGCCGCGTGCGCCCGGTCCGCCCGCTCCCCGGACACCGCGACGCCCGCGGCCACCGCCGCGACCACCAGGCCCGCCAGACCGAGGGCGATCCGGACCACGCCCCGCCGCACCGGCGCCGCCTGCTCCGGTACCGGGAGCAGAACCCCTCCCGCGGCCTCCAGGGCCAGCGCGCGCTGCTCGCGGCGCACCCGCGACCGCACGAAAGCCGCGGCCCAGCCCCAGCACAGCGCGGCCACCACCGCGGCGTCCGCCACCCGCCCGGCCGCGCCGTCGGCCCGGAAGCCGGGATCGGTCATCCAGAGCAGCAGCAGGGGCGCCGAGACCAGCGCCACCTCGGGCAGCGCGAACAGCCACAGCGCGTGGACGAAGAAGCCGGCCGCGCCCACCGCGTACCACCAGTCCGGCCCGCAGGGTGCCGCCACCGTGCACCGGTCGTCCCACCCGAAGGGGGCGAGCATCACGATCGCCGCCACCACGAGCACCGAGGCGCACCACAGCGGGCGCGCCCAGCCCGGCAGGCGGACGGCGGCCCAGCGGCGTGCGTCGGCGGAGAGCCAGGGGCGGGCCGGTACGGCCGCGGGGGAGGTCGTCGAGGTCACCGGCGCATTATGCGGACGGCCGCGCCGCCTCAGCCGAGCAGGGGCAGATACGGGGACAGGTCGGCGCGCTCGCCGCTCGCGGAGACCGCCGCGGCGGCGAGGGCGTCCGCCCACGCCGTACGGCCGGTGGCGAGGCGGATCCAGGTCAGCGGGTCCGTCTCGACGACGTTGGGCGGCGTGCCCCGGGTGTGGCGGGGGCCGGGCACGCACTGGACGGCCGCGTACGGCGGCACACGGACCTCGACGGAGTTGCCCGGTACGGCGACGGCCAGGGTGTCGGCCAGGAGCCGCACGACGGCGGCGACGGCCTGGCGCTCCAGTGTGACGGGGACCCCGGTCGCCACGGCGAGGTCGTCGCTGTGGACGACCAGCTCGACGAGCCGGGTCACCAGGAAGTCCGCGGACCGCATCGCACCGGGCGTGATCGCCACCAGGCGCCCGGGCGCCACCGCCTCGTCCAGCACCCCGGCGAGCCCGCGGGCGGCCTCCTCCAGGCGGACGGCGGCGTCGGCGGTCTCCGCGGCGGCCTGGCGGGTGTCGGCGTCCGGCGGGCCGGCGATGCGCGCCGTGGAGCCCGCCCACGCGGTGAGGTCGAGGTCCGCCCTGGCCGGGGCCGGTGCGGCCACCGCCTGGGCGACGGCCTCCACCTGACGGGCGATGTGCGCCACCAGCGCGTGCACGTCCCACCCCGGCAGCCCGGAGGGCGCGGCCAGCTGAGCCGCGGTCAGCCCGATGGCGACCCGCAGGACATGGTCCACCTGCGCGGTGAGCGCGGCGCGCGTCCTGGCGGGGTCATAGGTGCGGGCTCGGCGGGCGGTGGGCGGCATGCCCCGCAGCCTACGCGCCGGGCCCGGCCCGCACCCCGACCCGTGCGGTCAGGCCTGACGCGGCCGCTCGAAGGTGAGCAGCAGCCCCTGCACGGCGCCCGGGCCGATGCGGCCCTTGACGTCGGCCGAGGTGATCGCCTTCAGCTGCCAGCCGTCCTCGGCGTGCTTGTTGAGCGTCTTCTCCAGCTTGTCGTCGTCGATGGCGTCGCCTATCAGCGACTCGCGGAAGCTGACGACCTTGTACTCGTGCATCGTTGACACCCCTTGTCGTACCGGTGGTTGCGGGACGCACAGTAGTACCGGCGGTCGCGGCCCCCGCTACGCGGGGCGGACCGGCCCGGCCGCCCGGTCGACGAGCGGGCCGTCGTCGGTGTCGGCGGACAGGAGCACCAGCTCGGCGCCCTCGTACGGCGTACCGAACAGCAGGGAGTTGCGCAGAACACCGTCACGGGGCCCCTCGGGCAGCTCGGGCTCGGGGTCGGTGGGACAGGAGAACAGCGGCCTGCGGCCCGCGTGGTCGTCGGCCGCGTACACCCACGTCCGGGCGTCCTCGTCCGCACGGGTCAGTACGCGCAGCACCGGCCGCCCGCCGCGCCGCAGGGCGGCCGCCCGTCCCCGGGCCAGGACGCCCACGGCCAGCAGCGTGCCGCCGACCGGTGCCAGCAGGCGGGTCTGCGGCGGGATCGCGGCGGCGCACAGCAGCAGCCCGAGCGCGATCGGGACCAGGCCCCGGCGCAGCGGCGGGAGGGGACCGGGAAGCGGCAGCCGCACACCGAGGGCGGCGTTGGCGGCGAGCAGCCGCTGCCGGCGGCGGACCCCCAGGCGGTGGCGGGCGCCGCCCCAGCACAGCAGCAGGGCGGCGACACCGGGGACCGAGATCTCCGGTTCCATCCGCCACATCAGGAGCACCGCGAACACCGGCCCCGATATGAGGGTGAGTTCCGGGAGGCCGAAAAGCCAGTAGATCTGGGCGGCGGCCAGACCGTAGTGCACCGTCCCGAGGGCTCCCGGGACGACGGCCGCGGCGACGGCTACGGCCGCCGTCAGCGCCAGGGCGCCCCAGAGCGGGTGTGCCCACCCGGCGGGGCGGCACGCCGCCCAGCGCATGGCGTCACGGTCGCGCCAGCGGGGCAGTTCAGCGGGGGTATCGCGCTCGCTCACGCCAGGAGTATGAGGCCATCCCCCGTGGTGTCCGCCAGGGCCCCCGCAAAGCGCCCCCGCGCCTGGCGGCACGGGGGCGCGTCGGGAGGGCGGACGAATCAGGCCAGGAGCGCCGGAATCGTGCCCTCGTGAGCCGTGCGGAGCTCGTCCAGCGCGATGGCGAACTCGCCCTGCACCTCGACCGCGTCGCCGTCGACGACACCGATCCGCGTCGCGGGCAGACCACGCGCACCGCACATGTCGGTGAAGCGGAGCTCCTCGCTGCGCGGCACCGAGACGACCGCCCGGCCCGCCGACTCCGAGAAGAGGAAGACGAAGGGGTCGAGGCCGTCCGGCACGACCAGCCGCGCGCCGTTCCCGCCGCGCAGGCAGGACTCGACGACGGCCTGGACGAGCCCGCCGTCCGACAGGTCGTGGGCCGCGTCGATCATCCCGTCCCGGGAGGCCGAGATGAGGATCTCGCCGAGCAGCTTCTCGCGCTCCAGGTCCACGGCCGGCGGAAGTCCGCCGAGGTGGTCGTGGATCGCCTGGGACCAGGCGGAGCCGCCCAGCTCCTCCTTGGTGTCGCCCAGCAGGTAGAGCAGCTGACCCTGGTCCTTGAGGGCGACCGGGGTGCGGCGCGTGACGTCGTCGATCACACCGAGCACCGCCACGACGGGCGTCGGGTGGATGGCCACGTCACCGGTCTGGTTGTAGAGCGAGACATTGCCGCCGGTGACCGGCGTGCCCAGCTCCAGGCAGCCGTCGGCCAGGCCGCGGCACGCCTCGGCGAACTGCCACATGGCGGCCGGGTCCTCGGGCGAGCCGAAGTTGAGGCAGTCCGAGACCGCCAGCGGCTTGGCGCCGGTCGTGGCGACGTTGCGGTACGCCTCGGCGAGCGCCAGCTGCGCGCCCGTGTACGGGTCGAGCTTGGCGTAGCGGCCGTTGCCGTCGGTGGCGACCGCGACGCCGAGGTTGGTGTCCTCGTCGATGCGGATCATGCCGGAGTCCTCCGGCTGCGCCAGCACGGTGTTGCCCTGCACGAAGCGGTCGTACTGGTCGGTGATCCACGCCTTGGAGGCCTGGTTCGGGTGCGCGACCATCGTCAGGACCTGGGCGCGCAGCTCGTCGCCGTCCGCCGGGCGCGGCAGCTTGTTGGCGTCGTCGGCCTGGAGCGCGTCCTGCCACGCGGGGCGGGCGTAGGGGCGCTCGTACACCGGGCCCTCGTGGGCGACGGTGCGCGGCGGGACGTCGACGATCTGCTCGCCGTGCCAGAAGATCTCCAGCCGGTCGCCGTCGGTGACCTCACCGATGACGGTGGCGATCACGTCCCACTTCTCGCAGATCTCCAGGAAGCGGTCCACGTACCGCGGCTCGACGATGGCGCACATGCGCTCCTGCGACTCGCTCATGAGGATCTCCTCGGGCGAGAGCGTCGCGTCGCGCAGCGGCACGGTGTCCAGTTCCACGCGCATACCGCCGGAGCCGGCCGAGGCCAGCTCGGAGGTGGCGCAGGACAGGCCGGCGCCACCGAGGTCCTGAATGCCGGCGACCAGCTTCTCCTTGAAGATCTCCAGGGTGCACTCGATGAGCAGCTTCTCCTGGAAGGGGTCGCCGACCTGGACGGCGGGGCGCTTGGCCGGGCCGGTGTCGGAGAAGGTCTCCGAGGCGAGCACGGAGACACCGCCGATGCCGTCGCCGCCGGTGCGGGCGCCGTACAGGATGACCTTGTTGCCGGCGCCGGAGGCCTTGGCGAGGTGGATGTCCTCGTGCTTCATCACACCCACGCACAGGGCGTTGACCAGCGGGTTGCCCTGGTAGCAGGGGTCGAAGACGACCTCGCCGCCGATGTTGGGCAGGCCCAGGCAGTTGCCGTAGCCGCCGACGCCCGCGACGACGCCCGGCAGGACGCGCTTGGTGTCGGGGTGGTCCGGCGCGCCGAAGCGCAGCGGGTCCATGACGGCGACCGGGCGGGCGCCCATGGCGAGGATGTCGCGGACGATGCCGCCCACGCCGGTGGCCGCGCCCTGGTAGGGCTCGATGTACGAGGGGTGGTTGTGCGACTCGACCTTGAAGGTGACCGCGTACCCCTGGCCGACGTCCACGACGCCGGCGTTCTCGCCGATGCCGACCAGCAGGGCGTCGTTGGCGGGTGCCTTCTCGCCGAACTGGCGCAGGTGGATCTTGCTGCTCTTGTACGAGCAGTGCTCGGACCACATGACGGAGTACATGGCGAGCTCGGCACCGGTCGGGCGGCGGCCCAGGATCTCCCGGATGCGCTCGTACTCGTCCTGCTTCAGGCCGAGTTCGGCCCACGGCTGCTCGGTGTCCGGAGTCTCGGTGGCGTGCTTCACGGAATCGAGGGTCATGACGCGTGAACCAGCTTCTTGAGGATCGAGGTGAAGAATCCGAGGCCGTCGGTGCGGCCGGTCCCGATCAGCGACTCGACGGCGTGCTCGGGGTGCGGCATGAGGCCGACGACATTGCCCGCGGCGTTGGTGATGCCGGCGATGTCCCGGAGCGAGCCATTGGGGTTCCAGTCCGCGTAGCGGAACACCACACGACCCTCCGCCTCGAGCTCGTCGAGGACGCGCTCGTCGGCGACGTAGCGGCCGTCGATGTTCTTCAGCGGGATGCTGATCTCCTGGTCCTGCTCGTAATCGGCGGTCCAGGAGGTCGAGTTGTTCTCGACGCGCAGCTTCTGGTCCCTGCAGATGAAGTGCAGGTGATTGTTGCGCAGCATGGCGCCGGGCAGCAGATGCGTCTCGGTGAGCACCTGGAAGCCGTTGCAGATACCGAGTACGGGAAGGCCGTCCTTGGCACCTGCGATGATCGACTCCATCACGGGCGAGAAGCGGGAAATCGCCCCCGCCCGGAGATAGTCGCCGTAACTGAATCCGCCGGGCAGGACGACGGCGTCGACCTGGTGCAGATCCTTGTCGCGGTGCCACAGCGGCACCGGCTCGGCGCCGGCGACGCGAACCGCGCGCTGGGTGTCCCGGTCGTCGAGCGTCCCGGGGAAGGTGACGACACCGATGCGTGCCGTCACGACTCCACCTTCACGGTGAAGTCCTCGATCACGGTGTTGGCGAGGAAGGTCTCTGCCACCTCGCGGATACGGGCGAGGGCGGCGTCGTCGACCGGCCCCTCCAGTTCGAGCTCAAAACGCTTGCCCTGGCGGACGTCGGCGATTCCCTCGAACCCGAGGCGCGGCAGCGCACGCTGCACCGCCTGGCCCTGCGGGTCGAGGATCTCCGGCTTGAGCATGACGTCGACTACGACGCGTGCCACGGTCACTCCCGGTGGTGTGCTGCGGTGAGATGTCATCACAGTACCCCGCCAGAAAATCTACGCGGGTAGATATTCCAGAATGGTCACGGAATATCCGTTGCCCGGATTGCCCCCGGGACACCCGAAGGAAATGGCCGGGCGCTTCCGGCGGAAAACCGCCGCCCGGTAATTGGGAAAGCATTGACCCCGGCCCGCCGACTTCGGTACAACAACGGGGCCAACGCAGGCCCCAGGCCTTCTCCATTGAAAGGACCGGCATCCATGGCGCAACGCGTAGTGGTCACGCTCTCCGACGACCTCGACGGCGGCGAAGCGGCGGAAACGGTCACTTTCGGCCTCGACGGGAAGTCGTACGAGATCGACCTGTCCGCCGGCAACGCCGACAAACTCCGCGAGGCCCTCGCGCCCTACGTCGAGGCCGGACGCCGCCGCAGCCGGCTCGGCAAGGCGTACAAGCACACCTCACTCGCCCCCGACCCCGCCGCGGTCCGCGCGTGGGCGCTCTCCCGGGGCTTCGACGTGCCGCCGCGCGGCCGTATCCCCAAGAAGCTCTACGAGGCCTACGCCGAGGCGAGCTGACCCGGTCCGGCGCGGGGACGCGCCGGACCGGGTCACCGGACCGCACCGTCGCCCGGAAGAAGCGATTGGACAGCCACCCCCCTTGATCCGCTAGAGTCTGGAGCACGCCGAGGGCAGGCCGAAAGGCCAGGCTCCCGGGCCACGCGGGTGTAGTTCAGTAGCAGAACATCCTCCTTCCAGGGGGAAGGCGCAGTGTGCGATTCCTGTCACCCGCTCTGATTGCTCGACCGGTCCTGAGGATCGGGTAGAGTAGTCGCCGTGCGGACGTGGCTCAGTTGGTAGAGCATCACCTTGCCAAGGTGAGGGTCGCGAGTTCGAATCTCGTCGTCCGCTCTTGAGAGAAGGTCCCGGTCGGATCACCGACCGGGACCTTTTTCGTGTTCCCGGCGGGCCGGCGGCACACCGGGAACATGTGTGACGGTCGCCACACGCCGGAGCCCGAACTCCCCGGTGCGGAAGGGTGATCGTCGCCTCGCGCCGCCCCGCGCCGGCCCGCGCACATCACGGGACGCATCCTCCGCCGGGGCTTCCGGGGCGCGGCGCGGGCGGTCCTGGGACTCGCCGTGGAACCGGAGTTGGGCATCCGGCCGGCAGTGCCGCCGAGCGCGCCACGGTGGTGGCGGCGGCGCCCCGGCGGGCTCGCCCACCCCCTCGGCGTCCGCCGCGGGACGGGGCGCGGAGAACCGTCGTGCCGCGGTGCGTGCCGGACACCGCGCGGGTTGGCTATAGTGGGTGTCGCACCGCACGGGAACGCGCGGAGCAGGCGGACGTAGCTCAGTTGGTAGAGCGCAACCTTGCCAAGGTTGAGGTCGCGAGTTCGAGCCTCGTCGTCCGCTCAGCAGAAGAAGGCCCCGGTCGTCACGACCGGGGCCTTCGGTGTTCCTGGGGCGGCTGATGCGCCGCGGCTGCCGCCGCTCACACCGCCGCACCGCTCTCACCCCCGCGCTGCCGCGCTGCCGCGCCGGCCGCCGACCGGAGGACCGGCGGACGGCGCGAGCCGTGGCGGGCTACCAGCTGAGGCCGGTGAGCCGCTCGTACGCCTCGATGTACTTGGCGCGGGTCTGCTCCACCACCCGCTCCGGCAGGGGCGGCGGGGGCTGCTCGCTGCGGCGGTCCCATCCGGACTCGGCGGAGGTCAGCCAGTCGCGGACGAACTGCTTGTCGTACGAGGGCTGGGCGTGGCCCGGCTCCCACAGGTCGGCGGGCCAGAAGCGCGACGAGTCCGGGGTCAGCACCTCGTCGGCGATGGTCAGCACATCTCCGTCGAAGCCGAACTCGAACTTGGTGTCCGCCAGGAGGATGCCGCGCTCACGGGCGATGTCCCGGGCCCGGCCGTAGACCGCGAGGGTGCTCTGGCGCAGCTGCGCGGCGGTGTCGGCGCCGACCCGGCGGGCGACCTCCTCGTAGCTGACGTTCTCGTCGTGCTCGCCCACCTCGGCCTTGGTGGCCGGGGTGAAGATCGGCGCGGGCAGCTCGGAACCGTCCACCAGGCCCTCGGGGAGGGTCACCCCGCACACGGTGCGGTCGGCGTTGTACTCCAGCAGGCCCGACCCGGCCAGGTAGCCGCGGGCCACGCACTCGACCGGGACCATCTCCAGCGGCTTGCAGATCGTCGTCCTCCCCTCCCAGTCGGCCGGGGCGCCCTCGGGGAGCTCGGTGGACAGCACGTGGTGCGGCACGAGGTCGGCGATCTGGTCGAACCACCACAGGGACAACCGGGTCAGGACGCGGCCCTTGTCGGGGATCTCGGTGGGCAGCACCCAGTCGTACGCGGACATCCGGTCACTGGCGACCATCACCAGCTCCCCTGCCTCGTTCTGGTACAGCTCGCGCACCTTGCCGGTGTGCAGGTGCACCAGGCCCGGCACGTGCGCGGGCTCGGGCTTGTGGACGAATCCGGACATGGGTCCTCCCCGATCGGCGGTTCGGCTCACGATTCTCCCGTACCTGTTCCCGACGGGCGCGACGCGGGGTCAGCCGTGCTTGCAGATGTGGTCCAGCAGATTGGCCGTGGCGCGCTGGATCCTCGGGTCGACATGGCCCGGGCGGTCCAGCGCCGGGGACCAGGCGAAGGTGCCGGAGGCGAAGACCAGGGCCCCGCCGGGCGCCCGGTACAGGGAGGTCTCCTGGTGCGCGCGGCGGCCCGCGGAGTCCTCGTACGGGGAGTGGGCGAGCAGGATCCGCTCCATGTAGTCGGGCAGTGGCGTGCGGGGGAAGTAGCGGTCCGCCTCGCCCGCGACCAGACCGGGGATCTCGTCACCCTCCTCGGCGCCGGTCGCCTCCCACAGCCAGTGGCCGGCGTTCCGCACCACCAGCGGGGACGGTTCGGGCACCCGGCCCGCGTACTGCACGCCGATCAGCAGCTGTTCGGGCTCGCCCATGTCGCGCCACAGCGCGCTGCGGCCCGGCGGGTGGCCGCGGCGCTTGCGGCAGCTGAGCAGCCGGTCGGGGTCGCCGGACGGGGAGGGGCCCAGCTCGGTCTGCCAGTACATGGTGTTGGCGGACAGGAAGACCAGGGAGGTGCCGCCGTTCCGGGCGGCCTCGACGGCCCGCCGCATGGGGACCGTCCAGTACTCGTCGTGGCCGGGGAAGACCATGCCCCGGTAGCGCGAAGGATCGATCCTCCCCGCGTGCAGGTCGCGGGCGTCGGCGTAGGCCAGGTCGTAGCCGTAGCGCTCGGCCCAGCGGATGAAGTCGTAGGCGTGGCCCACGTGCAGCGGCAGCCCGGCGCCCGCGTAGGGCCGGTCGAAGGAGACGGTGACCGCGGCCTCCTCCTCGCCCAGCAGCCGGCCCTTCTCGTCCCAGGCGTGGTAGAGGCTGGCGCCCGTGCGGCCGTCCTCGGGGTAGAGGTTGTAAGCCTGCCAGGTGACGTCGGGCAGCAGCAGGAGCAGGTCGGCGGGGCGGTCGTCGCGCACCGTGAAGGGGATGTGGCTGCGGTAGCCGTCCTGCGTGGTGAGGACGGCGACATAGGCGCCGGGCTTCCAGTAGGAGGGCACCTGCAGCCGCCAGGACTGCCACCAGTGGTGGCAGGAGACCGTGCGCCCGGCGGCGAGCGGTGTGGGCTGCACGATTCCCGACAGCCGGGGGCTGGAGGTGAACTGGGCGGCGCCGTCGCCGCCGTAGTGCCCGATCCGGTAGACGTCGACGCCGTAGCTCTGCGGCGGGTCGACGGTGATGCGGAAGTCGATGGCGTCGCCGGGGGCCACGGAGGCACCCGGGGCGAAGCCCTTGATCTGGCACCGCACGTCGTCCGCCGCGCGCGGGCCGGGCACGCGGGGCGCACGCCCCACCGCGTCGCCGGGGAACCCCCCGGCCTCGCCACGGCCGGCGGCCAGATCGACGTACCAGGGCACGACCTGGCCGGTGTCGTCCAGATACTGCACCGCACCGCGCAGCCACGGCACCGGGCCTTGCCCGAAGGGGTCGGTGACCCCGTGCGCCAGTGCTCCGGACTGCCAGCGGCGGACCTGCTCCTTCACCACGATGGTCCCCTCCTCGTCGTCCCCCGAGGTGGTGTGCGTGTGTGCGCACCTCCAGCACATCACACAATGCGCTGTCTTGGTTACTGTTCGTGGCGCATTATCGCCAGGGATCGGCGTTGCGGCGGACAAACCCCGCCGGAATTCCGTCAGATGAGCCGTATCGGCTTCTCGGGGCGTACGCCCACGGCACTGAGCCAGGAACGCAGCGGAGCGGCGTCGCCGTTCTCCACGAGCCGGAGCACGGGCCAGGTCAGATCACCCCGGCGTACGCCGCCGACCAGCAGGGCCGGTCCGTCCAACCAGTCCAGACCCGGGGCGGCACCGGCGGTGTCCACGGCGGCGCAGCAGACCATCGCCGTCACGTGGTCGGTGAGCAGTTCCCGGCCGGTGCGCGGGGGCAGCAGTTGGTAGACGGGGGTGAAAGCAGCGTCCGGCGGAACCCGGTCGGCGGTCTCCTCGCGCGAGGCGGTCTCGCGCACGGCCTCCTCGCGGGCGACGTGCCGGGTGATACGCGCCGCCAGCTCCTCGCTGCCGCCCGCGGAGAGCCGGTCCAGCACCCGGGCGAGGGTGGCGTGCCCCGGTTCGTCGCAGGCGCCTACGGCGGTCCTCGACCCGCCGGAGACCACGGATATGCGCCGGCTGCCGGCGACCCCGGCCGGCTCGTGCACCTCGTCCAGGACGCTGATCAGCCGGGAGGCGTCGCTGCGCCAGATGCGGTCCACGACCTCCTGCGGATACGTGTCCCAGCCGACCGGAGACCACTCGGGGCCCGGCCGCTGCGGCCCGCCGTGGAACAGCCGCGCGGCGAGGAGCGAGGCCGCCTCGTCCACCGTGCCGGGCTCCTCCAGCAGGTCGCAGGCCGGGCGCTCGCCCAGCCGGGACTCGAAGCCCTCGGCCAGCCGGTCCCGCCGGGACAGCTCGGTCAGCGCCGCCACCACGCCCGCGTCGAGCCGGGACGGCCAGCGCCCCATCCGCCAGGCCGGCAGCGCCACCCGGGTCAGCAGCCGGTCCCAGCCCGCGTACGCCAGGCCCACCTGCTCCTGGGCGACGATGCGCAGCCCGTAGTCCACCGCCTGGGCCCGCTCGGAGGCGGAGGCGGCCACCGCGCGCTCCATCTCCGCCGCGTGCGCCCGGCAGCCGCGCAGCAGCAGCTTGGCGACCCAGCCCAGGAACCCGTACGCGGGACGGCGCACCAGCCCGACGGCCGAGGGCTCCCGCGCCGCGGTCGCCACGCCGACGGCGGCGTCCAGGCCGCGCACGAAGCGGCGCGCGGCCGCGATGTCCGGGTCCGCGGCCGGTCCCGTGCCCGCCACGACCGGCGCGAGCAGGGCACGCAGCTCGGCGACCCGCATCCACCACATGAACGGTGAGCCGATCACCAGTGCGGGCGCCTCGGCGGGCGCGCCGCGCCGGCGCCGGTGGCTGCGGTCCTCCAGCCAGCTGTCGCAGTCCGGGGTCAGTTCTATCGCCGAGGGGGCGGGCACCTGCAGGCGGACGGCCAGGTCGCGCACCATCCGGTACAGATCGGGGGCGGCCTTCTCGGAGACCGCCACGGTCGGGCTCATCGCGGGCCTGGCCCGTACGATCACCGCCGCGACACCGCCCGCGAGCAGCAGCACGAGGAGCGCGCCCGCGACCACCGCCCAGCGCAGGACCTCGGACGCGTCGCCGACGATGCGGCCCGTCGCGCCGCCGACCAGCAGCACGACCGCCACCGCCGCGGGCAGCAGCGCGACCGCCAGCGCGGCGCTGCGGATGCGCAGGACGGCGAGCGCGCGAGATCGCGCGTGTCCCTCACCTGCTTCCCCGGCCAACGGTGTGCTCACCCCCAAGCTGCTGACGCGACTGCATGCCCCCACTGTCGCACCGCCCACCGACACCGCAATGTCGGTAGGGCCGATAGTGCAGTGCTCGCGGCGTTCCGCAGTGCGCTTGCCGGGCACAGTAGTTGGGCTCGGGGCTCACGTCAGCAGGATGGCGAAGGCATCACCCCTTGGAGTGGCCTTGCCCGCTGATTCAGGCTTGAGCGGCCTTCTCTGCGATATCCGAACGGTGGTGCGAGCCCTTCAGCCCGATCCGTCCCACCGCCCGGTAGGCGCGCTCCCTGGCCTTGGCCAGATCCCCGCCCGTCGCCGTGACGGACAGTACGCGGCCGCCCGCGCTCACCACACGGCCCTCGGCGTCCGCCTTGGTGCCGGCGTGGAGCACGTAGGCGTGCTCGTCCCGCTCCGCGACCTCGTCCAGGCCGGTGATCGGGTCACCGGTGCGCGGGGTGTCCGGGTAGTTCTCGGAGGCGACGACGACGGTCACCGCGGCGCCGTCGCTCCAGCGCAGCGGCGGGAAGTCGGCCAGCCGGCCGGTCGCCGCGGCACGCAGCAGGCCCGCCAGCGGGGTCCTCAGCCGGGCCAGCACGACCTGGGTCTCCGGGTCGCCGAAGCGCGCGTTGAACTCGATCACCCGCACACCGCGCGAGGTGATCGCCAGCCCCGCGTACAGCAGTCCGGCGAAGGGGGTGCCACGGCGGCGCAGCTCGTCGACGGTCGGCTGGAGCACGGTGCGCTCCACCTCCTCGACCAGCCCGGGATCGGCCCACGGCAGCGGGCTGTACGCGCCCATGCCACCGGTGTTGGGGCCCTCGTCCGCGTCGTAGGCGCGCTTGAAGTCCTGGGCGGGCTGCAGCGGCACCACGCTCACGCCGTCGGTGACGGCGAACAGGGACACCTCGGGGCCGTCGAGGTACTCCTCGATGACGACGCGCTCGCAGGCGTTGGCGTGCGCCCGGGCGGCCTCGAGGTCCTCGGTCACCACGACGCCCTTGCCCGCGGCCAGGCCGTCGTCCTTCACGACGTACGGCGCGCCGAAGGCGTCCAGCGCGTCGTCCACCTCCGCGGGGGTCGTGCAGACATAGGAGCGGGCGGTGGGCACGCCGGCCGAGGCCATCACGTCCTTGGCGAACGCCTTCGAGCCCTCCAGGGCCGCCGCCTGCCCGCTGGGGCCGAAGCAGTCGATGCCGCGGGCGCGTACGGCGTCCGCCACTCCCGCCACGAGCGGGGCTTCGGGGCCCACCACGACGAGGTCGGCGCCGAGCCGCTCTGCGAGGTCGGCCACGGCAGCGCCGTCCAGGGCGTCGACCGGGTGCAGCTCCGCCACCTCGGCGATGCCGGCGTTCCCCGGGGCGCAGTGCAGCGCCTCCACGTCGGGGTCGAGGGAAAGGGCACGGCACAGGGCGTGTTCGCGGGCTCCGCCGCCGATGACAAGCACGTTCACGGTGCCCAGGGTATCGGCTGCCGCCGCCCGCCCCGCGGGCCGGTCGCCGGGGCTCCCGGGTCACTCTTTCGGGTGGCCGGAGCGGGGACCCATACCTGATCAAGCGACTCGTAAGGGCGGAAACTGCCGGATGACCCTCGCGGCATCAGCCGTTCGGCGGTAAGAAGGTGCGCGTCATCGGAAGTCGCGAGGGAGCGTGCAGGTGAGCCAGCCGGACATGTATCCCGAGGAGGTCCCCCGGGAGGAGCCGAAGCGGCGCGCGCTGCACAGGCAGGAGGACCTGCGGGCGCTGCCCTTTCCGCTCGGCGACTGGGGGGAGCCGGCCGAACGGCTGGAGGAGCTCTACCGCTGGGCGGAGGCGGACGCCCTGCGCACCGTCGACTGGTATCTCGCCGACCGCCTGCGCAAGCGCCGCTGGGCCCGTTCGCTGCGGGTCGGCGCGGCCCTCTTCGCGACGTCCGGGGCGGTTCTGGCCGTCACCGGCACGGGCGGGCGCGTCCGCTGGGCGTACGCCGCCCTGGTGCTGGCGGTCGTGTGCGCGGGCCTGGACCGCTACCTCGGGCTGACCGCCGGCTGGATGCGGGACATGGCGACCGCCCAGGCCGTACAGCGCCGGCTGGAGGCGCTGCGCTTCGACTGGGCGTCGGAGTCCGTCCGCGAGGTCCTGGGCCCGACGGAGGGCACCGCGGCCGAGGCGGCCGAGCGGTGCCTGACGGTGTTGCGCCGCTTCACCGAGGACGTCTCGGAGCTGGTGCGCTGCGAGACCGCTGACTGGATGGTGGACTTCCGCGCCGGCGCCGCCCCGTTGCGGACCCAGTCCCTGACCTGGGCGGGGGGCGCCCGGGGTGCGGAGGGCGCCGCCCCCGGCACCGGCGCCCGGTTCCCACTGCTGCCCGGCGGACGGCCGAGCATGCCGCGCCAGCGCCCCCCGGAGGGCCCCCGCGCGAGCTGACCGCCGCCGGGGCCCCTCCCGGGGTCCTGAAACCCGCCGCCCGGATCGCTCGGGTCGTATGGGTCGTATGGGTCGTCTAACTGAAGACGATCATCGAACCCTGGCCCAGCGCGCGCGTCGCGGCCGCGTGCAGTCCCAGCCACACGTGGCGTTCCCGCGCGAAGGGGCTGCCGTCGTACGCGGGCTGGGCGGCCGGCTCCTCCAGCTCGGTGGGACCGGCCGGCGGAACCGGGGCGGGCGGCGGGTTGCGCGGGTCGATGCCGATCACCGGGGCGACGAGTTCCAGCTCGCGGAGGAGGCCGTGGGCGGAGCCCAGGGGGCCGCCCGCGTCGAGGAGTTCGTCGTTGACCAGCGGATGGGCGAAGTCCAGGGGGACGTATCCGCCCGCGTGGTCGTAGTGCCAGACCAGGTGCGACTGCTGGGCGGTGGTCTCGAACATCTCCAGCAACTGCTCGTAGTCGCCGCCGAGTTCGTCGACCGGCGTGACCGCGAGGCCCTGGATGTGCAGCAGGTACGCACGCCGCAGGAAGTGCAGCGCGTCGTAGTCGAAGCCCGCGACCGGGGCCACGTCGCCGGACAGGCCCGGCATATAGGTGTAGACGGGCACCGGCGGGAGACCGGCCTCGCTCAACGCCTTGTCATAGCGGGCGATCTCCTCGGCGAACGGGTTGTCCGGGCTGTGGCAGAGCACGTCCACCAGGGGAACCAGCCACAAGTCGCAGGCCACAGGCGCTCCAAGTCCTTCCGTGCGTCGTCGGACCAGCGTAGTGGGCGGGAGCCCGTCCCAGAGCAGCTCTAGCGGCCCGCCGCCAGTCGCCGCATGAGTTCCAGGGAGTGGTCGTTGAACTCCTCGACGATGCGCTGGGCCGTCTCTGTGTCGCGCTTCTCGATCGCCGCGACCAGGGCGACGTGATCGGACCAGCACAGCCCCTCCGCATCCGGCCTGCCGCGCAGGAAGGGCACCGCGTACACCCAGGTCTGGGTGCGGATCCGGTCCAGGAACTCGCCCACGTGGGCGTTCCCGGCCAGTGCCGTCAGCTCGCGCCAGAAGCGGATGTCGTAGCCGATGAGGACGTCCAGTTCGCCCGAGCGGGCGGCCCGGGCCGCGGCCTCGGCCCGGCGGCGTACGGAGGCGAGCGCCGCGGGGTCGACCTCGCGCATGCCGCGCGTGGCGATGCGGCGGAAGATGCCCTCGACGACCAGGGTGCGGGCCTCGACCATGGAGCGGAACTCGGCGTCGGTGAAGCGGCGCACCTGGAAGCCGCGATGGTGCTCGACGTCGAGCAGCCCCTGCGCGGCCAGATCGACCAGGGCCTCGCGGACCGGGGTGGCGGACACGCCGTACAGCTCCGCGATCTCCTTGACCGTGAAGTGCCGTCCGGCCGCCATGCGCCCGGTGAGCACCTCGTCGCGGAGCGCGTCGGCTATCTGCTGCCGCAGACTGCTCCGTCGGACGGGTCCACCCGCTGGGCCTTCCGGCATGCCCGGTGCCTCCCTACAGATGTGCGGTGCGTTTCGGCTCCGCCACACCTTATGCGAGGCCCGGTGACGGATGGCCCGCCCCTGTGGCACGGGTCACCCGCCGCCACCGCCGCGGGGAGGCGCCGGGCCCGGCGCCTTCCGGCGGTCCGCCCGGCGCGTGTGCTCAGCGCGCGCCCTGGGGGCGCGTGCCCTCAGCGCGTGTGCTCGTCGGCGACGGTCAGCGCCGCGTCGAGGAGCGCGAGCCCCTCCTTGGCCTCGGCCTCGGTGATGTTGCACGCGGGCACCACATGGGTGCGGTTCATGTTGACGAACGGCCACAGCCCGCTCTTCTTGCAGGCCGCCGCGAAGGCCGCCATGGGGGCGTTGGCCTCGCCCGCCGCGTTGTAAGGGACCAGCGGCTCACGGGTCTCCCGGTCGCGCACCAGCTCCAGCGCCCAGAAGGCGCCCAGGCCCCGCACCTCGCCCACCGACGGGTGGCGCTCGGCGAGCTCCCGCAGCCCGGGACCGAGCACGTTCTCGCCGAGCGCGGCGGCGTGCTCGACGACGCCCTCGTCCTCCATCACCCGGATCGTGGCGACGGCGGCGGCGCAGGCCAGCGGATGGCCGGAGTAGGTCAGCCCGCCCGGGTACGGACGGGTGGCGAAGGTCGCGGCGATCTCCTCGCTGATCGCGACACCGCCCAGCGGCACATAGCCGGAGTTGACGCCCTTGGCGAAGGTGAGCAGGTCGGGGGTGACGTCGAACCGATCGGCGGCGAACCAGCCGCCGGTGCGGCCGAAACCGGCCATGACCTCGTCGAGGACGAAGACGATCCCGTACCGGTCGCAGATCTCGCGCACGCCGGCGAGGTAGCCGGGCGGCGGCACCATGATGCCCGCGGTGCCGGGCACCGTCTCCAGGACGATCGCGGCGACGGTCTGCGGGCCCTCGAAGACGATGGTGTCCTCGAGGTGCTGCAGCGCGCGGTCGCGCTCCTGCTCGTCGGTCTCCGAGTGGAACGGCGAGCGGTAGAGGAACGGCGCCCAGAAGTGGACGACTCCGGCCGAGCCGTTGTCGGAGGGCCAGCGCCTCGGGTCGCCGGTCAGGTTGATCGCGGCCGAGGTGGCGCCGTGGTACGAGCGGTACGCCGAGAGCACCTTGTGGCGGCCGGTGTGCAGGCGGGCCAGCCGTACCGCGTTCTCGACGGCCTCGGCGCCGCCGTTGGTGAAGAAGATCTTGTCCAGGTCGCCCGGGGTGCGCTCGGCGATCAGCCGGGCGGCCTCGGAACGCGCCTCCACGGCGAAGGCGGGCGCGAAGGTGACGAGCTTCGCGGCCTGCTCCTGGATGGCGGCGACGACCGTGGGGTGCTGGTAGCCGATGTTGGTGAACACCAGCCCGCTGGTGAAGTCCAGGTAGCGGTTGCCGTCGTAGTCCCAGAAGTACGCGCCCTCGGCCCCGGCGACCGCCAGCGGGTCGATCAGGCCCTGCGCGGACCAGGAGTGGAAGACGTGGGCGCGGTCGGCGGCCTTGACGGCGGCGCCGGTCTCGGGGTCGGCGAAGGGAGGGGTCATGCGCCCAGGCTAGGCAACGGCCCGGGCGCACCGACATTGGCACCCTGTATGGCGGTGGGCGCGCGCGCCGACAGGTTGTAGGGCCCGCGCGCCGCCGCCGCTCAGAGGAAGGAGTTGATCTCGATGGTCTCGGTGCGGCCGGGGCCGACGCCGATGGCCGAGATCGGGGCGCCGGACATCTCCTCCAGCGCCTTGACGTACGCCTGGGCGTTCTTCGGCAGGTCGGAGAAGGTCTTCGCCTGGCTGATGTCCTCGTTCCAGCCGGGCAGCGTCTCGTAGACCGGCTTCGCGTGGTGGAAGTCCGTCTGGCTGTACGGCAGTTCCTCGACGCGCTTGCCGTCGATCTCGTAGGCGACGCAGACCGGGATCCGCTCCCAGCCGGTGAGCACGTCGAGCTTGGTGAGGAAGAAGTCGGTGAGGCCGTTGACCCGGGTCGCGTAGCGGGCGATCACGGCGTCGAACCAGCCGCAGCGGCGGTCGCGGCCGGTGGTGACGCCCCGCTCGCCGCCGATGCGGCGCAGCGCCTCGCCGTCCGCGTCGAACAGCTCGGTCGGGAACGGGCCGGCGCCGACGCGGGTGGTGTAGGCCTTGAGGATGCCGATCACCCGGTTGATCTTGGTGGGGCCGATGCCGGAGCCGGTGCAGGCACCGCCGGCCGTCGGGTTCGACGAGGTCACGAAGGGGTACGTGCCGTGGTCCACGTCCAGCAGGGTGCCCTGACCGCCCTCGAGGAGGACGACCTTGCCCTCGTCGAGCGCGGTGTTGAGGACCAGCGTCGTGTCCGCGACGTAGTCCCTGATCTGCTCCGCGTAGCCCAGGTACTCCTCGACGACCTGGTCCGTGCTGATGGCACGGCGGTTGAAGAGCTTGACCAGGACCTGGTTCTTGTCGTGGAGCGCCGCCTCGACCTTCTGGCGGAGGATCGACTCGTCGAAGAGGTCCTGGACCCGGATGCCCACACGGTTGATCTTGTCGGCGTACGCGGGGCCGATGCCGCGGCCGGTGGTGCCGATCTTGCGCTTGCCGAGGAAGCGTTCCGTCACCTTGTCGATCGTCTGGTGGTACGGCGTGATCAGGTGGGCGTTACCGCTGATGAGGAGCTTGGACGTGTCGACGCCGCGCTCGTTCAGCCCGCTCAGCTCGGAGAGCAGGACCGCCGGGTCGACGACCACTCCGTTGCCGATCACCGGGGTACACCCCGGTGACAGGATCCCGGAAGGCAGGAGGTGAAGCGCGTACTTCTGGTCGCCGACGACGACCGTGTGGCCGGCGTTGTTGCCGCCCTGGTAGCGCACCACATAGTCCACGGAGCCACCGAGCAGGTCGGTGGCCTTTCCCTTGCCCTCGTCACCCCACTGAGCACCGAGCAGCACAAGTGCGGGCACAGGCGTACACCCCTTCCGGGCGGGGCATGTCCAACGTGGCTCCCCATGGCGGGGAGAGCCGTCGGACCGGTGCCCCGGAATAGACGAAGCCCCTGGCGCAAGGCAGCGCAAGGGGCTCTTGCACCGAGATGTTACCTGAGGAAGGACCAAGGTGTCGGCTCAGCGACCGTCCGGGCAGCCTCTGCTCGTGGTCATCGACCCCGCCGCCCGCATCATGGACGGCGAATCCGTACGCATCGCGAAGGATGTGCTGTGCGGGGGAGCCTCCTCCGTGAAGATCGCCCTACCGGAGTCCGAGGAAGAGGCCGTCCGAGTGCTGAAACACCGGGGGCGGCGGCGCCCGGTGGTCGTGGGCGACGACGCGGCGCTGCTGCGCACGGTCCGGGCACTGCACGCGGCGCGGGGACTGGGCGAGGCGGTCGTCGGACTCGTGCCGGTGGGCCGGCGCACCGGCCTGGCGCTGGCGCTGGGCGTGCCCGGCGGGGCGGTGAGCGCGGCGCGGGCCGTGCTGGACGGCGCGGAACGCGAGCTGGACCTGCTGCTCGACGACAGCGGGGGCATCGTGCTGGGCGCGCTGCGCATCAACTCGGCGACGCCGGCCTGGTGGGTGCCGGTGGAGCGCCGGGCGCGCTCGCTGGCGCGCACGCTGAGCCTGAACGGCCACACCCCGCATCTGGGGCTCGGGCTGCGCGGCGGGCAGCGGCTGCGGATCGAGGCGGACGGGATGGTCCTGGCCGACCTGGACGACTGCGTCGAGGAGGTGTCGGTCTCCACGGCGGCGCCCGGCCTGGCCGAAGTGCTGGTCCGCAGGGAGGGCGCGGCGCCCGCGGGACCGGTGCACGCGCGGACGGTCACCGTCTCCGGGCGGGACTTCCGCTACACGGCGGACGCGGCCCTGGCCGGTCCGGTCCGGCGCCGGACGTGGACGGTCATGCCGGCGGCGTGGCGACTGACCGTGCCGCGGTCCGCCTACTGAGGGGGGTGGGGGCCGGCCGCGGGGGCCTTGCCGCGGCGGCCGCCGCGCGCGGAGGGCCGGTCAGAGCACGCCCTGCTCGCGCAGCTCCGCCTTGCGCTCGCGCCAGCGGTCCATCATGTCGACGAGTTCCTTCTGCAGGAAGTCGAAGAAGGCCGCGGTCTCCGCGATCCGGTGGCCCGCCGCGCTGTCGGGGCCGAGCGCGTCGATGCCGGCCCGCAGGGTGTTCTCCCAGCGGGCGAGGACCTGGTCGCGGCGGGTGAAGGTCTCGTACCACTGGTCGCTGTGCACCCGGTAGCGCTCGCGCCGCGAGCCCGGTTCGCGCTCGCGGGTGAGCATGCCGACCTGCGCCAGGTAGCGGACCGCGCCGGAGATCGCGGCGGGGCTGGCCTGGAGTCGCTCGGACAGCTCGGCGGCGCTCAGCGCGCCGGTCTCCGAGGCGAGGAGCGCGGCGAACACCCGCGCCGCCATGCGCTGCATGCCCGCCTCGACGAGCTCCGCCGCGAAGCGCTCGACGAACGTCATCGGCTCCAAGGACTCATCAGCCACCGCCATCGCCTCCCGTCCCGAAGTTTATACACTTCCTTAACTTCACAAATTTGTGAATCTACTGTACGTTCAGAATCATGACGAAGGCAATCAGTGTGGCCGGACTGCACAAGTCCTTCGGCCGCACGCACGCACTGGACGGCCTCGACCTGGCCGTCGAAGAGGGCGAGGTGCACGGCTTCCTGGGGCCCAACGGCGCCGGCAAGTCCACCACCATCCGCATCCTGCTCGGGCTGCTGCGCGCCGACCGCGGGGCCGCCCGGCTGCTCGGCGGCGATCCGTGGCAGGACGCCGTCGCGCTGCACCGGCGGCTGGCGTACGTCCCGGGCGACGTCACGCTCTGGCGCAACCTCAGCGGCGGCGAGGTCATCGACCTGCTGGGGCGGTTGCGCGGCGGGCTGGACGAGGCGCGCAGGCGGCGGTTGCTGGAGCGGTTCGAGCTGGACCCGACCAAGAAGGGCCGCGCGTACTCCAAGGGCAACCGGCAGAAGGTCGCGCTCGTCGCCGCGTTCGCCTCGGACGTGGATCTGCTGATACTCGACGAGCCCACCTCCGGGCTCGACCCGCTGATGGAGGAGGTCTTCCGCGACTGCGTCCGCGAGGAACGCGACCGCGGCCGGACGGTGCTGCTGTCCAGTCACATCCTCAGCGAGGTCGAGGCCCTGTGCGACCGGGTCAGCATCATCCGGGGCGGGCGCACGGTCGAGACCGGGAGCCTCGGCGAGCTGCGGCATCTCACCCGGATCTCGGTCACCGCGGAGCTGGCCGGCCGGCCGAACGGCCTCGCCGGGCTGCCCGGCGTGCACGATCTCGACGTGCGCGGCAGCCACGTCCGGCTCCAGGTCGACACCGACAAGCTCGACGGCGTGCTCAGGCAGTTGAGCGAGACGGGCGTGCGCAGCCTCACGAGCACACCGCCGACCCTGGAGGAGCTGTTCCTGCGGCACTACGAAGACGGCGCTCCCGGCGCTCCCGGTACCTCCGGCGCCTCTGGTGCCGCCCCC
The DNA here is from genome assembly GCF_040638135.1 of Streptomyces sp. NPDC026673. NCBI lineage: Bacteria > Bacillati > Actinomycetota > Actinomycetes > Kitasatosporales > Streptomycetaceae > Streptomyces > Streptomyces sp. NPDC026673. The sequence continues at coordinate 31,153 of NZ_JBEZXR010000001.1, read as the reverse complement.
GCGAACGCGGAGGCGCGGCCGTGAGCGCCCTCACCGGGACGGGCACCCTCACCCGGCTCGCGCTGCGCAGGGACCGGATCACGATCCCGGCGTGGGTCGTGCCGATCGCCCTGCTGGTCGCCTCCACCGCCTCGGCCTTCGGCGGCCTCTACGACACCCCGGCGGAACGCGCCGGGATCGCCGCGAGCTCCGCGGGCAACGGCTCGCTGCGCGCCCTGTACGGGCCGGTGTTCGACACGAGCATCGGCGGCCTGACGGCCTGGCGCATGATGGCCTTCGGCGCCGCGCTCGCCGGGCTGATGGCGATGCTGCTGGTCGTCCGCCACACCCGGGAGGAAGAGGAGGCCGGGCGGCTGGAGCTCGTCGGCGCGGGCGCGGTCGGCCGCCGGGCGCCGCTGGCCGCCGCCCTGGTCACCGGCTTCGGGGCCTCGCTGCTCCTGGGGCTGCTGGTCACTCTGGCCCTGCTCGGGCAGGGGGCGCGTGGCGCGGTCGCCTTCGGGATCGCCTTCGCGGGCGCCGGATGCGCCTTCGCCGCGGTCGCGGCGGTCGCCGCGCAGCTGACGGAGAGCGCCCGCGCCGCCCGGGGCATCGCGGGTGCCGTCCTCGGCCTCGCCTTCCTGCTGCGGGCCGTCGGCGACGCCGGCTCCGGCACGCTGACCTGGCTCTCGCCGCTCGGATGGGCCGAGAACATACGCCCCTACGCGGACGAACGCTGGTGGGTGGCCGCGCTGTTCGCGGCCTGGGCCGCCACGCTCGTCGGCGTCGCGTACGCCCTGGTGGCCCGCCGCGACATCGACGCCTCCCTGCTGCCGCCGCGCCCCGGACCGGCCGCCGCCGGTTGCCGCCTGCGTTCCGCCCAGGGGCTGGCCTGGCGGCTCCAGCGCGGCTCGCTGTGGGGGTGGACGGCCGGCTTCGCCGTGGGCGGCGCTGCGCTCGGCGGCCTCGCCAACGGCGCGGCCGACCTCGTCCGGGACAACGAGCAACTCGCGGACGTCATGCGTGACATGGGCGGAGCCTCCGGGCTGGTCGACTCCTACCTCGCCTCCATGACCGGGGTGATGGGCATGATCGCCGCGATCTACGCGGTCCAGGCGGTCCTCCGGCTCCAGGGCGAGGAGAGCTCCGGCCGCGCCGAACCCGTGCTCGCCACCGCCGTGGGACGGGTGCGCTGGGCCGCGGGCCACGCCCTTGTCGCGTTCGCCGGTTCCGTACTCCTCATGACCGTCTCCGGCCTCGCCATGGGCCTGGGGTACGGAGTGACGGTCGGCGACACCGGCGGCCAGACGGGGCGGTTGGCGGGGGCCGGCCTCGTGCAGCTGCCCGCGGTCTGGTGCGTGGCGGCGGTGGCGCTCCTGCTGTACGGCACGGCGCCCAGGCTGGCGCGGGCGGGCTGGGGAGTGGCGTCGCTGACGCTCGCCATCGGGCTCTACGGGCCGGCGCTGAAGCTCTCACCCTGGGTGATGGACCTGTCCGTCTTCACGCACCTGCCGAAGGTGCCGTCGGCGGATGTCACGGTGGCCCCGCTGGCGGTGCTCACCGTACTGGCGCTGGCGCTCGCCGCTCTGGGCCTGCTGGCGCTGCGCCGTCGCGACATCACGGCCTGACCGGGGCCCGGCGGGGCCGGCGAGCCCCGGTCATGAGGCCGGGGCTCGCCGGCCGGGCAGGCCGAAAGGCGGATTCGACCCGGGCCCAGCCGTGCCGTCCTAACAGCTCACCCGCAGCTCGCGCAGGCCGCGGATGACGTAGCCCTCGTGCCATGCGGGCTCCGCCGAGAGCTCCAGCCGCGGAGCGCGGCGCAGCAGGGCCGAGAAGGAGGCGGCGAGTTCGATGCGGGCCAGGGGCGCGCCGAGGCAGTAGTGGATGCCCGCGCCGAAGGTGATGTGCGGGTTGTCGGCGCGGGAGAGGTCCAGCCGGTCGGGATCCTCGAAACGCTCCGGGTCGCGGTTGGCGGAGCCGAACAGCAGCGCCACCTCGCTGCCCCGCGGGATGACCGTGCCGCCCACCTCGATGTCGTCCAGCACCCACCGCTCGAACATCTGCAGCGGGGTGTCGAAGCGCAGCAGCTCCTCGATGGCGGTCGGCAGCAGTTCCTCCGGTGCCGCGCGCAGCGCCGCCAGCTGCTCCGGGTGCCGGAAGAGCGTCCACCAGCTGTTGCCCGTGGTGTTGACGGTCGCCTCGTGCCCGGCGTTCAGCAGCAGCACGCAGGTGGAGATCATCTCCTGCTCGCTGAGCCGGTCGCCCTCGTCGTGCGCGGCGATCAGCGCGCTGATCAGGTCCTCACCGGGCGCCTTGCGGCGCTCGGCGATCAGTTCGCGCAGGTACTCGGAGAACTCGACGCTCGCCCGGACCGCGCGGCGGGCCGCGTCCTCGCTCGGGTTGAGCTCGAACATCCCGACGATGTCGGCCGACCAGGGCCGCAGCAGATGGCGGTCGGCGACCGGTATCCCCAGCATCTCGGCGATGACGGCGACCGGCAGCGGCTCGGCGACCATGGCGATGAGATCGCCGCCGCCCTCCGCGACCAGCCGCTCGACGAGTTCGCCCGCGAGCCGCTGCACTGTCGGCGTGAGCCGCTCGACCGTGCGCGGGGTGAACGCCTTGGAGACCAGCCGCCGGATGCGGGTGTGGTCGGGCGCCTCGAGGTCGAGCAGACCGTTGCCGTTGAGCGTGGTGAAGGGCTCGTGCTCCGGCGGCGGCGCGGTGCGCCCGAACTCCTCGTGGGTGAAGCGGTGCAGATACGTCCGCCCGAGCCGCCGGTCCCGCAGCAGCGCGCTCACATCCGCGAAGTGCGGGATCAGCCACTGACCGCTCGGCTCGAACCAGTGCGCGCGGCCCTCCGCCCGCAGCCGGGCGTACGCCGGGTAGGGGTCGGCGACGAACTGCGGCGACCAGGGATCGAAGGCGGTGGCAGTGCTGCTCATGTGCGGAGACTACCCTCCGCCTGGGCCGCGCCCGGTCGGCCGTCCGCTCGCCGGCGGGCCGCCCATCAGCCGCCCGTCAGCCGCGCGTCAGCCGCCGGGGGTGACCAGACGCGCCTCGTAGGCGAAGACCGCCGCCTGTGTCCGGTCGCGCAGCCCCAGCTTCACCAGGATCCGGCTGACATGCGTCTTGACCGTCGACTCGGCGACCACCAGATGGTCGGCGATCTCCGCGTTGGACAGCCCCTGGGCGACCAGCACGAGCACCTCCGTCTCGCGCTCGGTCAGCTCCCCGACCCGGTCCTGGGTCGGCGGCCGGGGCGTGCCCAGCCGGTTGAACTCGGTGATGAGCCGCTTGGTGACGGCCGGGGCGAGCAGCGCGTCACCGGCCGCCACGATCCGCACGCCGTCCGCGAGCTGGCGCGCCGAGGCGTCCTTGAGCAGGAAACCCGACGCTCCCGCGCGCAGCGCCTGGTAGACGTACTCGTCCAGATCGAAGGTGGTCAGCACCAGCACCTTCGCGGCGGCGTCCGCGGCGACGATCTCCCGGGTCGCCTCCAGGCCGTTGAGCTCGGGCATGCGGATGTCCATCAGCACGACGTCCGGCCGCAGTGCCGCGACCTGCTCGATCGCCTGCCGCCCGTCGACGGCCTCGCCGACGACCTCGATGTCCGGTTGGGCGTTCAGCAGCACCGAGAAGCCCTCGCGGACCATCATCTGGTCGTCCGCGATCAGCACCCGGATGGTGTTCCCGCTCATGCGCGCTCCCCGGCGACCGGGATGAAGACCGCGACCTCGTAGCCGCCGTCCTCGGTGGGCCCGTCCGTCATCTCGCCGCTGAGCATCGCCACCCGCTCCCGCATGCCGGCGATGCCGTGCCCGGCGCCCGGCGAGGGCTTGACCAGTCCGCGCGGCGGGCCGTTGACGACCCGCAGCCCCAGACCGCCCAGCACGTACGAGACCTCCACCTTGGCGCTCGCGCCCGGCGCGTGCCGCAGTGTGTTGCTCAGTGCCTCCTGGATGATCCGGTACGCCGACAGCTCGACGCCCTGGGGAAGTTCGCGCGCCGCTCCGGTCACCGTCCGCTCCACCTCCAGCCCCGCGTCGCGCACATTGGCGACGAGCCGGTCGAGGTCGGCGAGGGTCGGCTGCGGCGCGTCGGGGGCCTGGTAGTCCTCGGCGCGTACGACCCCGAGGACCCGGCGCAGCTCGGTGAGGGCGACGACGGCGTTCTCGCGGATGATCGAGAAGCTCCTGGTCAGCTCCTCGGGCGGGTTCTCCACCCGGTACGGCGCGGCCTCCGCCTGGATCGCGATCACGGACATGTGGTGGGCGACGACGTCGTGCAGCTCGCGGGCGATCGTCGTGCGCTCCTCCAGCAGGGTGCGCCGGGTCCGCTCGACCTCGGTCACGGCGACCTGGGCGGCCACCTCCCGGCGGGACTGCCGCAGCCCGCGCACCGTCGAGACGACGAAGAGGACGAGGCCGGACAGGAAGATCATGATGAACGGGTCGGCCCCGTACGAGTGGGAGAGCGGCTGGAAGGACAGCGCCAGCACGGCGGTGAGCAGCCACATCTCGGCGGCCACCCGCGTCCGGGTGCGCGCGGCCACCACGGACATCACCGCCAGGTGCGAGACGAAGCCCGCGTCGGTCCACGGCCAGGTGGAGGACCACGACTCGAAGAAGATCACCCCGGTGAGCACCGCGGCTCCCACGGACAGCCACCAGGCGCCGATGGGCCGGAACATCGTGGTGAGCAGCGGCACCCCGGCCAGCACGGCCATCACCGCGCCGCCCGGACCCCCGTAGCTCTCGGCCGAGACGAACATCAGGAAGAGCGCGAACCCGGTCAGCACCGCGTGCGGCAGCCAGCGCGCGTACCCCCGGAACCTGCGCGGCACCAGGCCGAGCAGCGGGTGCCCTTCGCGGAGCGGTTCCATCGGACGGAAGGCGAAGGCGTCGGTGATCAGGTCGTGCCGCAGCCCGCTGAGGGCACCGCGGGCCATGCGGAGTTCGGTCCGCAGCGAGGTCTGGCTTGTCTCGGTCACGCTCTCACCGTAGGTACTCGGCACGTCGGCGTCGTCACCGGCGAAGACGATGTATCGGCGTCATCCTCAAGTAGGACCCGCCGCAGGAGAACGCCTCACCAGGCGAGCTGGGCGATCTCCTCGGCGACCACGGCCGCCGCGTCGGCCGCCGGGTCGATCACCGGGAAGTGGCCCACGCCCTCCAGCAGGGTCAGCTGGATCTCCTCCCCCGCCTTCGCCGAGGCGGCCGCGAAGGCCTCCGCGACCTGCGGCGGGACGACGTCGTCCGCGTCGCCGTGCACCACGGTCACGGCGATGCCGGTGGGCAGCAGCGCGGCCGGATCGGTCTCCGCACCGCGCGCGGCGAGCTGCTCCGGCCCGCCGAGGAGCTGGGCGACGGCACCGGAGCACACGTCCAGTTCGACCGCGGCCCCGAAGTCCGCGATCGGCGCGAGCGCGACCACACCGCGCAGCGCCGGGGCGGCGGGACGGTGCCAGCGCGACCCGGGCGGCAGCACGTGCCGGGCGGCCGCCCACAGCGCGAGGTGACCGCCGGCCGAGTGCCCGGTGAGGACGGTCCGCCGGACGTCCACGGCCTCCGCCCCGAGTGCGGCCACGGCCAGCGCCTGCACGGCGTCGGTGGCCGCCGCCACGTCGTCGAAGGTGTCCGGCCAGCGGCCCGCGACCGTACCGCCGTTGCCGCGGCGGTACTCCACCGAGGCCACCGCGAAGCCGTGGCCGGCGAGGAAGCCCGCGAGCGGCGAGACATGCGTGCGGTCGTACGGCGCCCGCCAGGCCCCGCCATGGAAGAGCACGACCAGCGGCCCCGGCCGCGCGCCGCCCGCCTCGCCCCGCGGGCGGTAAAAGTCCACGATCTGGTCGGGGTGTTCCCCGTAGGCGGCGGTGGCGTCCGGCGGGACGGGGGCGTGCGAGAACGCGGACGCCTCCTCGGCCGCGGCCCGCCCCGCGGGATCCCGCGGGGCGGGGTCCGGCCCCACCGCGTCGGCGCGGCCGTCGGCGCCTGCCGGAATGGTGTCGCTCGGCGAGGTGGGGTCGGACATGGGTTACCGCGTCCCTTCCAGGACCTGGGCCAGCACCCGCGCCGCCCGCTCGGCGTCCGCGAAGCGCGTGTACAGCGGGGTGAATCCGAAGCGGAGGATATCCGGCTCCCGGAAGTCGCCGACGACACCCCTGGCGATGAGCTCCCGCATCACCGCGCCCGCGTCGGAGCAGCGCAGCGCGACCTGGCTGCCCCGCTCCGCGTGGGCGGCCGGGGTGACCGACCGGACGAGGCCGTCCGGCACATAGGCCGCGACGCACTCCAGGAAGAAGTCGGTGAGGGCGAGGCTCTTGGCCCGAACGGCGTCCAGGGACACGCCGTCCCAGACGTCGAGGGCCGCGTCCAGCGCCAGCAGCGACAGGATCTCCGGGGTGCCGACCCGGCCGCGGACGCTGCCGTCGGCGGGCCGGTAGGCGGCCTCCATCGCGAACGGGTCGCGGTGGGAGTTCCAGCCGGGCAGCGGGGAGTCGAAGAGCGGCTGCAGGTCACGGCGGACGTACAGGTACGCGGGCGCGCCGGGGCCGCCGTTGAGGTACTTGTACGTGCAGCCGATCGCCAGGTCCACGCCGTGCTCGTCCAGGCCCACCGGCACCGCCCCCGCGGTGTGGCAGAGGTCCCAGACCACCAGGGCGCCGGCCGCGTGCACGGCGGCGGTGGTGCCCGGCAGGTCGTGCAGCCGGCCCGTGCGGTAGTCCACGTGGTTGACCAGCGCGACGGCGGTGCGCGGACCCGCCGCGGCGGCGATGTCCGCGGCGTCGACCGCGCGGATCGTGCACCCGGTCATCCGGGCCGCGGACTCCGCGATGTAGCCGTCGGTGGGGAAGGTCGTGGCGTCGACCAGCACCTCGTCGCGGGCGGGATCGGCCTGCCGGGCGATCCGCACCGCGCCGACGACGGCCTTGAAGACGTTGACGCTCGTGGAGTCGCCGGCCACGACCTGGCCGGGGGCCGCGCCTATGAGCGCGCCGATGCGGTCGCCGATCCGCTCCGGCGCCGTCCACCAGCCGCTCTCGCTCCAGGAGCGGATGCGCAGGGCCCCCCACTCCCGCTCGATGACGTCGGCCATGCGGGCCGGCACGCCGGCGGGCAGCGCGCCCAGTGAGTTGCCGTCGAGGTAGACGACCTCGTCCAGCGTGAAGCGGTCGCGGAGCTTGGCCAGCTCGTCGGCGGTGTCGAGGCGGGCCGCCCGCGCCTCCGGGGTCTCGGTGGGATTCATCGCGTCAGACATGGCTGCGGGCCGTCCAGAGCTCGGGGAACACGTTCTTGCTCGCGCGCTTCTCCAGCCAGGACACCCCTGCGGAGCCTCCGGTGCCGGTCTTGGCGCCCATCGCGCGGCGGGTCGCCACCAGGTGGTCGTTGCGCCAGCGCCACACCAGCTCGGCCACCTCGGTCAGCGCCTCGCCCAGCCGGACGAGTTCGGTCTCCTGGTCACCGGAGTAGATCGACTGCCAGGCCCGCTCGACCGCGGGGTCGGCCTCGTAGCGCTGCGACAGGTCGTCGCGCTGCGGGATGTCGTGGCCGTGGCGGGCGAGGAAGCGCAGCACCTCGTCGTAGAGGCTCGGCTGGTGCAGCGCCTTCTCCAGCTCGTCGTGCACGCGCGGCGAGCCGCGGTGCGGGACCAGCATGGACGCCGACTTCTCGCCGAGCAGGAACTCCATGCGCCGGTACATCGCCGACTGGAAGCCGGAGCCCTCGCCCAGGGCCGCGCGGTAGGCGTTGAACTGCCCCGGGGTGAGGTGCGCGATCGGCTCCCAGGACGCGTTGAGCGACTGGAGCTCATAGGTGCTCCGCTTGAGCGCGGCCAGCGCCGTCGGCAGGTCGTCGGCGGCGAGCGCCCGGGAGGCGGTCTCCCATTCGTGCACGATGACGGTGAACCACAGCTCCATGACCTGGGTGGTCACGAGGAAGACCATCTCGCCGGGGTCGTCGGAACGGGGGTGCTGCAGATGGGTGAGGACGTCCGCCTGGACGTAGTCCTCGTAGGGCGTGGTCCCTTCGAAGTCCAGGTTCGGGGCCTCGGCGCCGGCCTGGGAAACGTCGGGGAGGTGGGACATCGGTGTCTCCGTGGATACGAGCTACCGGGTAGCGGTCTGCCCCGCGCGCTTCGGCGCCGGGGCCCCGGTCCCCTCGGGCCCGCGCTCGATCGGCGCCGGGCCCACCGCGCATCATGCGTGGTCAGGACACGGTACGGCAAGACCTGTCCGGCGGATGCGCCGGACAGGTCGGGGGTGAAAGCCGTGGTCAGCGGCGGACGGTGACTCAGCCGAGGGTCTCGGCGGCGGTCTCGGAGGAGTCCCGCAGGAAGGCGCTGCAGCGCTCGTACTCCTCCTGCTCGCCGATCGCCTGGGCGGCACGCGCGAGGGCGTGCAGCGCCCGCAGGAAGCCGCGGTTGGGCTCGTGCTCCCAGGGCACCGGACCGTGCCCCTTCCAGCCGTTGCGGCGCAGCGCGTCCAGGCCGCGGTGGTAGCCGGTGCGGGCGTAGGCGTACGACTCGACGACCCGGCCGGCCTCGAACGCGTCGTCCGCGAGCTGGGCCCAGGCCAGTGAGGACGAGGGGTACTTGGCGGCGACCTCGGAGGGGGCCGCGCCCGAGGCGAGCAGCTCGCGCGGCTCGGGCTCGTCGGGCAGGTTCGTCGGGGGCGGTCCCCCGAGCAGGTTCTCGTGAATGGCCATGGGTTCCAGTATGGCCGGGGCCCGGCCCTCCACGTGGAAGGGCCGGGCCCGGTGCGCGGCGCGATGCCGTGCGCGGCGCGACGCGCGGTGGTTACGCGAGCTTGGTGCCCGCGGAACGCAGGTCCTGGCAGGCCTCGAGGACGCGGGCGGCCATGCCGCCCTCGGCCAGCTTGCCCCAGCTGCGCGGGTCGTAGGTCTTCTTGTCGCCGACCTCGCCGTCGATCTTCAGCACGCCGTCGTAGTTGCGGAGGATGTGGTCCGCGACCGGACGGGTGAACGCGTACTGCGTGTCGGTGTCGATGTTCATCTTGACGACGCCGTTCTGCAGCGCGGTGGCGATCTCCTCCTTGGTGGAGCCGGAGCCGCCGTGGAAGACGAAGTTGAACGGGTCCTGCTTGCCGAACTTGGCGGCGACGCCCTCCGCGAGCTCCTTCAGCAGCTCGGGGCGGAGCACGACGTTGCCGGGCTTGTAGACGCCGTGGACGTTGCCGAAGGAGGCGGCGAGCAGGTAACGGCCCTTCTCGCCCAGGCCCAGCGCCTCGGCCGTGCGGATGGCGTCCTCGACCGTGGTGTAGAGCTTGTCGTTGATCTCGTGGGTGACGCCGTCCTCCTCGCCACCGGTGGGGGTGATCTCCACCTCGAGGATGATCTTCGCCTTGGCGGCCTCGGCCAGCAGCTCCTGGGCGATGGCGAGATTGTCGTCGAGGGTCTCGGCGGAACCGTCCCACATGTGCGACTGGAAGAGCGGGTTGCGGCCGGCCGCCACGCGCTCCTGGGAGACCGCCAGCAGCGGGCGCACATACCCGTCCAGCTTGTCCTTGGGGCAGTGGTCGGTGTGCAGCGCGATGTTGACCGGGTACTTCTCGGCGACGATGTGCGCGAACTCCGCGAGCGCGACCGATCCGGTGACCATGTCCTTCTTGTACTGGCCGCCGAGGAACTCGGCGCCGCCCGTCGAGATCTGGACGATGCCGTCGCTCTCAGCCTCCGCGAAACCGCGCAGCGCGGCGTGCAGGGTCTGGGTCGAGGTCACGTTGATGGCCGGGTAGGCGAACTTGCCGGCCTTCGCCCGGTCGAGCATCTCGTTGTAGATCTCGGGGGTTGCGATGGGCATCTGTCCGCTCCTTGTGATGTGCGGGTGTTCGGTGAGTGACCCTGACCTGGGATCGACGTCATCGTCGCCCCCATCTTGGCAGACGCGCGCGAGAGCTCCACACACTGCGCACCACGGACATACCTCAGGGGTGGAGGGTTTCACGTGAAACCCTCCACCCCTGAGGGAAAGCGCAGGTCAGACGGGCAATCAGGCCAGGTCGAGATCATCCAGGCCAAAGGCGCGGTAGTACGGAAGACCCGCTTCCGCGATGGCCGGAGCGGCACCGCGCTCGACGATCACGGCGACGGCCACGACCTCGGCGCCGGCCTCGCGCGCGGCCTCCACGGCGGTCAGCGGCGAACCGCCGGTGGTCGAGGTGTCCTCGACCACCAGCACCCGGCGGCCCTTGATGTCCGGCCCCTCGATGCGGCGCTGCATGCCGTGCGCCTTCTGCGCCTTGCGCACGACGAAGGCGTCCAGCTTGCGGCCGCGGGCCGCGGCGGCGTGCAGCATGGAGGTGGCGACCGGGTCGGCGCCGAGGGTGAGCCCGCCGACGGCGTCGAAGTCCAGGTCGGCGGTGGTGTCGAGCATGACCTGACCGACCAGCGGGGCGGCCTCGGCGTCCAGCGTGATCCGGCGCAGGTCGATGTAGTAGTCGGCCTCGAGACCCGAGGAGAGGGTCACCTTGCCGTGCACCACGGCCTTGTCCTTGATCTGCTGCAGGAGGGCATCACGCGCGTCGCTCATGGCCACGAGCCTAGCCCAGCCGCTCCCAGGCCCAGGTCGCGCGCATCTCCAGCGGGTCGATCGGGGTGACCAGCCGCGGCGCGGTGTTCAACCCGTTCGGGGGACCCGACTGCGGCTCCACGCAGATCGCCGGCGGCTGCTCGTCGTAGACCACCACCCAGGCGTCGGGGCTGGTGACCCGCAACCGGAGTTCGCCGGGCCAGGTCAGCGTGACGTCCACACCGTCCGGCATGCCGAAGCAGTCGTCCCACGGGCGGGGCCCCGGGTCCACCCGGCGGCCGGTGGGGAGATGGTCCTCGCCGCGCTCCTCCATCCAGCCCGGCGTGAAGTCGATCAGGGCGTCCTGCCCGCCCCGGCCGAGGTTGCGCAGGAACCAGGGGTGCCAGCCGGCCTGGGCCGGGAAGGAGTCGCCGGTGGTCTCCACGCTCATCGTGAGGTCGAGGCGGTCCTCGGAGAGCTCGAAGCGCTGACTGACCCGGCCCTTGTACGGCCAGGGCTCGGCCAGGTCGTAGAAGAAGCAGGCGCTGGTGCCGGTGGTCCCCGGGGCGGCCTGCCAGGCGACATGCCGGCCGGTGCCGTGGATGGCGTGCGGCCCCGCGTCGCGCGGCATCTGGTGCAGTTCGCCGCCGTTGCGGAACTGCCCGTCCCGGGTGCGGCCGCACCACGGCACCATCGGGAAGGACCCGAAGTTCGGCCCCTGCCGCAGCAGCTCGACGCCGCCGACGGTCAGCGAGCCGACCCGGCAGCCGAGATCCGGAAGGATCGTCAGCCGCGCCGGTCCGGCTTCGAGTTGGACTGCGTGCTCGTCGTCTCGCCCGTCAGGGGTCTTGTCCGTGGCCACGGCACAGACCCTACGGGAACGAGCGCCTGCGCCGCCGCAGCACTCGCCCCGCGACCACGGCCGACAGCAGCAGCGCCGCCGCGGCGGGCGCGTACCGGCGCAGCGAGGCGGTCGCGGCACCGCTCTGCGGCGCGGGCACCGGGGCGTACCGGCCGCGCGGCGGGGCGTGGTCGACCTCCTCGGCACTGCGGCCGATCAGGGTGCGGCGGGCGTGCGCGGCCTCGGCGGGCAGGTCGATCCCGGCGGGGTTCTCGGGAACCTCCGGCACCGCGTCCGCCACGGGCAGCACCTCCGCGACGCCCTCATCGCCCTCATCGCCCTCAAGGTCCGGGAGTTCCCCCAGCTCCCGCAGTTCCTGGACGTCGTGTCCGGCGAACTCGTCGAGCTGCGCGGGCAGGTCGTCCGCGAGGTCCTCGACGGCCCCGGCGTCCCCCGCGGCGGGCTCGGGCGCCCCGGCCGGGGTCTCCTCCAGGTCGGAGGTGAGCGCGGCGACGAAACGGTCCAGCAGGCGGTGGCCCGTCGCGGTGACGACCTCCTCCTCGTACTCGGCGAGCCGGCCGTCGGCCAGTACGGTGCCGGTGAAGGTCAGCAGCGTGCCGCCCGAGACCGCGTCCACGCCGACCTCCAGCGCCAGCTTCACCGCGCCCGCGCCCCGCGCCTCCACCGCCTCGCCCTCGGCGGTCAGCCCCGCGCCGCGCGGGACCAGCCGCAGGGTGCCGCGATAGGTGATGGTCGAGCCGCCGATCCTGAGCCTGAGGCGGCCGGCGAGCCCCTCCTCGGCGCCGGCGTCCCGCTGGAGGCCGGGCACACAGCGGGCCACGCGCTCCAGGTCGGCGAGGGACCGGCGGATGGTCTCGGCCGGAAACGGAACGAACACCTCATGCGGCTCCATGCCGCGAGCCTAATCCGCCGGGCGGCGCTTCGGTGCGGATTCGGCGCCGGTTCGCCCTCACCCGGAGCGCGGATGCATCAGCGTCGACGGCGGCAGGCCCCGCATCGGAGCCCGCGCGGCCCGCCGGGCCGCCGAGGCGAGGGCGGCGGGCGTCAGCGACCGCAACCGCGGGGCGTCCGCGGGCAGGCGCAGTGCCGGGGCGCGGTGCCGGGCGGCGAGGACGAAGCCCCAGTCGCCTCCCCCGTGTCCGGGGCCGATCCAGTAGGCGGCGGTGCGCAGCCCGGCCGCCCGTATCGTCGCGTCGACCGTCCAGAAGCCGCGCCGCCCGGCGCTCGGCGCCCCCGCGTGCACGGCGAGCCGTCCGCCCGGGGCGAGCGCGCGCTCGGCCAGGCCGTAGAACTCCTGCGAGTAGAGCTTCGCGCTGCGTGAGATCCCCGGGTCGGGGAGGTCGGCGAGCACGACGTCGTACCCGCCGCGCGCGCCGGACGGCCGTGCCCACCGCAGCCAGTCGAAGGTGTCCGCGGCGACCGCCCGGACCCGCGGATCGCGGTAGGCGTGCCGGTTGAGCCCGGCCAGCGCGCGGTCGTCCCGCGCCAGGGCCACCAGCTCGGCGTCGGGGTCGACCACGGTCACCGAGCCGACTCCCGGGTAGCCCAGCACCTCGCGCAACGCGAGCCCGTCGCCGCCGCCGAGGATCAGCACGCGGCGGTGCCGGCCGGCCATGGCGGGGTGCACCAGGGCCTCGTGGTAGCGGTACTCGTCCCGCGCGCGCACCCGCAACCGGCCGTCCAGGAACAGCTGGAGCGGCGCACCGGTGAGCACGACCTCCTGGACGGCGGTCTGCTCGGCCAGCCGTACGTCCCCGCCGTAGACCGCCTCCCGGGCGGCCCGCTCGAAGGGGCCGGCGGCCCAGGCCGCACCCGCGAGCACCGCGAGGACCACGACGTTGGCGGCGAGCAGCCGGCCGCGGGCCCGCGGCGTGAGGTCACTGCGGAAGAGCCACAGAACGAGGAAGCCGCCCGCGACCGCGTTGACCGCGCCCGTGACGAGCGCCCCGGTCAGCTGGCCGTAACAGGGCAGCAGGAGGAAGGGGAAGGCGAGCCCGCCGACCAGCGCGCCCACATAGTCCGCGGCGAAGAGGTCGGCGACGGCGCCGCCCGCGTCCTGCCGCCGGATCCGCTGGATCAGCGTCATCAGCAGCGGGATCTCGGCGCCGATGAGCACGCCGATGGCGAAGGCGAAGACCGCCATCGCGGGCCGCGACTGGCCCAGCCAGGCGAAACTCGCGTAGAGCGCCATCACCGAGAGCCCGCCGACCAGCGCCAGCACGATCTCCACCGCGGCGAAGCCGACGGCCGGCGCACAGCTCAGCCGTTTGGCGAGCAGCGATCCGGCGCCCATGGCGAAGACCATCACGGACAGCACGATCGACGCCTGGGTGACCGAGTCCCCGACCAGGTAGGAGGCGAGCGCGACCAGTTCGAGCTCGTACACCAGGCCGCACGCGGCGCAGACGAAGACCGCGGCCAGGACCAGCGCCCGGGCCGCGGCCACCGGGACGGGGAGCCGCAGCCGGCAGGCGCGCGGGGCGGCTCGGGCCGTACGGGAGGCGGACTGGTCGATCATGACTGCACGCTATGTCAGGTATATGGCGGTCCACGTCACCCGCAGGGGTGCAATCCGCGGCACTTGGCGGCGGGTTGACGCCCTGTCGGCCGGGCCCGTACCACCGCGCTCACGACTGTGCGCTGAGGGTCGAACGGGTCGCCACCAGCCGTCCTTCCTGGGGGTACGCGTGCCATGTGCGCCAGAGCACGCTGCCGCCGCGGTACTGCACGAGCATCGCGGTGAAGGCGTGCGGGTCACCCGGGAACGTCCCCGCCAGACCGTTCGGGTGATCGGCCACCAGGGCGAGCAGCTCCTGCGCGCGCCCGGCGAAGCAGCCCCGCGAGAGGGTCTCGATCCGCGCCGCGAACTCGTAGTCCCAGCCGGCGATCCGCCGGGCCACGCCGAACGGCAGCGGTGTGCTGCTGCCCGGCATACAGGCGACGGTCTCCGAGCAGCGGCCGCGTGGCGAGTCCAGGACGACCTGGTGGGAGGCGCCGAGCAGCCGCAGCTGGACCTGCACGGAAGGCGTGGCGAAGGCGGCGGTGCCGTCGCCGGGACCGGGGCCGTCGCCGGGGCCGGGGCCGTCGCCGGGGCCGGGGAGTTCGCGGTCGAGCACGGCGAGCGCCGGGAGTTCGTCCTTCCCCAGACACCAGGCCAGGTCCCCGGCGCGTGTGTCGGTGTAGGCGGTCTGAAGCGTGGTGAGCATGAAGTCGGCTCCGCAGGCACATAGCGAGCAAGCGAGGGAAGGTCACGGGTATGGGGAGAGGACGCGCCGACCCGCGCCTGTGGGGAGAACGTCCGTCGGCTCGTGCCCACGAGGGGTCGGTGAATACGCAATCATGAATGGCGCGTCGCCTTCAGCGTTTTTACCCATCTCCACCCGCTTTACATCCCCAAGGACTCGGACGGGTTCAGGTGTTCACCACGAATGCGCCCGACGGGTGAGTAACCCGTCGGGCGCATATGCGATTCGGCACGGGCAATACGCAATTTCGTATCGTCAGCTTCCGCCGCCGCATCCGCCACCACCACCGCCGCCGCCGCACGAGCTGCCCCCGCCGCAGGAGCTCCCGCCGCCGCACGAGCTGCTCCCACCGCAGGAGTGGTGGCCGCCCCCGTGACCGGCGCCTCCGCCGCTGGGAGAACCGGCGTCCCCCGCCCACCAGCTCATCACGCCGCCCTCGGCCACCGCGGAGCTGCCCGAGCGCCGCCGCCAGTGGCGCCGGGTGGCGTTCCGGACCGCCATGACGAGCACGACTATCGCGCTGAAGACCAGCAGAATGACGAAGACCGTCATCGTTCCCACCCCCGCTTTCCGTGCTTTCCGTTGTGCGACGGTGATGCCCCCGTCCTCTCCGGCCGAAAGCAAAGTTGAGGAAGTCCAGAGGTTCGGCGGAGGATGGCGGGCATGACCTCCTCGCGACCCCCGCTCAACCGCGCACTCGCCGAGTTCGGGACCACGATCTTCGCCGAGATGTCCGCCCTCGCCACCCGTACCGGCGCGATCAACCTCGGTCAGGGCTTCCCGGACACCGACGGCCCCGAGGAGGTCCGCGAGGCTGCCGTCAGGGCGCTGCGCGACGGCCGGGGCAACCAGTACCCGCCCGGTCCCGGGGTCCCCGAACTGCGCCGGGCCGTCGCGGAGCACCAGCTGCGCTTCCACGGGCTCGGGTACGACCCCGACACCGAGGTGCTGGTCACCGCGGGCGCCACCGAGGCCATCGCGGCGGCCATGCTCGGGCTGCTGGAGCCCGGCGACGAGGTGATCGCCTTCGAGCCCTTCTACGACTCGTACGCCGCCTGCATCGCCATGGCCGGCGCCCGCCGTGTGCCGCTCACCCTGCGCGCCCCCTCCTTCCGCCCCGATCTGGACGCGCTGCGCGAGGCGGTCACCCCGCGGACCCGGCTGCTGCTGCTCAACAGCCCTCACAACCCCACCGGCATGGTCCTCACCCGCGAGGAGCTGGCGGCCATCGCGGAGCTCGCCGTCGAGCGCGATCTGATCGTGGTCACGGACGAGGTCTACGAGCACCTGACGTACGGGACCGAGCACGTGCCGCTCGCGTCCTTCCCGGGCATGCGGGACCGCACGGTCACCATCTCGAGCGCCGGCAAGACCTTCTCCTTCACCGGCTGGAAGGTCGGCTGGGTCACCGCCGCCCCGACCCTGGTCAGCGCCGTACGCGCGGCCAAGCAGTATCTGACCTACGTCAGCGCCGGGCCGTTCCAGTACGCGGTGGCCGAGGCGCTGGCGCTGCCGGACGCGTACTTCCGGGACTTCCGCGAGGACCTGCGGCGCAAGCGCGACCTGCTCTCCGACGGCCTGGAGGAGGCCGGCTTCAGGGTCTTCCGCCCGGAGGGCACCTACTTCGTCACCACGGACATCCGGCCGCTCGACGAGAAGGACGGCCTCGCCTTCTGCCGGGCGCTTCCCGAGCGCTGCGGGGTCGTGGCCGTGCCGAACGTGATCTTCTACGACAACGCGGAGGAGGGCCGCAGCCTGGTGCGCTTCGCCTTCTGCAAGCGCGAGGACGTGCTGCGGGAGAGTGTGGAGCGGCTGCGCCGGCTGTGAGGCCGGCGCGCACGGGGCGCCGGGGCGCTTCCCCTCGCCCTGGGGGGAAGCCCTGGGGGGCAGCCCCGATGCGGCCCTGAGCGCGGACAGCACCCCCAAAAGACGGCAGCCCGGCCGCGCGCCCGCCTCGAAGGCGGTCGCGTCGCGGCCGGGCCACCGCCGCGCGGGTCGTGTACCTCCCCGCGGCGGACGCTCAGTCCTCGCCGTCGTCGTCCGTGGACTCCGCGTCCTTCTCCAGTCCCAGGGCCTCGAGGATCCACTTCTCGAACTCGATGGACGCCCGGACCCAGCTGACGGTGCTGGAGACGAAGTGCTCCAGACCGACGCCGAGGCCGATCAGCATCTGGGCCTCACCGATCAGGCGGACGGTGCCGTCGTCGTGGGTGTGGGTGTACACCTTCGGCCACAGGGTGCGGCGGTTCCAGTCGTCGAGCGCCTCGTGCAGCTGGGGCTTGTCCTCAATGCTGTACGGGCGGTCGTAGAAGGTGCGGACCGCGAAGATCTGCTGGTCCTCCTCCCCGCGGAACATGAAGTAGGTGCGGAACTCCTCCCACGGCGCGGCGAGGTCGCCCTCCTCGTCGACGACGTACTTGAGCTCCATCTGCTCCAGCAGCTGCTTGACCAGATCCTGGTCAGGAATGACCACGTTCCCGGCAGAGCCGGGCTGGGGGTCCGGCTGGCCCCCGAAATTCGGAATCGAGGACGGGTCGATGCTCACCTTGGAGTTCCCTTCGTACGGATAACCCCATCCTCCCTCACGGCGGGCCGCTCCGTGCAAGCGCGGCCCGCCGTGCCCCATTCGCGTGGGATTCCCGCGGGAGGCCTCAGAGGGTCTTGCCGGTGGCGGTGCCGACCAGCAGCCGGTCGCCGGCCCGGTCGACCCGCACCGTGTCGCCGTCCCTGACCTCCCCGGCCAGGATCTCCCTGGCCAGCTGGTCGCCGATGGCGGTCTGCACCAGGCGGCGCAGCGGACGGGCGCCGTAGGCGGGGTCGTTGCCCTCCTCGGCGAGCCAGTCCAGGGCCCCGTCGGTGACGTCGAGGACGATCCGCCGGTCGCGCAGCCGGGCCGCGAGGCGGTCGGTCTGCAGCCGGGCGATGCGGCGCAGCTCGTCCTTGTTCAGCGCGGTGAAGACCACGATGTCGTCGAGCCGGTTGAGGAACTCGGGCTTGAAGGACGCCCGCACCGTCTCCAGCACGCTCTCCTTCTTCTGCTCGTCGCCGAGCACAGGGTCGACCAGGTACTGGCTGCCGAGGTTGGAGGTGAGGATGAGAATGGTGTTGCGGAAGTCCACCGTGCGGCCCTGGCCGTCGGTGAGCCGGCCGTCGTCGAGCACCTGGAGCAGGATGTCGAAGACCTCGGGGTGGGCCTTCTCCACCTCGTCCAGCAGCACCACGGAGTACGGGCGGCGGCGCACCGCCTCGGTCAGCTGGCCGCCCTCCTCGTAGCCGACGTAGCCGGGCGGGGCACCGACCAGGCGGGCGACGGAGTGCTTCTCGCCGTACTCGCTCATGTCGATGCGGACCATCGCCCGCTCGTCGTCGAAGAGGAAGTCCGCGAGCGCCTTGGCCAGCTCCGTCTTGCCGACACCGGTCGGGCCGAGGAAGAGGAACGAGCCGGTGGGGCGGTCGGGGTCGGCGATGCCGGAGCGTGAGCGGCGCACCGCGTCGGAGACCGCGCGCACGGCCTCGCCCTGGCCGATCAGGCGCTTGCCGAGTTCGTCCTCCATGCGCAGCAGCTTCTGGGTCTCGCCCTCCATCAGGCGGCCGGCCGGGATGCCGGTCCAGGCGGCGACCACGTCGGCGACGTCGTCCGGGCCGACCTCCTCCTTGACCATGGTCTCCCGCTTGGCCACCTCCTCGGCCTCGGTGGCCTCGGCCAGCTCCGCCTCCAGCTTCGGCTTCTCGCCGTACAGCAGCTTGGACGCGGCCTCGAAGTCGCCGTCGCGCTGGGCGCGCTCGATCCGGGTGGTCAGGTCGTCCAGGCGCTCCTTGAGCTCGCCGACCCGGTTCAGGCCCTCCTTCTCCTTCTGCCAGCGGGCGGTCAGACCGCGCAGCTGCTCGTCCTTGTCGGCGAGGTCCTTGCGGAGCTTCTCCAGGCGCTGCTTGGAGGCCTCGTCGGTCTCCTTCTCCAGCGCCATCTCCTCCATGCGCAGCCGGTCGACGGAGCGCTGCAGCTCGTCGATCTCGACGGGCGAGGAGTCGATCTCCATGCGCAGCCGGGAGGCCGACTCGTCCACCAGGTCGATGGCCTTGTCGGGCAGGAAGCGGGCGGTGATGTAGCGGTCGGAGAGGGTCGCGGCCGCGACCAGCGCGGCGTCGGCGATCTGCACCTTGTGGTGCGCCTCGTAGCGCCCCTTGAGTCCGCGCAGGATCGCGATGGTGTCCTCGACGCTCGGCTCGGCCACCAGCACCTGCTGGAAGCGGCGCTCCAGGGCCGGGTCCTTCTCGATCCGCTCGCGGTACTCGTCGAGGGTGGTCGCGCCGACCATGCGCAGCTCGCCGCGGGCCAGCATCGGCTTGAGCATGTTGCCCGCGTCCATGGCGGAGTCGCCGCCGGCGCCCGCGCCGACCACGGTGTGCAGCTCGTCGATGAAGGTGATGATCCGGCCGTCGCTGGCCTTGATCTCCGCCAGGACGGCCTTCAGCCGCTCCTCGAACTCGCCGCGGTACTTGGCGCCGGCGACCATCGCGCCCAGGTCGAGGGCGACCAGGCGCTTGTTGCGCAGGCTCTCGGGCACGTCGCCCTTGACGATGCGCTGGGCCAGGCCCTCGACGACGGCGGTCTTGCCGACGCCGGGCTCTCCGATGAGCACCGGGTTGTTCTTGGTGCGCCGGGACAGCACCTGCACCACGCGCCGGATCTCGTTGTCCCGGCCGATGACCGGGTCGAGCTTGCCCTCGCGGGCCGCCGCGGTGAAGTCCGTGCCGTACTTCTCCAGCGCCTTGTACGTGCCCTCGGGGTCGGGTGTCGTCACGCGCTGACCTCCCCTGATCTGCTCGAAGGCGTCCTGCAGCCTGCTGCCGGTCGCACCGTACTGCTTCAGCAGCTCACCGGCCGCGCCGCCCTTGAGGGCGATGCCGATGAGCAGATGCTCGGTGGACACGTACGCGTCCCCGAGTTCCTTCGCGCGCCCCGCCGCGTCGGCGATCACGGCGAGCAGGTCGCGGTTCGCCTGCGGCGGCGCCACCGTGCTCCCCTGGACGCTGGGCAGCCCGCCCAGCAGGCGCTCGGCCCCGGACCGCACGGCGGCGGCGTCCGCGCCGGTGGCCGCGAGGACGTCCAGCACGCTGTCGTTCTCCGGCTGCTCCAGCAGCGCCAGCAGCAGGTGCGCGGGGGTCAGATCCGCATGCCCGGTCGAGACCGCCTTGGTGTTGGCGGCGTTCAGGGCCTCCCGGCTCTTGTTGGTCAGCTCGGCATCCACGTGCGCGTACTCCTCCTTCTCGGCCCACCATCGAAGCTGCCTTTTCCAGCGTAAGACAAGTTGAGTCTATTCCACTCAAGGTTGCTTTCCAAGGCGGGAGCGCGGCGCGGGGTGCCCTCCCCACGGGTACGGCCCGGCCGCACCCCCCGCTCACCCCGGTACCGTCGGTGCCATGGCCATCGACCCGCGCTCCCCCGACCCCGGCTACCTCGCCTTCTGGCGGGAGTACCTCATGAGCACCCTCACCACCCACCGCGCCGACGGCACCCCGCACGTCGTGCCGGTTGGCGTGACGTACGACCCGGAGGCCGGGCTCGCCCGCGTGATCACCAACAAGGCGAGCCGCAAGGTCGCCCACATCCTGGCCGCCGGCGCGGACGGCGCCCGGGTCGCCGTGTGCCAGGTCGACAAGGGGCGGTGGGCGACGCTGGAGGGCGTGGCCCGGATCAACACCGACCCGGACGCCGTCGCCGACGCCGTCCGGCGCTACGCCGATCGCTACGGCCGCACCCCCGCCCCCAACCCCGACCGGGTCGTCGTCGAGATCGCGCTGACCCGCGCCATGGGCCGCGCCTGAGCCCCGCGGCCGTGCGGCCCTGCCGATCCCATCCCGCAAACACCCCTGCGTGCTGCATGATTGACGCTCCGGATGATTCGGGCGACGTACGGCTACGGGGAGGTGCCCGGCTGTGGCACGGGTTGTGGGAATCGATCTGGGCACGACGTACTCCGCGGTCGCGGTGGCGGACCGGACCGGCACCGCGTCCATCGTCCGCAATCGCGAGGGCGAGAACATCACCCCGTCCGTCGTGATGTTCCAGGGCGGCATCGTGGTCGTCGGATCGCAGGCGAAGCGGTCCGCGGCCACCGCCCCGGACCACGTGGTGCAGTTCGTCAAGCGCTACATGGGCGAGCCCACCCCCGTCTACACCTCGGAGTCCGGCACCCCGTTCCGTCCCGAGGAGATCTCCGCGCTGATCCTCAAGCGGCTCAAGGAGGACGCCGAGATGATGCTCGGCGAGTCCGTCGAGCGCGCCGTGATCACCGTCCCCGCCTACTTCGACGACGCCCGCCGCAAGGCCACCCAGGACGCCGGCCGGATCGCCGGCCTGGAGGTGCTGCGGATCGTCAACGAGCCGACCGCGGCCGCCCTCGCGTACGGCCTGGACCGGGACGAGGACGAGCGGGTCGGCACCGTCCTCGTCTACGACCTCGGCGGCGGCACCTTCGACGTCACCGTGATGAGGGTCGAGGACGGCGAGTACGACGTCATCGCCACCGACGGCGACCGCAACCTCGGCGGCTTCGACTGGGACGGCGCGCTGATGGAGCACCTCAACGGCGCCTTCATGGCGGCCGGCGGCCCCGACCTCACCGACGACACCGCCACCCTCGCCGAACTGCGCGACAAGGCGGAGATCGCCAAGCGCACGCTGTCCAACGCCCCGCAGGCCGTCGTCATGCTCTCGGCCGGCGGCCGCCACGAGCAGATTCGCGTCACCCGCGAGAAGTTCGACGAGCTCACCGCGGAACTGCTGGACCGCACGCGCATCCTCACCGAGGGCGTCCTGGAGGAGTCCGGACTCACCTGGGACGACATCGACAAGGTGCTGCTCGTCGGCGGTTCCACCCGGATGCCGCAGGTCCCCGCCCTGGTGGAGGGGCTGTCCGGGAAGGCCGCGGAACGCGGCGTCAACCAGGACGAGGTGGTGGCCCTGGGGGCCGCGCTGATCGCCCTGGACGCCGAGGTCCGCGCCGAGCAGGCCGCGGAGCGGAAGAAGTACCTCGGCAGCGGCGCCCACGTGGAGTCCTCCCCCGGCGACGGCCTCGCCCGGCTCACCAAGGGCAGGGTCACGTCCATCAAGGACGTCACCTCGCAGTCCCTCGGGATGGTCGCCGTGCACGACGACGCCCCCGGCGCGCCCGAGTACAACGCGGTGATCATCCCGCACAACACCACGGTGCCCGCGAAGAAGAGCGACACCTTCTACACGATCAGGGCGCGCCAGACCGCGCTGCGCGTCCAGGTCACCGAGGGCGAGGGCGAGGACCTGGACTACGTGAAGGTCGTCGGCGAGAGCACCCTGAAGATCCCTCCGTACGCCAAGGGCGCGCCCTTCGAGGTCTTCTACGCCTACGACGTGGACGGCATCATCCACGTCGAGGTCAAGGACCTGACCTCCGGCGAGTGGCTCGGCGAGTTCGAGGTCGAGCGCCCCGACAACCTGGGGGGCGAGGAACTGGCGGAGCTCAGCGACCGCGTGTCCCGCACCGCGGCCCTCTGACCGGAGCGGGAGCCGACGCCCCATGACCACGACCGACGTACCCGACTACTACGCCGAGTTCGGGATCGGCGCCG
Organism: Streptomyces sp. NPDC026673; assembly: GCF_040638135.1. NCBI lineage: Bacteria > Bacillati > Actinomycetota > Actinomycetes > Kitasatosporales > Streptomycetaceae > Streptomyces > Streptomyces sp. NPDC026673. Next base: position 8,935 of record NZ_JBEZXR010000001.1, on the reverse strand, counting down.
GCGACTCCGCCGAGGAGATCGGCAGAAAACTCGACCGCGAGCACCGCAGCTGGGCGGGGAAGGCGAGCAAGGCCCCGACCGCCGACAAGCGCCGCGCGGCCGAGGACAAGGTGCGACGCGTCCTGGAGGCCCGCAGGGCGCTCACCGACCCCTCGGCCCGCGCCCTGTACGACCGGCGGCTGGCCCGGTCCCGCACGAAGGGGCCGGGGCCCCTGGACCCGGAGTCCGGCCGGCCCGCCCCGGGCGGCACCGTGCGCGACTGGGTGGGCATCGCCGAGCGGAACATCGAGGACGGCGACCTCCAGGCCGCCGAGTACGAGCTCCGCCAGGCCGTGCACCACGACGACCGCAACGCCTACGCCTGGGGGCTGCTGGGCGTCGTCCACCAGGACCTCGGCGCCTATCAGGACGCCCTGCACGAGCACCGCCGGGCGCTGGAACTGGAGCCGGACGACGCCGCGAGCCACTTCCGCATCGGCACCGTCCACACCGCGCTCGGCGATCACCACACGGCCCTCACCTGGTATCTGACGGCCGCCGAGCTGGCGCCGGGCGACCTGGAGACCGAACTCGCCATCGGCGACGGCCTGTACGCCTCCTCCCGCTTCGACGACGCCCTGACCTGGTACGAGAAGGCCCTCGCCCACAGCCCCCGGCACCCGGGGCTGCGCGACCAGATCAGCCGCATCTGGTCGTTGCGCGCCGAGAGCGCGATGATCACCCACCCGGCCAGCCGGCGGCTGGTCGTCGCATCCGAGGAGGACGCGCGGCGCATCCTGCACTGCGTCGACCAGGGCCTGGCCGTACGCCCGGCCGACCCCGACCTGGTGGGACGGCTGGAGTTCTACCGGGGGCTGGCCCGCGAGTCCCTGGGCAAGACCTGGCGGTGGCACAAGGCCATGGCCTGGGTGGTCGTCCCCGCCGCCATCGCGGTGTTCCTGCCCATCGGGACCGCCTACACCCTGCTCGTGGCGGCGGCGGCCGTCGCGCTCGTCGTGTGGATCGGCTTCAAGCCGCGCTGGTGGCACACCCGCGCCTCCCTCCCCCGGCACCTCCTCAACTCGCCGCAGCAGTCCTGGAGCCGCGCATGAGCACCCCTCCGCCGCAGCCGCCGCAGGCCCCGCCCCTGCCGCCCGGTCCGCCCGCGCCACTGGGTCCGCCCGGTCCGCCCGGTCCGCCGGTACCGGCGGTACCGGCCGTGCCACCGCAGCCCGCCGAGCCGCCCCGGCCCGCGGAAACGTCCCGGTCGGCCGGGACCGCCCCCGCGCCCGAACCCCCCGCGGACGCCGCCCCGCAACCCGGTCCGCAACCCGGTCCGCAACCCGGCCCGCAGGCCACGGCGGAACCCGCGCCGGACCCCTTCGCCGTGGTCGCCGACGCCGTCGACGGTCTGCGCGAGGAGATGGCCGCGCTCGGCGACCAGTTCCGCCGCCGGCTGCTCAACGACCGCGAGCAGCGGCGCGGACTGGACGAACTGCGCGCCGAACTCGACCACGCACGCAAGGCCGCGGAGGGCCGGCTGGTGCAGCCGTTGCTCTACGACCTCGTCCTGCTCCTGGACCGGATCGACCGGCACCTCGGCCTCGACGGAGGCTTCGCCGACTCGGTCGGCGCCGAGCTGCTGACCGTCCTGGAGAAGTACGGCATGACCCGCATCCCGGTCACCGCCGGGCGCTTCGACCCCGCGCTCCAGGAGGCCGTGGGCACCGTCCCCGCGCCCCGGCCGGAGCTCGCCGGCGACGTCGCCGAGGTCGTGCGCCACGGCTACCGCATGGGGGACCGCGTCATCCGCCCCCAGCAGGTCCGCGTGCACACGGCCGAATGAGCGCGAAGAGCGCGAAGCCCCAGGACCCAGAAGCCCGAAGACCCCGATGACCCCGAGGAACCAGGGAGCCCCGGATTGCCCAGGACCACTCAGCTGCGGACGTACACCATCAGGCCCGAGATGCTCGACGCCTGGCTCGCCCTGTGGCACGCGGAGATCGTGCCGCTGCGCCGGGCCCACGGCTTCGACATGGGGCCGGCCTGGGTGGACCGCGAGCGCAGCCGGTTCGTCTGGCTGATCGCCTACGAGGGGGCGGACGGCTTCGCCGCGGCCAACGCCCGGTACTGGAACAGCCCCGAACGGGAGCGGATGCCGCTGCAGCCCGAGGACTACCTCGTGGACAGCGAGGTCCGCGAGGTCGAACCGGCCTGAGCCACGGCCCACAGCACGGCCGCCGCCCAGACCGGCAGCCACGCGGCGGCCACCAGCGCGCCCGCGCCGACCGCCGCACCCGCGACGCCCATCTCCCGGCGCCGGGACCACGCGGATCCGGCGCCGCCCACCACCAGCAGCGCCGCCACGACCGGGACCGGCACCAGCCCCGCGTACCGCGGCACGCCCACGTCCCCGTACGCCGCGAGCCCCACGCTCACCAGGACCAGCGCCATCAGCCCGGCGATCCACCAGGGCCCCTCGCGACGCGCCCCCAGCCGCAGCCCGGCCCACATCGCCACCGTCGCCAGCGCCACGTCCAGACCCGCGGCGCCCCCGTTCGTCCCGAGCGGCACCGCACCGGCCACCGTCCCCGCGGCCAGCCCCACGACGACTCCGGCTTCCACGCCTCTGTGCGGCATACGGGGCGTGTTCCCCACCACGCGACCCACACGCCCGCCCCGCCCCGCACGGCCACCCCTTCGGCGGACACCGGACCGGTACGGCACGGCCTGATCACGAGCACCCGAATCGACTTGGCACGGGTGTTCGGTGCCTGTCAGGATCTTGCCCCTCAGGGAGGGATCTTTGACCGCATCCATACGCGCCCGCGCCACCGCGCTCGCGCTCGCCACGGCCGCCACCGGATTCGCGGTGCCCGCCGGCACCGCCCACGCGGCGACCACCTGCTCCACCGGGGTCTGGCTGGCGTCCTACTACGCCAACACCACCTTCAAGGGCACCCCGAAGAAGACCGCCTGCGACACCTCGATCAACGAGAACTACGGCACCGGGGACCCCGCCGGCGTCACCCTGCCGAAGGACAACTTCGGCGTCCGCTGGAGCCTCACCCGCGACTTCGGCTCCGGCGGGCCCTTCACCTTCACCGCCGCCGCCCGTGACGGCATCCGCGTCTACCTCGACGGCACCCGCAAGATCGACCTGTGGAAGGACGTCTCCACCACCCGGAACAAGACGCTCAACCTCACGATCCCCAAGGGCAAGCACACCCTCCGCGTCGACTTCGCCGCGTTCAAGGGCAGCGCCAACGTCAAGTTCACCTACGCGCCGCGCACAACGGCATCCGTGGACAAGACGAAGCCGCTGGCACCCACCGGTCTCAAGGCCCCGGCCACCGGCCACGCGTTCACGCTCGCGTGGACGCGGGGCGCGGAACTGGACCTCGCGGGGTACCGGGTGCACCGCCGTACGGGCACGGGCGCCTGGACGCGGATCAGCGGCAGCGCCCTCGTCACCACCACGGGCTACCGCGACCTGCCGGCGGCCACGGGGGCCACGTACTCCTACGCGGTCTCCGCCGTCGACAAGGCCGGCAACGACTCGGGCCTGTCGGCCGCGGTCACCGTCACGTCGATCGACGAACAGGCCCCGGCCGCGCCGACCGGCCTGAAGGCCGCGGCGACCGCCGACGGCAGGGGCTACACGCTCACCTGGAGCCCGAACGCGGACACGTCGGCGTACCAGGTGTACCGGTCCACGTCGGCGGACGGCCCGTGGACGCTCCTCGGCACCGTTGCCGCCCCGTCGTACACGGACACCAAGGTCGCCACCAGGACCCAGTACTTCTACACGCTCATCGCGATGGACGCCGCCACGAATATCTCCGGCAGGTCGGCGGCCGCGAGTGCGGCCCCGCTGGCGATCCGGCCGGACGCGCCCCGCAACGTGGCGGCGATCGCCTCCGGGAGCGTCATCGCCGTCAAGGTGACCTGGAACCTTCCCAGGGAACAGGCCGTCGGGTCGTACACGGTGTACCGCTCGACCACCTCTCCGGTGGACCCGGCCACCGCGACCGCCCTGAACTGCGCCATCCGCGGGGAGGGCGAACTCGGCGGGGACACCGCCCAGTTCAGCTGCACCGACAGCGCATCCCTGCGGCGCGGCGTGACGTACCACTACGCCGTCACCCAGACCGCCGACGGGCTCGAGTCACCCCTCTCCGGCGAGGCCGCCGTCACCTTCCCCGGCGACGAGGAGCCCCCGGCCAAGGTCGCCGGTCTGACCGTTGTGCCGACCGAGTACGGGGTGCGCCTGCACTGGGACCCCAACACCGAGCCGGACCTCGCCCGTTACACGGTCTACCGCGGTGAGCTGTACGAGGACGAGGAAGGGCGGGTCTGCTACGACCCCCACGCGGTCGAGTGGCTGAGCCCGGGCACCACCGAGTACCTCGCCGAGCGGCTGCCCGACGGCGAGAAGGGCTGCTACTTCGTCGACGCGCAGGACACCTGGGGCAACTCCCTCTTCCTCTTGGAACGCGACACCAATGTGGTGGAGTTCACCGAGCTCGACCTCACCCCGTCCGTCGGGACCCCCGAGGGTTCCCCGGTCGACTTGACCGCCTACGACGTCAGCGACGGCGTGCGGCTGGGGTGGAAGGACGTGGCCGACGCCGTCGGTTACCTCGTCTACCGCTGGGACCGCGACACCGGCCGGTACGAGAGCGTCACCCCGGAGCCGGTCACCGGCACCGCCTGGACCGACACCACCGCCGCCCGCGGCACCACCCACTTCTACTGGGTGCGCGCCGTGTACGCGGACGGAACGGAGTCGCTGCCCGGAGGGGCCTACGCGATCGTGACACCGTAACGCCCCGGGACAGCCGGAAAAGGGCGGGCCTTGCGATAATCGCAAGGCCCGCCTTACTCTGTGGACATGGACCCATGTGTCATCGAACGCGTACGCACCGTGATGGACGCGGCGGCGATGACCAAGGCCGCCTTCGCCCGGTCGGTCGGGCTCACGCCCGACAAGCTGTCGAAGTCGCTGAGCGGGGTACGCCGCTTCACCTCGCTCGACCTGGCGCTGATCGCGGAGGCCGGCGGCACGACCGTGGACTGGCTGCTGACCGGCGCCGAGCCGCTGCGTCCCGCGCTCGCGGCCCGCACGCGAGGCGACACCTCCGCCGATTCGGCGGGGGCACAGGAGGTCACCGCGCGGTTCGCGACCGCGTACGAGGTGCTCGAACTGCTGGGCCGCGCCGCGCCGTTGCCCGAGGTCCCGGAGCCCGACCCGGCCCTGGACCGCTACGCGGCGCAGGGCGAGCGGCTGGCGGCCGAGGCCCGGGAGCGCCTGCGGGTCGCGGAGATGGCGACGGACGAACTGATCGCGGCGCTGGAGGACCGTTTCGGCGTGGACGTCGCCATCACCGGGCTTCCCCAGGGTGTGGACGGCCTGGCCTGGCAGGCCGACGCCTTCCGCCTCGTCCTCCTCGCGCCCACCGACCTGTGGACGCGGCAGCGCTTCACCCTCGCGCACGAGCTCTGCCACATCCTCGCCAAGGACGCGCGGAGCGTGATCCTGGAGTCCCGCGTCGCCCCCGGCCGGCAGAAGGACCTGGCCGAGGTCCGGGCCAATGTCTTCGCCTCGCATCTGCTGATGCCCGCGCGGGAGCTGACAGAGGCCGCGGCTGCGGCTGCGGCTGCGGAGGGCGCAACGGCGGAGGCCGCGACGGCGCAGGACGGGCTCTCGGACGCCGTCTTCGAGCGGCTGGTCGTGCGCTTCCGGGTGTCGCCCAGCGCGCTCGCCGCCCGGCTCCACCAGCTGGGGCTGATCGACGCCGCACGCCGCAGGCGGCTACGCGTCCTCACCACGGAAGCCTGCCACCTGCTGACGGGTGCCGGCGACGACTACCAGAAGCAGGCCTCCCGGGCCTCGGCGGAACGCTTCCCGCCGCGCGTCGCGTCGGAGCTGTACAAGGCGTATCTGGCGGGGGAGACGACCCTGCGCCCGCTGGCCGCGCTGCTCGGTACGGACGTGGAGCGGCTGCACGGCCTCCTGGCCCCCGAGCCGACCCCGGGCAACGGCTTCGAACAGCAGGACGCGGAAGAAGGGGATCCGGTCTTCCAGCCATGACCACCTGGTGGTTCCCCGACAACACCGTGCTGTGCAACTTCGCGGCCGTCGACCGGCTGCTCCTGCTGGAGAAGGTGCTGGACGGGCGCGGCCGCTGGACCCAGGCGGTGGCCTGGGAGGCAGCCCGTTCCGCGCGCTTCCTGCCGCGGCTGGACGGGCTGGCCGAGGCCGGCTGGCTCGGCGAGCCCGTGGAGATCACCGACACCGCCGAGCTCCGGGAGGTCGACCGGCTGCGCCGCGCGGTCTTCGGCGGCCCGTCCCACGCGCCGACCAGGCATCTCGGCGAGGCCGAGACCTGCGTGCTGATCACCCGGCGCCGCGAGTTCCGGGGCTCCGTCTGGATCACCGACGACCGCTCGGCCCGTGACTTCGCGCGCCGGCGCGGCATCACCACCAAGGAGACCTTCGACCTGATGCGGGACGCCTGCGCCGAAGGGCTCGTCCCCGCGGCGGAGGGCCACCTCCTGCTGCACGCGATGGTCGCCTCGGGGCGCTTCCTGCACCGCGTGTCGCAGGGGCCCGAGGATCTGAGGCCCTCGGGGCCCCGAGGCCCCTCGGGGCCGTAGGGCCTACGCCCCGCTCACTCCGGCCGCTTGGGCCGCCACACCACCAGCGCGGAGGTCTGCTGGACGTCCTGATACGGCACCAGGTCACGCCGGTACGAGGCGTGGACGGCCGCCTCGCGCTGCTGCATCGCCGCCGCCGCGCCCTCCAGGGCCGCGGACAGCTCGGCGACCCGCGACTGCAGGGCCGCCACCTGGTTCTCCAGCTCGATGATGCGCTTGATGCCGGCCAGGTTGATGCCCTCGTCCTGGGAGAGGCGCTGGACCTCGCGCAGGAGTTCGATGTCACGAGCCGAATAGCGGCGGCCGCGCCCGGCCGTGCGGTCCGGGGAGACCAGGCCGAGGCGGTCGTACTGGCGCAGGGTCTGCGGATGCAGACCCGAGAGCTGGGCCGCCACCGAGATCACGTAGACGGGGGATTCGTCGGTCAGCTCGTACGGGTTGCGGCCCCGTCCGCCACGCATTCCACCGCTCGTGTTCATCGGCTCAGACTCCCTTCGCGGCCTTGAACAGCTCTTCCCGCGGATCGGTGTCCGCGGTCGCCACTCGGTACGCCTCCAGGGCGTCCAGCGCCTTTCCCTCGGTCGCCGACGGGACGGCGACCTCGACGGTGACCAGCAGATCCCCCCGCGTGCCGTCCTTGCGGACCGCGCCCTTGCCGCGGGCCCGCAGCGTGCGCCCGTTGGGCGTGCCGGCCGGCAGCTTGAGCGTCACGGCGGGACCGCCGAGCGTCGGGACCTTGATCTCCCCGCCCAGCGCCGCCTCCACGAAGGTGACCGGCACGGTGACGGTGAGGTTGTCGCCCTTGCGCCCGAAGACCGGGTGCGCGTCGACGTGCACGGTGACGTACAGGTCGCCGCCCGGGCCGCCGCGCTCGCCCGGGGCGCCCTTGCCGCGCAGCCGGATGCGCTGCCCGTCCGTGACACCCGCCGGGATGCGCACCTGCATGGTGCGCGCCGAGCGGGCCCGGCCGCTGCCGTTGCAGACCTCGCAGGGGTCCTGCGCGATCAGGCCGCGGCCCTTGCAGTCCGCACAGGGGTCGGTGAGCGAGAAACTGCCGCTGCCGCCGCGCGAGACCTGGCCGGTGCCGACGCAGGTCGGGCACACCCGGGGCGTGCCGTTCTTGTCACCGGTGCCGGAACATGCCTTGCAGGCGGCCTGGCTGGTCATCTTCAGCGGCACGGTGGCGCCGTCCACCGCCTCGGTGAACTTCAGCGTCACCTCGGTCTCGATGTCCTGGCCGCGCCGCGGCTGCGTACGGGTCGTACCGCCGCCGCGGTTGAACAGCCCGCCGAACACGTCCCCGAGACCGCCGCCGAAGCCGCCGCCCTGGGTGGTGCCGCCGGGAGCGCCACCGAAGAGGTCACCGAGGTCGAAGCCGAACCCGCCCGCACCGGCCGGACCGGTGCGGAAGCCGCCGTTGCCGAAGAGGGCGCGGCCCTCGTCGTACTCCTTGCGGCGCTTGGGGTCCGACAGGACGTCATTGGCCTCGGAGATCTCCTTGAAGCGCTCCTCGGCCTTGGCGTCGCCCTTGTTGGCGTCCGGGTGGAACTCGCGGGCGAGCTTCCGGTACGCCTTCTTGATCTCCGCCTCGGTGGCGTCCTTGGGAACGCCGAGGACCTTGTAGAGATCCTTCTCGAACAAATCCCTGCTGATGCTCATCCGCGGCGTCCCTCCTTCCCTGCGTTACCCACGTCAGCCCTGCTCGGGGCCACCGTTCTCCTCGTCCGCCGTGTCGTCGTTCTTCTGCGTGCCCTGCGAACCCGGCTGGGGTTCGGCGACGGCCACCCGCGCGGGGCGGATGGTGCGTTCACCGATGCGATACCCGGGCTGCAGGATCTGCACGCAGGTCGTCTGTGTGACGTCCGGCGAGTAACTGTGCATCAAGGCCTCGTGCACCAGCGGGTCGAAGGGCTCGCCCTCCTTGCCGAACTGCTGCAGGCCCATCTTGGCCGCGACCGTCTCCAGGGACTCGCCGACCGACTTGAACCCGCCGACCAGCTCCTTGTGGTCCCGGGCGCGGCCGATGTCGTCGAGCACCGGGAGCAGTTCGGTGAGCAGGTTCGCGATCGCGATCTCGCGGACCGCGATCCGGTCCCGCTCCACCCGGCGGCGGTAGTTCTGGTACTCCGCCTGGAGCCGCTGCAGATCCGCCGTGCGCTCACCGAGCGCCGTACGCACCTGATCCAGCTGCGCCTGCAGAGCCACGCCTGCGTTCGCGTCCCCGGCCGGGGCCGCCGGGCCCGCCTGGTCGGCGGACCCGGCGCCGGGCCCCGCGGCGCCGGGGGACTCCCCCGGC